>CAMDBX010000144.1 GCA_945889445.1 Rhizobium sp. Q54
ATCATTCGCAGACCGTCTCCGCAAGGCCGGGAAACCGCACAAGGTCATCATCACCGCCGTCGCCAGAAAGCTGGTCACCATCGCGAATGCACTATGCAAGAACCGTCAGAAATGGGCAGTCCCAACGACCTAACAGATACAGTTGCTAGGGCATTCGCTTTGGCCAAAGCACACGTGATGGTATATCCGTTGAGTGCAGCGCTGGTGGGCATGTGACCCCCGACCTCGCGCTTGACGAGCGACCTCGCGCTTGACGAGAGTTTCAGCACCCATATAGTCGCCGGATTGGGTGGAGCAGACCTTCAATGGGGCTTCTGAACGGCCAAATCTGTATCGTGACAGGCGCGGGCCAGGGCTTGGGCCGCGCCATCGCTCTTGAATTAAGCCGCGAGGGCGCCATACCGGCACTCGTAGACCGCAACCCTGAGACCCTCGCACACGTGGCTCAGGAAATAGCCCGCGGTGGTGGCAGCTGCACCCAGCACAGCTTCGACGTAACCGACTATGACGCCTATGCGCGAACCGTCGCTGATCTTCATGAACGCCACGGCCGCATCGACACACTCGTCAACAACGCCGGCATCAACCCCGCTACCCGGAGCATCCTGGACGACACGCTGGAGGAGTGGCGCCGCACCATCTCCATCAACCTCGAGGCGGTTTATATGGGCTCGAAGTTGGTGGCGCCCATCATGGCGACGCAGAACGGCGGGCGCATCATTCATATCTCCTCGATCCAGGGCTTCGCTTCCAGCGGCCTCTGCGGTTCCTACAATGCCGCAAAGGGAGCCCTCATCGCCTACACCAAGTCCATGGCGGTTGAGCTCGCGCCCTACAACATCCTCGTCAATGCGGTGGCGCCGGGCTTTATGGTGACGCCGATGTCGGTTGTGAACGGCGTAGATGAGACGACGACACCTGAATTCATCGACTGGTATATTGACAAGCGCAAGATCCCGCTGGGCAGGAGCGGGCAGCCGGAGGATGTAGCCGGCACGGTGGTGTTCCTCGCCTCGAACTACTGCCGCTACATGACGGGGCAGTTGCTCGTCGTAGATGGCGGCCTAATGAGTACGTTCTAGACAGCAAAAACAGGGAAACGAAGGAAGGCAGACGACATGACAAAGTCAGCATACCCGATGCTCACGCGCCGCAACTTGATGCTCACCTCCGCCATGCTGGCGGGCGGTGCCGCGCTGGGTGGCCTCTCCAAAGGTGCCGCCGCGCAGGTCAAGGACATGGATATGTGGTATTGGGGCGAACAGGAGCTTCCGGGCCTGCAGAAATACGTCAACGATTCGGTGGCCAAGTATAAGGCCGCGAGCGTGAAGCCGATGTTGCAAGACACCGCCGTGGTGATCTCGCAGTTCCAGACTGCGGCCGCCGCAGGCAATGCGCCCGACGTCCAGTATCTCTGGAATGGCATCTACCACATGGAAAGCGTTTGGCTCGACTACCTGCGCGGGTTGAAAAGCCTGATCAAGCCGGACGTCCTCGCCGCCTCGAACCCCACGATGCTGAGCCACTTTGGTGGCGATATCTATCGCACCGGCTGGTACCCGCTGCCGATGTTCTGGTGCTACAACAAAACGCTGTTCGAAAAGGCCGGCCTCGATCCCGAGGCACCGCCCAAAACATGGGACGAACTGCTCGTCGCCTGCGACAAGCTCAAGAGCTCCGGCGTCGAGCCGCTGGGCGGCGGCATCCAGGATGGTTACTGGAGCGAATGGTACATTACCCACTCCCTGCCTCAGCAGCTCGACTCGCTGGGCGAGGCCGTCGAGCTCTTCATCGGAGACAAGGACTTCAACGACCCCAAGTACCATGAACACTGGGTGAAGCTCGCGGAGCTGAAGTCGAAGGGCTTCCTCAACAAGGACATGTCATCGCTCGAACTCTATCCTGGCATCGATCTCGTGGTGGCGGGCAAGCTGGGCATTGGCCAGACCATCGGAACGAGGCTCCCCGTCGACAGCAAGGCGACAGGCGGCAAGATCGGCTACATGACCATGCCGGTTTTCGGCAAGGGCAAGCTTGCGGCCATGCCGGTCGTTGACGTCCAGGGCCTCGGCATCTCGACCAACGCCGAGGATCCTGCGGCGGCTGCCGCCTTCCTCGAATTCCTGCAATCTCCCGAGCAGCTGAAGGCCTTCTGGGAGGCGACAAACTGGCTCCCCTCCAACACCACATTCGACTCGAGCGTGATCCAGGATGCCTCGGTGCGTGGGCTCTGGGAGAACTGGGGGCTGAAGCCCAACATCTCCAACGTCACCAACTTGATGCCCGGCCAATTCTACGAACGCGCTGCCATTCCCACCGGCCAGCAGATCGTTGCGGGCTCGATAACGGGTGAGCAGGCAGGCGAACTCGCCGCCAAGACGGCCAAGGAGTGGAAGGACTTCAACCCCGACATGGTCGAGAACTACCGCAAGTGGGTGAAGGACCTCTCCTCCCCCACCTGATGAAACGCGTCGGAGTCGCCGGAACAAAGCGACTCCGACCCCTCCGCCCTTGCAGGTTCATGACGCCCTCTTCCCGGCTCACACCCTATCTCTACGTCCTGCCGCTCGTGGCCTTGCTGGCTTTCGTGTTCGGTTACCCATTGCTGCGCATCTTCGAGTTCAGCTTCAAGATGGTGCGGGGCATCGACGGACCGTGGATCGGACTGCGTAACTACCAGCTCGTCCTCGGTCAGTCGCTGTTCTGGGAATCGGTACTGCACAATCTCCAGCTTCTCCTTGCAATTCCCGTCATGGTCGCTATCTCGCTCATCGTCTCCGTTCTACTGTCGGAGCGGGTGGCGGGCTGGAAGCTCTACCGCATCATCGTCTTCGTACCCTTCGTACTGGCCATTCCCATCGTCGCCGTTGTGATGAAGCGCATGTTCCAGTTCTCAGGGCCCGTGAACGAGTTGCTACGCTGGATGAGCCTCGACTTCATGGCGCTGGACTGGATCGGCTCGTCCGATGTGGCTCTGTGGACGGTGATGATCCTCATCATCTGGCGCGAATCCGCGCTCGGTATCATCCTGTTCCTGGCCCGCCTGCTGAGCCTCGATGAATCGGTGATCGAGGCCGCAAAGATAGACGGAGCCAACTGGTGGCACCGGCTGTGGCACATCATCCTGCCCGAAATGCGCGGCGTCATCGAGTTCTACATGGTGATAAGCGTCATCACCATGCTCGCCGCCGTATTCTCCTACATTTACATCATGGGCGGCGGACGCGGCGGCCCCGGCACATCGACCGAGGTAGTCGAACTCTACATCTTCAACGCGTTGATCCGCTCCAGCCTGCCTGGCATAGCATCGGCGGCATCTGTCATGTTGTTCCTCGTCACAGGCGTCCTCATCTTCCTGTTGTTCCGGGTACGT
The DNA here is from genome assembly GCA_945889445.1 of Rhizobium sp. Q54. Classification (GTDB taxonomy): domain Bacteria; phylum Pseudomonadota; class Alphaproteobacteria; order Rhizobiales; family Aestuariivirgaceae; genus Aestuariivirga. The sequence goes on from CAMDBX010000144.1 coordinate 3,374, forward strand.
CGGCGCGCAGAGAACTTCTGATGCGCACCCCCTTGCAGCCTAGCAACGTCGCGAAGCAACTCGTTCTGCTGTTCGCCGCATTCCTCGCTCTAGTGCCCACCATCTACATGGTCATCACCGCCCTCAAGTCGGACGAAGAGTATGCCATCGACAAGCTCGGATTTCCCCATTCGCCGGTGCTGGAGAATTTCCGGTCCGTGCTGGTCGACAGTCCCTTCTTGTACTGGATGCTGAACAGCGGCATCCTGGTGGCGGGCGCCGTCATGCTGTCCACGGCGATCTCGGTTCTGGGGGCCTATGCCATCGCCACCATGCAGTTCCGTGGCCGCGACACGCTTCTGGCGGTCAGCACCTCGCTCATGGCCGTGCCGCCCGTTGTCATGATCGTGCCGCTCTTCGTGCTGTATACGCGACTCAACATGGTCAGCACCTACTCCGGCGCCATCCTCATCTATGCCGGCCTCATCACACCCTTCTCGGTTTACCTCCTCGTCACTTTCTTTCGCACCGTACCGCGTGAACTCTATGAGGCTGCTCACATCGACGGGGCGGGACAGTTCACCATCCTCATGAAGGTGGTTCTGCCGCTGTCGCTCCCGGCTCTCGTCACCCTCATCGTGGTCAATTCTCTTTATGTCTGGAACGACCTGCTGATCGCCATCATCTTCATGCAGGACGATGCAAAGCGCACGCTAATGGCGGGCATCAGCGTGTTCTCCGGTCGCTACAACAATCAGGTTCCGCTCACCATGGCAGGGATGGTGATAGCCAGCGCACCGATGTTCATCCTCTATGTGCTGTTCCAGAAGCAGTTCATCCGCGGACTCATGTCGGGCGCAATCAAGTGAGCAGCCTCACGCTCGAAAGCCCGTCGCTACGGGTGGCTGTGAACCCACAGGTCGGCGGCACGATCACCGCCGTCTGCCATAGACCAACCGGCCTCTCCGTCCTGGGCACCGTACCTTGGGAGAGCATTGATGCCCCGCTCCCCAGCCTTGCCGCACAAGACGAGCGGGAGTGGCTCACGCGTTACACCGGTGGCTGGCCCGTGCTGTTTCCAAACGGCGGTGACGCCTGCACAGTCGATGGCACCTTCCACGGCTTCCACGGCGAGGCTTCGGTCGCCCCTTGGGAGACCGAGATGGCAGATGGCTCACTCGTTCTGACACGGAGATTCACGTCGCTTCCCGTGAACATGCGGCGCACTATCTCACTCGACGGCCATACAATCGAAATTCGCGAGGAACTCACCTACACGGGATCGAAACCGGTGGATGTGATGTGGGGCCACCACCCCACCTTCGGCAGTGACTTGCTCGCAGCGCCGTTTGAAATCACCTGTGGGGCACGGCGCGTAGTTGCAGAAGCACAGTTCGACCCAACCGCAAGCCCCATTGCGCCGGGCGCCACTGGCGCATGGCCAACGCTCTCCGCAAAGGCAGGCAGCAGCGTTAACCTCACCCATCCTCAGTCCCCTTGGGCTTCCGTCACCTACCTCTCCGGATTCGATGCACCGTGGGCCGCCATCCGCCGTCTGGATGATGCCATCGCCGTGCTCCTGACCTGGGACGGGACACAATTCCCCTGCGCCTGGCTGTGGTATGAACTCGCCGCAACACAGGATGCGCCGTGGAATGGCCGCACCCACCTTGTTGGCATCGAACCCAGCACCACTCCCTGCGCCCTTGGTCTAGGCGAAGCCACTGCGCGCGGTGCGCCGCTCTTGCGCCTCAAACCCGGGGCCTCGGCTAGCGCAACCATTTCGCTGCACGTCTTCAAGTCCACGGGCCCCATCCTCAATGGCCTCCGCGACCTTCCCTCCCGAACCACAGATGAACGAGTGAAACCACCATGAGCATTGAAGCCGTCGATTTCTTCTATCTCTCCATGCCCAAGGTGGAGGACATCGGGGATGGCAGCCAGGATGCGCTGGTGGTGCGCGTCACGGCCGACGGCGTCGAGGGCTGGGGCGAATGCGAGGCCTCGCCACTCGTCTCCATCGCCGCCTTCGTCACGCCCATGTCACACGGCGCCTGCAAGCCAGTGCGCGACGTGGTGCTGGGCAGAGCAATTGAGAGCGCTTACGACATCGCGGCCATTCACGCCGCAGTCGAGATGGAATGCATGGACCTGTTGCAGGCCGCCCATACATTCTCCGGCATCGAGATGGCATTATGGGATTTACTTGGCCGGAAGCTCAATGCCCCAGTCTATGAGCTTCTTGGCTACACCAAGGTCTATCCCAAACTTCCCTATGCCTCTCAACTATTCGGCGATACGCCACAGGAAACGTTACTCGGCTGCCGCAAGGCGCGCGACAGCGGCTATCGCGCAGTAAAGTGCGGCTGGGGTCCCTTCGGACGCTGCACGCTGGAACTGGACCGCGACCACCTGCAGGCCGCGCGCGAAGGGATCGGCCCCGACGGCACACTGCTGATCGACGCCGGACAGATCTTCCGCGAGGACGTCGATGCCGCCGCTCGTCGAATTGAATTCCTCGAAGAGGTCAACACCGTATGGCTCGAGGAACCCTTCCTCGGCGGCGCCTATGAAGCCTATGCGGCTCTGGCCGCAAAGAGCGGAAACGTGAAGCTCGCGGGCGGCGAGGCCTCGCACAACTTCCATATGGCTCAGCAACTCATCGACTACGGAAGAGTAGGATTCATCCAAATCGACTGCGGCCGCATCGGCGGCATCGCACCTGCCAAGCGCGCGGCAGATTATGCAGCAGCGCGCGGCGTCACATATGTGAACCATACCTTCACCTCCCACTTGGCACTTTGCGCCTCACTTCAGCCATACGCCGGGCTTGAGAGCCATCGTATCTGTGAATACCCATTCGCACCCAAGCAGGTCGCCTGGGACATGAGCGAAACGCACCTGACTCCTGATAGCAATGGTCTGGTGCACGTGCCAGCCGCTCCGGGCCTTGGCATCACCATGAGTGTCACCGGCATGCGCAAGTACATGGTGGAGGTCGAGATCAGCACTCATGGCAAGGTGCTCTACCGCAGCCCAGTTCTTTAGGATAGCAACCAACCTCATTCCTTCAGAGGCAAAGGAGGCGACATTCTCATGCCAAGCCCCACTCCAAGAATCTTCGCCCAGACCCGCGACCGACTTGGTGAAAGCCCCATGTGGCGTGCCGGCGAAAAGGCGATCTACTGGGTCGATTTGTATGGCCCAATTCTCTATCGCATGCGCGCGGGAGGGCCAGTCGAGAGTTGGACGGTTCCGGACACCAAATTCATTGGTTCCTTCGTCTTCGTGACTGGCGGACGTCTGATGCTGTCGGTCGAGAACAGGCTCGTCCTCTTTGATCCGGCCACGGGCATCTTTTCACCCTTTGCCGACCCCAATGATGGCCGCGAAGCTGTAATCTACAATGATAGCAAGCTGGACCGCTCTGGGCGATTGTGGGTTGGCACTCTTGATCTCGCAGAGACCGATCCCCGGGGTATCCTTTACTGCGTCGACTCGCAAGGCCGAGCAACGGTGGGTGATAGCGGCTTCGTCGTGTGTAACGGACCGGCTTTCTCACCCGGGGGTGATATCCTCTACTTCAGTGATTCCCTCGGGCGACGTCTCCTCGCCTATGATCTCGCATCCGGCAGCCCGCTTCTCCGCAACCGGCGCGTCTTTGCCAGCATGGGCCCCGACGATGGCGTACCCGACGGACTGACGGTCGATGCCGAGGGTGGCGTGTGGTGTGCCCATTATGGCGCCGGGCGACTCACTCGCTATGCGCCCGATGGAAGCGTGACTAATGTTGTCGAACTGCCCTGCCCCGTGGTTACCAGCATGAGTTTTGGCGGGCCAGACATGAGAACATTATTTGTAACCTCCGGATGGAGCCCCGGCGTTCAAAGACCAGAGGAGGAGGTCGGTGTAGGTGGTGCGCTGCTTGCGATCGACACAGACTTCACGGGGCTATGCGAGCCAGAGTTCAGCTTGAACCAGGATCTTGGCGACACCTAACATCGTTTCAGAGCCATCTGACAGGTCGCAACGAAGGTGCCGACACCTAAATGGCCAGCGTTTATGCCATAACTCCTTTTTGCGAGTGGTTACAAAAGCTCAGGTAATTCCCATGGCGCTTCTACGCCTCCCGGATATGCAGGTGATTGACCAGTTCGAATCCTGTCGGGTGCGCCACTTCTGTACAAAGGAGAGAACTGTTGGCGCGGCATCACCGAGATCGGTCGATGCACATCGCGCCAGGACTGATTTTGAGCCCGGGTTCCAGACTTCCTCGCGCAGAACAACAACGCCCGAAAGCAGACATAGGCCCGCCGGCACTCCGGGCGCCCGGGTTTTCTCTACGTTCCAGGAATGGCTCAGCCAGGGCTAGGCAAGTTGCACTTATGCCTGGTTGGCAGGGTCTCTTCGTCCAAATACATAGACCCCTGCACTCACGATCAGGACCATACCTGAAATCGTCCAGACATCCGGAACGTTGTGAAAGACCAGCCACCCGAAGATGGCTGCCGAAACGATCTGGACGTAACTGAAGGGTGTCAGAACGTTGGCGGGAGCGAGTGCAAAGGCCTTGGTCAAAAGGAGTTGCCCGCTCCCAAAGCTCACGCAGAGGCAGAGCAGGATCACCCAGTGATAGAGATCGGGCGAGCGCCAGTCCAACATTGCCAGCGGCAAAGATACGAGGGTCCCGACAAGCAACGTCCAGGCAACGGTTGTTCTGGGCAATTCGCCCAAGGAAGCCAGTCTCCTGCTGAGCAGTAGGAGAATGGCATAGAACACGGCCGCTGCCGCCGGAAATATCGTGTATTTTGAAAGCGCGTCGATCCCTGGCCGCGCGACAATGAGAACGGCAAGAAACCCGATGGCGACGGCTATCCAGCTGGCCGGATCTACACGTTCTCCTAGCATTCGCTGTGAGAGTGCAACCACGATGAATGGTCCCGCGAAGAGAATGACGGTGGCCTCCGCCAGAGGCAGGTAGCGGACGGCAAACACCATCAGTCCCCCCACGCAGACAGGGCTGAGCCCCCGGATGACCTGAAGGCCGGGCCGGCGCGTGGAATACATGCCCCTCCAGGAGCCCGGACCGCTCGCGACGAGCAACGCAACAAGGGCCGGCGCGTAACGGGCCAGCATGATCTGTCCGAACGACTGGCTGTCGACGAGGATCTTGCTGAAACCGTCGACCGCCCCGAAACAGCTGACAGCGACGATCAGCAGCAGAATGGCGCTGGAACGTTCCGAAAGCCGGGAGCCGGGCAAGGTCAAGACTGTGCTTCCGGAGATCTGCGTTCTCGAGGTGGACGAAACTGATGCGGAACGGTCCGGCGGAGCGGAATGTCCCGACGATCTACCATCTCAGTTCTTGCGGCGCCGCGACTTCGCAAACGTATCGAAGGCCACGGCCAGCACGATGATGACGCCGATGATGATCTGCTGGATGTAGGAGTTCACATTCATGAGGACCAGACCGTTGAGCAGCACGCCGATCAGCAGGCTGCCGACAACCGTGCCAAAGATGGACCCCGTGCCCCCGAACAGGCTGGTTCCACCAATCACCACGGATGCGATCACCGTGAGTTCGTAGCCGGTTCCGGCAAC
>CAMDBX010000145.1 GCA_945889445.1 Rhizobium sp. Q54
GAAGGCCGTATCGTTGGCAAGTGAGACGGCTTCGGCTTCATTGTGAAATGGCGTGACGCTCACGACCGGGCCAAACACCTCTTCACGGAAGAGCCGCATCTGCGGATTAACGTCGGCGAATACCGTGGGTTTGACAAAGAAGCCGTTGCGGTAGCCCTCCGGCAAATCATCCGGTACGCCACCGCCTGACATCAACCGGGCGCCGGCTGACTTTGCCGCTGCTATATGATCGAGGCAACGTGACTGAGCCTGTAATGAAATGACCGGCCCCATATCCGTCGATGGTTTGGCGGGGTCACCAAGTTGCAGTTTGCCCGCGCGCGCGGCCAGGCGCTCAGCGAATTCCTCGTAAAGGTTCTTCGCCACCAGGAAACGTGTGCCTGAGACGCATGTCTGGCCAGCTGCAACAAACGCTGCGAATGTCGCGCCTGCGACGGCCTCCTCAAGATCAGTGTCTTCACAGATGATGACTGGGGCTTTGCCACCAAGCTCCAGCGTGCACGGCACCAGGCGCTCGGCGGCGGCGGCGGCGACGCGCCGTCCCGTCTCGGTGCCACCGGTCAGGTCGATGTGGCGGACGTGCTCGCAGGCAACGACTGCGCGCCCAGCCTCGATGCCGCCGGTGACGACATTCACAACACCAGGCGGTAGACCGGCCTCGCTGCACCACTCTGCAAGGATCAACGGTGAGACAGGCGCCAACTCTGACGGCTTGATGAGGCAAGTGTTGCCAGCCGCGAGAGCGGCCGCTAGCTTCTTCACCAGAATGAGGACGGGATGGTTCCACGGCGTCAAAAGGGCGCAGACGCCATAGGGTTCAAGGCTCGTGTAGGTGAGGAACCCGCCCTTTACTCGGTTCGACTCACCTTCGAGTCCTAGGATTATGCCGGCGAAATATTCTAGCCATTCGGGAATGCGTGACATTTGGGCGCGCATTTCGCGGATCGCCCGGCCTGTGACAGCTGACTCGATTGCAGCGAGTTCACCCATCCGGCTACGGAGTAGGTCGGCAAGAGCCCGGAGCAGGCGCGCCCGTTCGCCCGTGTCGGTGGCTGCCCAGGCCGGGGCGGCAGCCGATGCTGCGCCACCAGCGTCGGCTACGTCGGCCGCATCGGCTTCGGGCACCATCGCAATGAGTTCACGAGTAGCCGGACTCCTGACCTCTAGAACTCGACCCTGCCGCGCAGGGTGTCGTGCCCCTCCGTAGTAGAGAGAAAACACGGTTCCGGCGGGCCAAAGCTGAGCCATTGGCAGCCTATATGATCGATGAGCGAGAGGTGATACCGCCATCCACCGTGAAGATCGCGCCGCTTGTGTAAGCGGAACGGTCGGAGGCGAGGAATGCAATGAGGTCGGCGATCTCCCGCACCTTTGCCGGCCTTCCCAGTGGATAGCGAGCCTGGAGTTCGGGCCAGCGGCTTTCGTCGCCAAACCAGTCGGAAGCGCGCCGCTTCAGCAAATTGTAGATGCGGTCGGTGTCCACGGGACCCGGGTTGATGCCGACGACACGGATACCGTCGTCCAAGCTGCGGCCGCCGAGGGCCCGAGTGAAGGCCATCAGGCTGGCGTTGCCGGTAGTGCCCGCGATATAGTCGGCATCATAGCGTTCGCCAGCGTTGCCGATGTCGTTGATGATGACGCCGCTACCGCGGGTTTTCATGATTGCGTACACAGCTCGCGTGAGATTAATGTAGCCGTGAACCTTCAACTCCCAGCCGTCCCGCCATTTCTGGTCTGTGAAGGAGGCGAGATCACCGCCCGGTATCACGCCGGCGTTGTTGATCAGAATATCGACGTCGCCAGCTACAGCAACAAGGCGCTCAATGGCGCCTAGTTCCGTCAGGTCCATGGGATGGATGTCCACTTCGACCGCATGAGCCGTCAATATGGAGTCGCGTACAATCGCGAGATTTTCTTCGTTTCGTGCCGTAAGATGGAGGTTGCAACCCTCCTCAGCGAAGACCCTCGCTACACCTTCACCGATACCCTGAGATGCTCCAGTAATGAGAACGCTTCTTCCACGCAATCCAAGGTCCATCTATCCCCCCTGTGCAGCGACGTACACATCGTGTATACACCATGATCTTAGTTCCTTATCCCCGTCAAGAACCAATCGATGCCAGCACGGAAAATGACTAAAACAAAAGCACGCAAGCGGGGCGCTGAAAGTCAGCGGCCACTTCCGCTATTTGCCGATCTTACGGCGATGATAGAGGCCGACATCCTGAATGGCCGGTTGCGCGCTGGCCAGCGTCTCGAGGAACTCGTGTTGTCCCGAAAATACTCGGTCTCCCGCACGCCGATCCGGGAAGCTTTACGGCAGCTGGCATCGGTCAAACTTGTGGAGATACAACCACGGGTTGGGGCCTTTGTTGCGCGTCCCACCGCTGGCGAGGTCATGGACTTGTTCGAGGTGGTGGCGGAACTGGAGGGGACAGCTGCGGCTCTGGCTGCCGAACGCATGACCGATGCCGACGGACTTGCCATCAGTAACGCCCATAAAGCCTGCCGCCTGTCGGCACTCGGCGACGATGCCAGGACCTACTATCTCATCAACAAGGACTTTCACCGTGCTATCCACGCCGCGACCCAAAATCGCGTTCTCGCCGATGAAATCGAGGGGCTCGACAAACGTCTTGCTCCCTACCGACGTTTCATCACATTCCGGCCGGGCCGCACTCAGGAAGCATTGATGGAACATGATGCTATTCTCGCTGCCTTGAAAGCCCGCGACAGCGCTCGCGCACGCGCCGCTATGGTTGCGCATGTGCGGGTTCTGGGCGAGGATGCAATGCATCTCGTCAAGGGACTGGTTGTTACATGAGTGAGCCCGCTTCGGTGTGCCGCCGAATTGGTATGCTTATCCCTTCATCGAACACGGTTGTCGAACCGGAAACGATGAAGCTCGTGCCCCAGAACGGTACAGTTTCCCTGCACTTCTCTAGGCTGCGCGTCACTACCATCTCGGCCGACCCCGACTCTACGCGGCAGTTCGAGCATGATGCGATGCTGCAGGCGGCTCTGCTGCTTGCCGATGCCAGGGTCGAACGCATAGCCTGGGTCGGAACGGCTGCCAGTTGGCTCGGACCTGCCCGCGACGAGGAATTCGTTCGCGCATTCCAAGCACGGTCTGGCATCCCGACTACAACCAGCGTTATCGCCATTAACCGGCGTTTGAAGCAACTGGGTGCGCGGCGCCTCGGGCTCGTGACACCCTATATCGCTGCACTCGAGGCGCAAATCGTGTCGAACTACCGCAGTATGGGGATTGAAGTTGTTGCCGCCCGCCGGCTCGACCTCACCGTCAACACTGACTACGCCGAGGTGAGTGAGAACCGCATTGAAGGCATGGTGCGAGAGTTGTTGCCAGCCGCGCCTGACGCCGTCGTGATCATGTGCACCAATCTCCGCTTCGGGGCCCGCTCCCGGAAGCTCCAACGTGACCTGGCAATACCGATTATCGATTCGGTCGCGGCCACCGTGGATGCTTGCCTCAACCCTCTGCCGATTGAATTGACGGGCATTTCCTGAACCGGACACCGCGGTGCAAGACAGGCTCACCAGTAGCACGATAAATCTGTGGAAGCAGTCGGCTGTATTCGTTTGCTACTCGACTTCCGATAGCGTCAAGCAGATCAATCTCACCCAACGCTCCGAGCCCATTCCTCTTGAAAACCGGGGCTGGGGTTCACAAACTATCGGCCGCCCTCCAGTCAAAGACTGGTATTCTGCGGCCAGTCTTATGGGGATGGTTTGACTACGGGCGGGTTGGGAGCTTTGGAATGTTTCCGACGCCATGTGGGATGGTGACGGGCGTCACATCGTGTCCTCCCGGATTAGACGGATCTTTCGTGCTGGTGGTAGGTCTTGCCGACTACACGTACGGCGCCGTCGACAAGAAGAAGAGACAGAATGTCGGTGTAGTCGAAGGCGCCGAAGCGGGTCCGCACCACGACTGCCGCAGCGCTGCCGTGAATGTTCAGCGCCAAGACCTCGAGAGTTTCGCATCCCGCTCCCTTGCGCGCGGGCGAGGTGACGAATGCGATCCAGTGATCGCGTGGCACGGAACCGAACCTGCCTTCATCCAACCCGACGACATGGGCGTTCGCGTCAAAGAGATCGCGCAGAGCTTCAGCATCCTGCCGGGTAACACCCGAAATGTAGGCCTGTACGGCGGTAATTGCCTGACCGGCCCTCACTTGATGATGCCAATCTTCTTGCGATCGATCGAGATTATGATCGCAATGACTAGCACGAAGCCCTTGATGATAAGCTGCGTATAGGACGACGCGCCGGTGGTTGAGTGGTTGAAGGAGCGGTGGCGAAGGAAGATTGGAGGTTTGGGAAAATCAGGCAATTAATGGCGACCGGAGTACGGGTTGATGGACAGCTCAGGCGTATGTTTCCACCCTGGCATGCTCTGATCCTCCTTGATGCCATAAGACATACTTAAAGTCGGACCACGCAATGGGGGCGGATCAGTCTTCTATTCATCGGTCAGCTGCCGCACTACGTAACAAAACGCGTTTTTGGTCACTGAGATATCCTGATCACGATGAGCAAAGGACACGAACATACGCCCCCAGGGTGATGGCATTGTGAGAATGCCCTGGCGACGTAATTCAGTATGGATTCTGTGGGTTTTCTCGGGATTTAAACAGCGCATTGCCTGAGCATAATCATGAGGCCTGTGGTCAGCATACCAGACGGAAAAAACGCTATCCCAGCCACTCGTTCGAACCTGAATGCCTTTTTCGCCAAATGCTTCTTCGATCGTCCTCCGAAGCCTGGAACCAATTGCGTGAAGCCTGTCATAATCGCTCGACGCAAGAAGCTTCATAGTCGCTGTTACAGCGGCACAGACAAGCGGATTCCCGTTATATGTACCAGCTCTCGTGACTTCGCCCTTGATGATGGGTGCAAATGCCTCATCGGTTCCCAGCAGCGCTGCTACGGGGACACCGCTGCCGATGGCCTTACCCATAGTAGCAAGATCCGGTGACCAACCTAGCCGTTGACTAGAGAGACCAGGATGAAGGCGCAGACCTGCCAGAACTTCATCGGCTATGATGATGGCACCGGCCTGCCTAGCCTTAGCGACCAGATACTGCATGAACACTGGGTCAGCCTCGATGCAGCCTGCATTGGCGAGAAGGGGTTCAATGATTACGCCAGCGATGTCGTCGCGCTCTGCAAACAAGCTGTCGACGTCGCCGAGGTCATTATATCGCACAAGGGTCATCTTCCCCCGAACCGGGCGAGCGCCGCCCCAAGCCGCCTCCAGGCTTCCCGAAAGGCCGAACAATACTTCGTCGTACCAGCCGTCGAAGCCGCCGCCAATCTTCACCATCATCGGACGGCCGGTCAGTTTCCGTGCAATGCGGCAGGCGAGATGCACGGCTTCGCTTCCAGTATTAACGAATGTAGCGCGCCGTAATGGTCCGGTGTAGGCGGTGAGGGCTTCTGCAGCCTCTTCCTCTCCGGAATGAGCAAACCCGGGCATAGGCCCGCGGTGAGCAGCAAGGCAGATCGCATCTACCACCTCGGGATGGGCGTGACCGAGAATAGTGGCTCCCATCGCCATTGCGTAATCAACGTAACTCCGCCCTTGCTCGTCGATGATACTTGCCCCGGCGCTTGAGGCTACCTTGAAAGGCAAGCCATCCACGTCAGGAAGAAGCCGACCGTTACTAGAAATTCCGCCGGGCAGTACGAAGCCTTCAAAAGATGGCATGGTCATGCTGATCCGCCTAAAATCCAAGTGCACGCGGTAGAGCTGTCGTGAGGGCGGGGACGAAAGCAACGAGCACCAGACAGAGCACACTCATGAACCAGAATGGAATAAGTTCCATTATAATTTCTCCCATCGGAACTTTAGCTATATTTGCTACAACGAATATGTTGGTACCAACAGGCGGGGTAAACAGCCCGATCCCAAGACCGATTGTAACTACCAATCCTAGCTGAAGCGGATCAAGGCCAGCCGCCAGACCAATTGGCTTGACGATTGGTGCAAGGATAAGAAGAGCGGGCCCGAGATCCATCCAAAGGCCTACGAACAAAAGAAGGAGTATGATACCCCCGATGGCCATAGCGGGCGTTGCGCCGTAGGTATTGACTAGATTGGCTGCAGCAAGGGGCACCTGTTCCACGGTTAAAATCCACGAAAACGGCGTGGCAGCAGCCAATATTATCATTATTGCACCTGTGGTAATAGCCGACTCCCGAGCAATCTTCGGCAAGGCGACCCAAGCAAGCTCGCGATAAATGAGCATCCCCACGAGAAGTGCGTACACGACCGCAACGGCAGCGGCTTCGGTCGGGGTGGCAAATCCTCCCAGCAGAGACCCAATCACCACGATCGGCATCAATAGCGCGGGGGCTGCCGCAAAGAAATTCCGAACAATTACGCTCCAGGAATTTTTGTGGTCTAACTTCGGGAACTGGCGGTGCACGCCGATGAGCCAAGCGGTCACCATGAACACCAGGCCAATCATGATCCCTGGCAAAACCCCTGCCGCAAACAGACCGCCGATCGACGTACCGGTAATGACCCCGTAGAGGATCATCACAACACTCGGCGGAATGATTATGCCAAGGGTTCCTCCGGCTGCGGTAACGGCGGCAGAAAAGGCCTTGGGGTATCCACGCTCAGCCATAGCCGGAATCAGGATAGAACCCACCGCCCCGGTATCAGCTGTGGCGGAGCCAGTTACCCCACCATAGACCATTGCTGTGGCCACATTCACCGGGCCTAATCCGCCCCGAAGCCCACCGAGCAGGACTTCCGCAAACGCGATAATGCGCCGCGTGAGGCCGCCATGATTCATAAGCCCTCCCGCCAATAGAAACAACGGAACCGATGCCAGCGTAATTGAATCGGCACCTCGGAGGAACTGCTGAGCTAGCCATGGCATGGGCAGCGCCAAGTCGCCGAAAACCAGGACGAAGATTGAAGAGAGAGCTAGGGACCATACAACCGGAACACCAACGAGGAGCGCTGCGAAGAACGCAATCATCAGTACGACAACATTCATGACTTACGTCCACCCAACAAGCGGCTCGCAGCAATAAGACCTATCAGAACAGAGCAGACAAGGATTGACGCGGTCTGCGCAGTCTGCGGCCAGCGAAGAATAGGCGACGGCATCAGTCCGTTCCGAAAGATCATCGCTAGCGAGCTTGCTCCCAAATAAGAGGCAACGAGTAGGAGTCCCAGGGCCCGAAGGCGCGATAGGACCTTCTGACCAGTTGTGCTCAAGCGGTCATCGAAAGGATTGAAAGCAGCATTCTCGCCGCTAAATTCGGCGAGAACGGTGCCGAGAAACGTAAGCCAGATAAAGCTCAGACCTGCCAGCTCGAACGACCACTCGAATTGCCCCAAGCCAAAGTATCGTGACACCACCCCAAGCAAGATCATGACGAACAAGAGCAACAATGCAGAGATGGCGAAAACTTCAATGAACTTGAGAAACCGAACGGAAAAGGGGCGCCCTACGGACGCCCCGATGTTCTTGCCACTGTCCATTGTTTACGGCTTCGACGCAGCTTCGCGAACTGTTTTTACGAGATCCGCCCCGAACTCATCGGAGAACTTGTCATAGACAGGCTGTACCATCGCCTGGAATGGCGCCGTATCAACCACATTGACAGCCACACCTTTGGCTTTCACATCGGAAATGATTTTTTCGTAAACGCTGTTGAGATGATCGCGATACCAAGCTGTTGTCGACGCGACGGCGTCATCGACAGCTTTGCGTTCGACTGCGGACAAACCGTCATACTTTGCCTTATTCATAAACCAGTAGTTGGGCGTCCAGATGTAATTCGCCACCGACAGATAATTCTGAACTTCATACCATTTTTGATCGTAGAAGTCGCGAAGCTCGGGCTCTGCGCCGTCGACGACCTTGGACTGAAGCGCGGTGTAGACTTCGCCGAAGGGAATGGACTGCGGAAGTGCGCCCAACGTCTTGATGGTCTCCAAAATGACTGGATTGGGTGGACACCTGAGCTTCATGCCCGCCATGTCAGGGGGGCTAGCTATCGCGCCGCGGTTATTCGAGAAATTCCGGAAACCTGAATCGAGGAACCCAAGCATATGGACTCCCTTGTCGGCACCCAGGGACTTGAGCTCTGCGCCAACGGGACCATCGAGAACGGCGTGTACGTTAGAAAAGTCTTTGAAAAGGAACGGTAACGTGACGACGCCGAGCTTTGGATCGATTGAGTCGATCACGCCGCCAAGCCCTATGTCGATCGATCCCGAACCAACGCCTTCGGCGATAGGCCCCTCATCTCCAAGCTGACCGTTCGGATAAATCTTGATCGTAACTGATCCGTTGGTTGCCTTTTCTACTTCGGCCGAAAAGCGTTTTGCTGCCTCATTGATAAGGCTCTCTTCGCTTGAGGCATGAGCCAATTTCAGTTCCGTTGCCGCCGCGACCTGAACTGCGCCAGCAAACATAAGCACTACGATAGTGGACAAAAAAGTTTTGAAATTTAGCATTTCTGATGCCTCCCAGAAGTATCTTTGTTCACGCATCATTGCAAACAAAGTCAAGAATATAAAAACCGTTTCCCGGTTCCATGGCAGTCGTCGGATAATCGAAGATGTTTGGGCACGTAATCGATTTGCATTTTGATTATTGATAATACAATAATTTCAAGCAGTGTCAAACCTGGTCAGCCACCATGAGCATTTCGGTGGCTATGAAAACTGGTGGCTATAAAAACTAAGGCTACGAAACTTGCAGAGATCATAGATCAATTGCAAGCTCGGCGTGCTGATTTGCACGATCTGCCGGAGTTCGATGACGGCGCCCAGCAGCGCATCGAGCTCGGTGGGGCGTCCGGCCTCCACATCCTGCAACATGGAGGTGCGGTGGGCGCCCACTTTGGCCGCCATGTTCATCCGCTCGTCGGCAT
>CAMDBX010000146.1 GCA_945889445.1 Rhizobium sp. Q54
TCGCAGCTGAAGCGGGTGTGCGAGACGGTGAAGGACGTGCCGGTCTTTGCCAACACCGGCGTCAACATCGACAATGTGAAGGATACCCTCGCCCTGGCGAGCGGCGTGATCATCGGCACGCATTTCAAGGTCGACGGCATCACCTGGAACGCGGTGGACGGAGCGCGGGTCAAGCGCTTCATGGACAAGGTTGGAACGCTGCGCTGACCATGAGCTTTGTCCTTGGCCTAGATATCGGCACCACCTCCACGATCGGCATCCTGCTCGAGCTGCCGGATCGCATCGTCGCCACCGCGACCCGCCCGGTGACGTTGTCCTCGCCCCATCCCGGCTGGGCCGAGGAAGACCCGCGCCAATGGTGGGACAACGTCACGGAGATCACCCGCGAGATCCTCGCGATGTCCGGCATCAAGGCGGATGCGATTGATGCAATCGGCGTCACCGGCATGCTGCCCGCCCTCGTGCTGCTCGACGCGGATGGCCAGGTCCTGCGTCCCTCGATCCAGCAAAGCGATGGGCGCTGCGGGCAGGAAGTGGCGGAGATGAAGGCTGAGCTCGATGAGGCGCAATTCCTCGCTAAAGCCGGCAACGGAATCAACCAACAGCTCATTGCCACCAAGCTGCGCTGGATAATGCGCCATGAACCGCAAGTCTTCGCGCGCATCGCCACCGTCTTCGGCTCATACGACTACATAAACTGGCGGCTGACGGGGGAGCGTGCGATCGAGCAGAACTGGGCGCTCGAGGCGGGCTTTGTCGACGTGGCGCTCGGCGAGCTCGACAACGGCCTGATCGCCCTCACCGGGCTCGCGCGCGATACCATTCCACCCAAGGCCATCTCCCACTGGGTTCTGGGCCACCTGACCGCCGAAGCCTCGCTGGCCACCGGCCTTACCGAGGGAACGCCTGTTGCAGGCGGCGCGGCGGACCTCATCGCCTCTGCACTGGGGGCGGGTATCACGCAGAAGGGCGACGTGCTGCTGAAGTTCGGCGGCTCGGTCGATATCCTGATCGCGACCGACAAGGTGGTGCCGGATTCTCGCATGTTCCTCGACTATCACCTGGTGCCCGGCCTCTATATGCCGAATGGCTGCATGTCGACGGGAGGCTCCGGGCTTAACTGGTTTGCCAGCAGTTTCTGTGGCGGGCTTGCACCTGAGGCGAAGGCCAAGGGTTTGACCATCCACCAGTATCTCGACCAGCTCGCCGCCGAGATTCCGGCGGGCGCCGAGGGCCTCACCATCCTGCCCTATTTCCTCGGTGAGAAGACGCCGATCCATGATGCCTCGGCGCGCGGCGTGTTCGACGGGCTCACCTTGTCGCACGGGCCTGCACATGTGTGGCGCGCTCTGCTCGAGGCCTATGCATATGCGCTGCGCCACCACGTGGAAGTGCTGAACGACATGGGCCACGCGACTGACAACTACATCGTCTCCGATGGCGGCTCCAACAGCGAGCTGTGGATGCAGATCGTGGCGGACGTGTTGCAGAAGCCGGTGCAGCGGCTGACCGGCCATCCCGGCTCCTGCATCGGGGCGGCCTGGACGGCGGCGATCGCCGCGGAGCTGACGGACGACTGGTCCGGCATCAACCGCTTTGTCAGCAATGCCGGGCGTCTTGAACCAAGGGCCGGGCAACGCCAGAACTATGAGGATGGCTACGGCCGCTTCCGCGATCTTTATGAACGGCTGAAGGACCGGCCGGTCACGGGGGCCCGGTGAGCATCCGCGCAGTTGCATGGGACGTGGATGGGACGCTGGTTGACAGCGAACCACTGCACCACCGCGCCCTGCTCGCCGGATCCGCTGCGTTCGGTGTCGACCTCTCCGACCTGCCAGACGAGGCCTTCCGCGGCATCCATATGGGAGAAGTGTGGAAGATACTGCGCCCTCGACTGCCCGAGACGCTGGGAGAAGAACAATGGCTTGCCACCATCAACCGCCACTATGTCGACCACCGCCACGAGCTCGCTGTCGTTCCCGGAGCAGTGGAGACGATCCGCAGGTTGGCAGAGATGGGGCTGCAACAGGTCTGCGTGTCCAACTCGGGACGCGTGATCGTGGATGCCAATCTCGACGCGATTGCTGTGACTGAGCACATTGCATTCTCAATCAGCCTCGACGACGTATTGCGAGGAAAGCCGGACCCCTGGCCCTATTCCGACGCCTGCCGGCGTCTCGGAATAGCGCCATCAAGCGTGCTTGCCGTTGAGGACAGCCTTACGGGCATTGCCTCTGCAGTGGCTGCAGGCCTTCCGTGCGCCGCAATCGGCTTCGATAGCGGAAAAGGCTATGTGGGGGTATCGATGCTGGGCGAGTTGGTCGGCATGGTCTCGGGGAAATGAGCAATCCCGAGCGACAGAATGATCAAGTTCACCTTGGTCAATCCTGCTGGAACGAGAAATAATCAAACGCGACACCATCAGAACCCGACGCTTGCAACACCGAGGCGAGGCCTCATAACACCAAGCCCAGATGCGCCAGATCCTCTTTTCGATCACGCGCCCAAAGTTCTCAAATTGTCTGACGACAGACAGTGCGCTCTCATCCGGGGAGGTCCCGACCATCGCTGCCCTCGCCAAGACCGAGGGCGTCTCGGCTTCCTACATCAGCCTGAAGATAAGTCTCGCCTTCCTGGCACCAGACATACTCGAGACAATCATCGACGGCATGCAGCCGATGTCCCTCACCGCCGGAGCGGCTCAAGAAGGCCTGCCCCCTGCCCGCTTCTTGGGAAGAGCAGCGCGCCTTCCTGCTGGCCTGGGCAAGGTCCGCCACCGGGAGTTTGCCGCCGCATCGGGCGAGATGACGGCCGACCAGTTCACCGCGTTCCTCGAAACGGCCTTCCGGAACCTTGTTGCCAACAGCACGGATGGCTCGATCCACATGGTATTCATGGACTGGCGCCACATGGCGGAGGTGCAGGCGGCCGGTGGCAGTGTCTATTCCGAGCTCAAGAACCTGATCGTGTGGGTGAAGGACAATGGCGGCATGGGCTCGTTCTACCGCTCCCGCCACGAGCTGATCTTCGTCTTCAAGAACGGGACCGCACCCCACGTCAACAGCTTCGAACTGGGCCAGCACGGCCGCTATCGGACGAATGTCTGGACCTACAAGGGCATGAACAGCTTCGGGGGCAAGCGGAACGACGAGCTCGGCCTTCACCCGACGGTGAAGCCGGTGGCGCTGCTGGCGGACGCAATCAAGGATGTCTCGACCCGTGGTTCGATCGTCCTGGACCTGTTCGGTGGCTCGGGCTCGACGCTGATTGCCGCCCACAAAACCGGCCGCCGGGGCTACCTGATGGAGCTCGATCCCCTCTACTGCGACTGCAGCCTGCGCCGCTGGGAGAATTTCGCGAAGGACGACGCGATCCTGGAGGAGACCGGCCAGACCTTCGCGGAGGTTATGAAGGAGCGCCAGGGCCCCAGCGCGGAGAAGCCTTCAACCGAGTGATCGCGGATTCCGATCACACATAAACAGCCCGGGGTCAGCCAACCCGGGCCATTCCACAAGCCAAAGTCAGGAGCAGTTCACATGGCTGAAGATTCCGATGACCGTAATCATGAAACGAATGGCAAGCCCGCCTATGAGGTGGGCTACGGCAAGCCGCCAAAGGCAAGTCGCTTCAAGCCAGGCACGTCCGGCAACCCGAAGGGGCGCCGCAAGGAGACACAGAACTTCTCCACCTATCTCCGCCAGGAGCTCGCCGCGAGCGTCGCCGTCAACAAGGACGGCAAGTCGTACAGGATGCCAAAGGTCCAGCTTATCGCCACCCAGCTCGTCACATCGGCCATCAAGGGCAACCTGAAGAGCATCGAGACGCTGATGAAGCTCGCGGGCATCATGAACACGCCTGATGGGTCGGCGGAGGCCGGAACATCACACGCCCTGTCGGCCCAGGAGGCGAAGATGATGACCGACTACCTGTCTGCATTCATTGGCGACGGCGGGAAAGTGCCCGCGGAAGACCGCGAGCCTGACGGCAAGGGGGGCGCCGATGGTAGCACGTAATGACCGCCAGCTGCTCGTGTCCCTGCTCCGCGAGGACTTCGGTTTTTTTGCCTGTTGTTTCTTTCCGGCAGTGCGTCCGGAGGTTGGTTTCGACAATGAATGGTATGTGCAGGCCCTGTGCCATGCCTTGAGCAACATGGTGCGACAGCCGGGGAGTCGCCTGATCGTCAACCTGCCACCCCGCGCACTGAAATCGACGTTGGCCTCCGTGCTGTTTGCCGCCTGGGTTCTGGGCAAGGCTCCTGAGAAGCGCCTGCTCTGCGCCAGTTACAACGACCAGCTGGCCCGCCAGTTCTCGCGCGACTTCCGGCGGGTGGTGGAGCACCCCCTGTTCCGCGAGGCCTTCCCCCGCTTCCGGCCCGGTACCAAGTCGACCGAAACGGAGATTTTCACCTCGCTCAATGGCTACCGTATCGCCACCTCGGTTGGGGGCACCGTGACGGGCCGCGGTGCCAACCTCATCATCGTCGATGATCCCATCAACGCCAGCGAAATCAGCTCGGAGGCTGAGCGCAACCGCGTGAAGGACTGGTTCGACAAGGTGGTTCAGAGCCGGCTCGATCGCCAGCAGGAGGACCATATCCTGCTCGTCATGCAGCGTCTGCATGAGGACGATCTCACAGGCCATCTCCTCGAGAAGGAAAGCGGCTGGAAGCACCTGAGCCTCCCCATCCGCAATGGCGGCCAGGCCCGGCTTGTTCCGCTCGGGCGCGATCGCCTCCATCACTGGCCCGCAGGGGCCGATCTGATGCCGAAGATCATGGACCGGGCGGCCCAGGAGCGCTTCCAGGCCGATATCGGCGAGCGCACCTTCTCGGCCCAATACCTCCAGGAACCCCTGCCCGCTGGCGGCGCGGTGTTCAGGCTCGACTGGATTGGAGCCTACGATGATGCCCCTGCGCGCGCGGACACGATCGCCATCGTCCAGAGCTGGGATGTGACTGTAAAGCCTGGCGACACGACCGACTACTCGGTCTGCACCACGTGGGCGGTCACCCGCAACATGGTCTATTACCTGCTCGACGTGAAGCGCGTGAAGCTTGCCTACCACCAGGTGCTGGCGCTAGCGCGCCAGCTCATCACCGACTATCGCCCGAACCATGTGCTGGTCGAGGACGCGGCGAATGGTGCGGCACTCGCGCAGGAACTCGCCCGTTCCAACGCACATGTTACTGTCCCCATCCGGCCGAGGATCGACAAGCTCTCGCGGGCGCTGGCCGCGACACCGGCCTTCGAGGCCGGACGCGTCCGTCTCCCGAAATCCGCACTATGGCGACTGGACTACCTGCAGGAGCTCGCAGGCTTTCCCGGCACCCGCCATGACGACCAGGTCGACAGCACCTCCCAGTTCGTGAACTGGAGCGAGGAGAAGTTCAAGTTGCCGAGTTTCATCCCCGAGATCTGGTCGCTGGAAAAGGTGGACCCCTGGCTCACGTGAAGTGGCGCCAGCCGACCTGCCTGTCACAGCGTGCTGCAACCGCGTTTCGAGATCATCTGCGGCTTCATCGAACACATGCTCAAGCCAGCGGCGAGTTCGTCAGCGAGCGCAGGTTGAGGCTTAGATTTGCAAGGGCGGCACCACTCGCTTTGCTTGGTTTAGGTGAGCAAATAAACAGGAATTCTAGACAATTTCTATTTCTCGCACACACTGCAACCGGCGTTCGAGGCTGGAGCCAGATACGAGGCGCCAGTTGGCTCCTACTTCACGAAGTAATTCTTTGCAGCGCTCATGGAAGGCCGCGCGTGCCTCAGGATCGCCCTGATACCGCGTCCCGTCGTCCTGCCAGGGCATGTCTATATCCTGAAGGAGGTACAGATCAGCCAAGGGCCGGTCGAACGATTGCGAAGCCGGCTTGCCGAGCAGGAATTCTTCCCATACTCTTGTCAGAAGAGGATCAGTATCCTCGATGAGAACCGGACCGGCTTCGGGAGCAATTGAGGCTCGCATCGCTTCATGACCATCGGCAATGGCCTCGAAGTCCTGCCTCGTCCAGATGTCGCTCTTGCGGTTGGCGTCATAGGTCCGACCGTATTCGGGCACGAATAGGGTGTTGAACTGCCTTGCAAGCCACTCCGCCATGGTGCTCTTGCCCGTGCTTTCGGCTCCGAACAGAACGATGCGCTTCTGAAAATGTGGGCGAACAACGCCTGGGATGAACTGCCAGACGGAGGCCGGATCCTCCCGAACCGCCGTCCCGCTCACCGGAAATGCAAGTCGTGCCGCATCCACGATCAGGGGCCTGGCGCCAAGCTCCTCAGCGAGGCGGTTCACATAGGGCTCAGAGCCAAAGACAAGCTCGATGGGATCCGGGTGGGCTTTCTGGCAGATGCCCTTCCAGATACTCCAGAAGTCCGGGTGATCGCGGGGTTCCTGGGGAACCGGGCGATCGTGGTGAACCACCCGCACGTCGGGCAGAAGCTCCTTCATCCACGCAAACCGCTTCTCGCCAGGGATCGGGTCATCCGGAAGCGAACAGACGAGTACCGTCAACTGATCACAGAGGCGCGCAGCCGTCCTGCATAGAAAGACATGGCCAGCATGCGGGGGCAGGAATTTTCCCAGCAGAAACCCGCGCTTCATGCCTTGGCCGTCTGCAGGTTGAGGGCGCGCCGCCAGTCGAGCAATCCGGTGATCGCAAGCAGCAGGAATATCCCGTAGAGAACCGCGGTCGGATGCAGGTCCTTGGAAAAATAGACGCCTATGGCCAGGACGTCCACCGTGATCCAGAGCAACCAGTTTTCAAGGAAACGACGAGCCAGCAGAATCTGGGCCAGCACACTCATGCTAGCGATTGCGGCATCGGGAAACGGCAATGCGGCATCGGTCCATCGCGACATTGCTGCCCCAAGAACGATCGTACCGACAACTGCAGCCACGACGGTCATCAGGACCTGCTGCTTCGAGAGCCTCCTGACGATGAGGTCACCCTCCGCATCGCGTCCCCGGAGCCACCAGACAAAGCCAAAGAGCTGCACAACGAAGAAAAACACCTGCAGAAGCGTATCGCTGTAGAGACGCACTTCAAAGAAGATCTAGGCGTAAAGCGCTACCATTACGAGCCCGAATGGATAATTCCAGAGGCTCCGGCGAATGATCAGAATGACATTTGCAATTCCGCACAGCACGGCGATGATTTCAATCGCCCGTGTCCCAAACATTCCACCCAGAAATGACCAGACTTCAGTCAAGGCAACGCTCCCCCCAGATTTTCTGCTGATTCTTTTCGAATTTCGATCATCGCAATGGCGCATTTCCACGCGGGCTTTCAAGACCTCACTGGCCATCCGAACGATTTCAGAACCTTGATGAAAAGGGTCTTGAGGCTGTCCAATTCAATGACAGCCTGACGTACAGATCATGCGGCTGGCAACGGCGCTACATTGACCGACGGGGAACCCACTCCCGGATGTATAGCTCCTGCTCAGGCGTTTCGATGGCCCCCTTGCGGGCCGTTCTCACGGTGCGGATCGCGTCATCGGGTGCCATGCCGAGTTCAACAAGCATCAGGGCCGCCACGGTGCCGGCGCGGCCAAGGCCACCCTTGCAGTGGACAACCACCCGGGTGCCAGCTCGAACCTCATCGACCAGTCGCGCGCCGTGTTGGCGCCAGGCTTCTGCGAAGCGATGGTCGGGCGGCGAGACGTCAGTGATCGGCATGTGGAGCCATTCAAGACCCCGGTCCACGGCTTCGCTGTCAATGCCGGTTACTTTGAGTTCCTGGATCTCATGCGGTTCGATGAGTGTGACGATTGTGCTGGCACCCCACGCCTTGATCGTGTCGAGGTCGAGCCCAAGGTCCCGATCCCAGGCTCCGGACATGGCACTGACCTGCTTCTTGCCCGGGCAGAAAGTGATGCCGATTGAGCCCTTGGCTGGGGGAACGCTCACTTCGGCAATCTGCAGGGGATGGGTGATGCTGGTGCGGGAGTTCATCAGGCGGCAGTCCTTTCGAGAGAGAGGTCATGAAGGCGGTCGGCGAGGTTGGTGATGTGCTCACGCCAGGCAAGGAGGCTGAGCCATACCTCCGGGATGCCGGAAGCACCCCACAATGCTCCGGCGAGCTGGCCGGCGATCGCCGCAGTCGTATCGGCATCCTCACCGAGATTGGCGGCAAGAAGTACTGCTTCCCGGAAGTTGTTGGCATTGCCAACGGCCCAGAGTGCAGCCTCGAGGCTGTGGATGACATAGCCTGAGCCTCGCACTTGCTTGCGGTCCCATCCAACCGTCTCCATCCGCATGGCGCGAGCGACCTTCTCGGGGGCCCAGCCGGGGCGCGGCGTGAACACCTGCGCCTTGGACCAACCCTGGATTGCCTCGGCCACGAGATCGGCATAGGCGGCACAGGCAGCGGTCGCCTCCTCTGCTCCGTGGGTCACGGCACTCTGGCGGCGGGCCACGTCAAGGCGCGCTTCTGGATCAAAGGCATAGAGGATGGCAACGGGAGCAAGTCGCATCAGGGAACCATTGCCCGCCGACTGCGGATCGGTACTTCCGGCGACCGGGTCATCCGTCTTGCGGAACCGCCCGAGGGCACCCCGCACCGTCATGCCGATGTCGAAGCACTTGCCATTGTGGGAATGCTCCCCCTTCTCTGCCCATGCGCAGAAGCGCTCCATCAGGTCACGCTCGTCTAAGCCAGCGTTCTCTGCAAGCGAGGTACCGAGCGCCAGGGCCATGGAGGTGTCATCGGTCCATTCGCCCGCCTTCAGCCCGAACGGCCCGCCGCCCTGTATGTTGGTCAGGGGCTGGTAGCTGTCCTTCGGTTTGAACTCGAGGGTGGTGCCCAGCGCATCGCCCACGGCGAGCCCCAGAAGGGCGCCCCGGGCGCGGTCACGCAGGGCCTTGTCGTCAGTTCCGGTCATCAGTTCTCCTGTTCCGGAACCAGTGGCTCCGAAATCA
>CAMDBX010000147.1 GCA_945889445.1 Rhizobium sp. Q54
ACACCGCACAACAGGATAAGGCTGCGCTTCAAGAGTTTCATCGTTCCCCCACAGAATCGCCCTTGTTATCAAGGTCCAGATCCCATCTGGGGGACAACTTCTAAGTGGCAGGAAGGGTTCGGCAATCCGGGGAAACACTTAAGGTCGCGGCTGCCGCCGGATCGGGGGCGGTGGCCTGGGGTCACCGGGTTGCAGCTGTCCTGGGCGACCCCAGACACCATCGCCACCATCATCGGTCTCATCACGCCCGTGCTGGTCTGGGCCATCCCCAACAAGAAGTTTGTCTGAGCGTGAGCTGGCAGGAGGGTGTTGCAGTTGCGGTCGTGCTCCTTGGCCTTGGGGCCGGGGCGTTCCTCGTGGCACAGCGGCCCTCTTTCTGGATTGAGTTTGGCCAGCGGTTGGTCAAGGCGCTGTTGCCGCTGGCGTGGCGCTACGTCTCCAGGAGGATGCCGCCGGAAGAGGAGGCTGCGTGGCATAGGGCTGAGAGGCGGGGGCAGGGGGATGAGTGGCTTAGGAAGCGGGGGCGACGATGAAGGGGCTACACTTTTCACCATGAATGATGTCACGCTTGCCATCGAGATACGGTCCGGGTCCAGCCGGACCCGATAAGCAAAATCTCACTGCGGTCTTGTGGGCCCTGGACGGGTTTGCTGTCATTCCCACCGCCGCGATTGATCCGTCCCATCGTCAGGTAACTCTCAGGGTTCCCGCGATTTATGGGTCTGAATCTTCCTAGGGATAAATACCACACCGCTACGGAAAACTGTTTCTGGGAAGGAGAAAGTTCCTTCCATAATGATCTACCTAGACGGGCCCTCGTGGGTCACAGCCGCGCCCCACATGAAAGAGTAGCCTAGGTGCGACTGGATGACAGCCTTATCGCGAGTCCTACAAAATCCACTGTCATGCATAAAATTGTATGGAATTGTGCCCATCATAACTTACGGAGAAATCAATTCTGAGAGCCTCGAAATTAATGCATGCAACAACCTGTTCAACAAAAGAGGTGAACGTTAGGCTGAGCTCCCCCAATCAGCATACCAAGCCTTAAACTGGGCAAGTTGGGTTTCAGCAAATCCACGCTGGCTGGCTGACAGCGCGTCGGAAGTATTGAAGTGAAGTGTATATTCCGGACTACCCTCCAACACCATCAGATACTTGTAGTAGAGGACGAGGTCTGAGCCTTCGTCAAAGCGGGACAGAACCTCGAAGGCTTCGCCAAGTTCCTGAGCCCGCCGGCGTGCCCAGGGATCACCCTTGGCAGCAGCGGTCGCAAGGTTCATGAAGTGAAGAGTCTCCCGCGGCAGAACATTGCCGATGCCGGTAATTGCGCCGCTTGCACCACATTTCACGAAGCCATGGAATACACACGTGTCGACGCCGACCATCAGCACAACGTCCTTATCTTGGCTGGTGATGTGTTCGGCCGCATAGGTCATGGCCTCGGCCCCTCCGAATTCCTTGAAGCCGACAAGATTAGAATTACTGCGTCGAAGGTCGAAGAAGAGCTCGGCGCCAGTCTGAAACCCATAGTAGGGGCTGTTATAGATCACTGCGGGAAGATCGGGCGCGGCGGCCAGGATCGCCTTGAAATGGGCTCGTTGGGCGGCCGTGGACGTTCCACGCGATAGGACACGCGGGATCACCATGAGACCGGCAGCCCCAACCTTTGCAGCGTGAGCTGCCAGCTCGACCGCCGTGGCCGTATTGACGGCGCCAGTGCCGACAATGACCGGTAGGCCGGCTTTGACCAGCCGTTCCACTCCTTCCATTCTTTCGCCGGTGCTGATCAGCGGCCAGTCACCCATCGATCCGCAATAAACCACGGCCGACATGCCCAAATCGACTAGTTCCCGACCTTTGCGCACGAGAGCCGCGAAGTCGGGGCGTCGCTCGGCGGTGCAAGGCGTCATAAGCGCCGGCATCATGCCGTGGAAGACTGTCTGGTTCATTTAGAAACCTCATACGGCTGCTGTGAGACGTCGGAAAAATATGATTGGTCGAACGCAAGCGGCTCGTCACGCGGACAACCTGCTGACGGCGAAGTTGTCCCAGTTCTTGCGGCATGTTTTGTCATCACAGAATCTTTCCCAGAAAGTCGCGTGTTCTGGTGCGCTGGGGACTACTGATCAGGTCGCGGGCCGGCCCGATTTCATGAATAACTCCGTCATGAAAGAAGGCCACCCGATCGGCCACTTCGCGCGCGAAGGGAATCTCGTGTGTCACGGCGATCATTGTCATGCCTTCTCGGGCCAGAAGACGCAGGGTATCTAGAACCTCTCCAACCAGCTCTGGATCGAGAGCTGATGTGACTTCATCGAGCAGCATGTAATCTGGCTTCATGGCGAGCGCACGGGCGATTGCGAGGCGTTGCTGTTGGCCACCGGAGAGCTGGGTCGGATACGCATCAAGTTTGTCGCCTAAACCAACATGTGCAAGATAATGTTCGGCCAGTTGATTAGTCTCGCTTTTCGGCAAGCCTAGTACATGACGTGGCGCCAATGCGACATTTTCGCGCGCGGTCAGATGTGGAAAGGCGTTGAACTGCTGGAAAACGATCCCGAGCTTGCGGCGCAGCTTGTTCTTATCGGTCGATGGAGCATGTACGTCAATGCCGTCAACTTCGATCCGTCCACTCTGGATGGACTCCAGTGCGTTGATGCACATAAGCAGAGTCGATTTCCCCGAGCCTGAACCACCAATCAGGCAGACAACCTCCCCTTTATCAACGGTTAGGTCGATCCCCTTCAGAACTTCAAGATTTCCAAAGGACTTGCGGACTTCTTCGATCTTGATCATGGACTTATCTACCTAGGCTCTGCAAGAGGGGGCGTTGCTCGTAGCGCCGGACGGCTAAGGTGATCAGCCAGCACATAATGAAATAGAAAGCACCTGCCCCGGTGAGCACTGCAAGCGGCTCTTGTATTCGGGTGATGATGATCTGCGACGAGCGTAAAAGTTCCGGTGGCGAGGCTCCAAGGACGGCGATCAGCGAGGTGTCCTTCATCAGGCCTAGCATGAGGCCGGTCCAAGCCGGCAGCACCGTCTTTAGTCCTAGCGGCACAACAACCAGTCGAAATGCCTGAATATATCCGAGGCCAAGTCCCCGAGCTGCTCGTACCATGGGATGCGGGACGGCGTCGATCCCTGCCCTTACGACCTCTGCGACATAAGCGGCAATGTAGAGCGTCAGGCTGATGATTCCTGACAGAAATGGATTGATGGCGTAGCCTAAGATCGCCATGAAGCTGTTCATTAACACAAACTGGATGATCAACGGTACCGCGCGCATGATCTCTATGTAGGCGCCAAGAGGGTAGTAGAGCCACGGTGCTCGTAGGGACCGTCCCCAGCCGATGAGGAAGCCCAGCACTGTTCCCCCAATGCCGCTCACTATGGTAAGCAGGAATGTGACACCGGCACCCTGGAGCATCAGGAGTAGGTCGTTTGCGGTAAAAGTCGTCGAGATGTTGTTCACGGGGGCGGCCTTACCAACGGAAGGCCCAACGGGCATAGAGCCGCGCACAGACAAGCACAGTCTCTACCATGACCAGATAGATCAAGGCGGCGGCCAGATAGAACTCGAATGGGCGGAATGTCTGCGATTGCAAGAAGGTTGTCATCCCCGTCAGTTCTTGTAAGCCAATAATCATGCCTAGAGAGGTACCCAGCATAGCCCAGATGATCTGGTTCGTGATCGGCAGGAATACGGCCCTGAATACCTGCGGAAAGATCACTCGGGCATAGACTTGTAGCGGTGTCATCCCAAGGCCAAGTGCTGCTCGGCCTTGCGAGGGGTTTACTGCATCAATGCCGCCCCTGAGGATCTCGGTCAGATAGCCGGCATTGTTGAAGGTGATAGCAGCAAGAACCGCAGCATAGGGCGATAGGTGAATGCCGTAGGCCCCAAGGCCGAAGTAGAATAGATAAATCTGCAAAAGCGCCGGCGTGTTACGAGCAAGAGCTACCCACGTAGCCGTGAGCCAGAAGAGCCACGCATTC
The DNA here is from genome assembly GCA_945889445.1 of Rhizobium sp. Q54. Taxonomy (GTDB): domain Bacteria; phylum Pseudomonadota; class Alphaproteobacteria; order Rhizobiales; family Aestuariivirgaceae; genus Aestuariivirga. Next base: position 4,003 of record CAMDBX010000147.1, read on the forward strand.
TCGGAGCGCCGCCAGACCGCAAGTATCACGGCAATCGCCAGACCGATGATGACGGACAGGACCGTGATCTGTAAGGTAAGAAATGCTGCGTCCACCAAGTCTGGCAAATGCTTGAAAACCGCACGCCATTGAAACCTGTAGTTCAGCATGAACCCGTCCAGACCAGCTCATTTTAAGTTACTGCGTCCGGCCACATGCGCGGCCGGACGCCGAGTTCATCAAATTAGTTCAGTAGCTCGAAACACCCGGATAGGACATGTTGGGTGCATCATAGCCGAACCACTTCTTGTATAGTTCGTTAGTGCGGCCGTTCTTCCACTGGTGCCACACGAAGAGATTTACCCAGTTGAGCATTCCTTGCTCGAGGCGCGGCACCATCAGACCAGTCCAGTCTGACGGCGCCGATGCCATGGAGCAGCAAATTTTGATCTTACCGGCGCCCGCCCCCTTGAGATACTCGCCGAAGATCGTGGTCGACTCGACAATCGCATCTACTTTACCTTGGGACAAGGCGAGGAACTGCTCGGCATTAGATCCGTATGAGGTATAGGTGGTGCCGGCCGCCTTCAACTTCTTTTCGTAAACGTCGAGGAAGGCCACTTCGCCTGTCGTGCCACGCACCGTGCCAACGCTTTTCCCGGCCAAGTCGGCTTCCGAATTGATGCTGGTATTATCTACTGCAGTCGCGATGCCGACCTCCCAGATCTGATAGGGGATCGAGAAGCCAACTGATTTGGCGCGCTCCAGTGAGTTGGTAGCTGAAGCAACGCCCACGTCCACGCGACCAGAAAGGATCGCTGGAATACGGTCGGGTGCTGGCGTTTCCACAATTACCGCTTTTACTCCAAGCGCCGCCGCCATATCATTGCAAAAATCCACATCAAAGCCGATCGGATTGTTGCTATTGTCGCGCATGCCGACGGGCGGTACGTCAAGCATCACGCCGCAGCGCAATTCTCCCTTTGCAATGACATCATCAAGCATGTCTGCGCTGGCGGTTTGCGTCATCATCGCAAGACCGATAGCCCCAAAGAGGCCGGTTAAATTGGTCCATTTCATGGTGTTTCATCCCCTGCAAGTTGCTGAGATCGACTACAGCTGCCGGCGTCTATGCGCCGCAGATTAGCCTATGTTCTCCTGGGGGGGCGATGATTGTATAAACGGGACATATTCTGGAACCGTTGAAGGTCAACGAGTACCGACTGCGATTGCGGCCTTACGGAGCTCTGTCGGCGTCCGGTCAAATCGCTTCTGAAACCACCGGATCAAATGCGAGCTATCGGAGAACCCGCATTCATAGGCAATCTGGGTCACGGACCGATCGGTGTTGAGGATCATCCACCGAGCTGATGACAGGCGAATGTCGCGCCAATATTCAGCCGGAGATACCCGGAGGTGTCTATCGAAGAGCCGCGCCAGCTCCCGTTTGGAGATGCCCACCTGATCGGCGATCTCGGCGATATCGCAGCGGTCATACATTCGTTGGCGCATGATGCCGATCGCATTGGTAACCCGCCGATCCTGACAATGTTCACCAATGAAGGACATGTCGGCCTTGCTTGCGGTGTCGAGGAGTTTATCTTTGTCCGCCATTAGATAGTGTAGCACTTTTGCGGCTCGGGAGGCCCCGCAGTAGCGTTCGACGAGGCGAGTCCCTAGGCTGATTGCTGCCAGACCGCCGGGACAGGTGATGAACCTACCATCTTCGACCACCTGCTGGTCAGTGATTGGGATAACCTCAGGAAAGTGCTTCCTTAAAGTTGACTCCAGCGAGAAATGAACGGCACAGCGCCGGCGGTGTAGAAGGCCCATTTCCGCTAGCAGGAACTGGCCCGTGCAAAGTCCGATGACCGGGATGTTCGTCTTCATCGCGCGTTCGATGCTTTTGTAGATGTAGTCTGGCATCGGCTTGGTGGAATGCAGCAAGCCCCCGTGAATAACGAGCACGTCATGTTCGGCAGCTTCGGCGATATCACCGCTGGCAGTAATTGCGAGGCCGCTGCTACTCACGATTGACCGCTTGCCTTCCGAAAGAATCGACCAGGAACAGTAGACGGGCCGACTGAAATCGCTTTCGTCGGCCGCAAGGCGCAAAAACTCAATCAGACACGAGAGCGACATCAGAGTGAAATCGGGGGTCGGAACAATCGCCACCCTGAGCGGCGTCACGATCTCTGGCGGCGGCTTCGTTGGGCCTATCCAGGAATAGTCGCGCCGAATTGTCATCTGCTCCTTCCTTGGCCTCAGGCAGGCCTTCTCAACTTACAAGACTATGGCCCATTCGTGCTATTCCTGCCCAGCGGGATTTTCGAATGTCTGGCGTATTGGCTGTGCCGGTTCAGGTTCTGTGGCCAGGTCTTGTGGGGGGTACGAGGGTGAAGATCAGCGGAATCAAACTTTATCAGGTCAGCCTGCCAATGAAGGAGGGCGCCTACTCGTGGTCCAACCAGAGTTTTGCAGCCTTCGACAGCACCGTCGTAAAGGTCGAAACGGATGAGGGCATCTATGGAGTCGGCGAGATTTGCCCGCTCGGGCCAGCCTATCTGCCTGCCTATGCTGAAGGCGCGCGCACAGGGATAGTCACCATGGCACCGGGGCTCATCGGGCTTGATCCGCGCCAGATTGGCGCGATCAATCTGGCCATGGATCGGCTGCTCAAGGGACACCCGTATGTCAAGTCGGCCGTCGACATCGCCTGCTGGGACATTCTCGGCAAGGTTACCGAGCAGCCAGTCTACACGTTGCTCGGCGGCTTGCAGCAGGACCGGGTCCGCCTTTTCAAGGTCGTCTCGCGCGCCGATCCGGATGCCATGGCCGAGCGGCTCGAAGCCTATCAGGAACAGGGTTTCCGGCAATTCCAGATGAAGGTCGGGGCTGACCCGGACACGGATATCCAGCGCATCCGCAAGGTCGTGGCGCGGCTGCGGCCCGGAAACCGCCTCGCCGCCGACGCGAATTGCGGCTGGCGGCAGCACGATGCCGTCCGGGTGGTCTCGGCGGTTTCGGACCTGAGCCTCTATATCGAACAGCCCTGCGAGACCTATGAGGAATGCCGTGTCGTCCGCGACCATTCCAACCATCCAATGATCCTGGACGAGTGCATGGACAGCCTGCATGCAGTTCTTCGGGGGCACCGGGAACGAGCGATGGACGCAGTCAACCTGAAGATCAGCCGGATGGGCGGGCTCACCAAGTCCCGTACGATCCGCGATGTTTGTCTGGGGCTCGGCATCATCATGACAATCGAAGATACTTGGGGTGGCGAGATTGCCGATTCCGCCATTGCCCACTTGGCCCATTCCACTCCACCGGACATGCATTTCCAGTCCTCTGCCTTTCACGAGTATGCCACCCGCCCGATTGCCGAAGGAGGCCCCGTCATCCGCGACGGATTCATGGCGATGGCGGGCGCACCGGGCTTGGGTGTCGAGCCAGACTGGAAGCTTCTGGGACAGCCGATTGCCAGCATTGCGTCCTGAAGGGGGATGCGGCTGATCTCTGCATGCGACCTCCGTGCCGCCCTGACCTGGGAGAAGTCTATTGCGGCCTTGCGGTCGGGCCATCAGGCGTCCACGCCGCTCACCCAGGATATGCTGCTTCAGGATGGTGCCTTTTCGTTGTTCGGTCGGGGGGTTATCATGCCCGGCCATGGGGCCGGCATGAAAGTTGCTTCGATCTTCCCGCCATGGGCTGGCCTGAACCCACCAGAACCCAGTGAAGATGCCTTGTTCCTGTTGATCGGGGAACGTAGCAAGCGGATTGAGCTTGTCCTCGATGGACCTGAGTTGACTCGGTGGAAAACCGGCGCAGACTCGGCGCTTGGATCGCAACTTCTGTCGCGCGAGGATAGTCGTACCCTTCTTGTCATCGGGGCAGGGCCGATTGCAGCGGCGCTTTGCCAGGCTCATCTGTTCGTCAGGCCGGGTGTTTCCGAAGTGCTCATGTGGAACCGAACCCCCGGGCGACTAACCACGCTCCAGGAGCAGGTAACGCGCCACGGACGCAAGGCTACAATTGTCGATGACCTTTCCGAGGCGGTGACCCGTTCCGATATCATCACCTCAGCTACGGGATCCACGACGCCTCTGGTGCTGGGTGACTGGGTCAGTCCTGGCTGCCATGTCGATCTCGTCGGCAGTTTCGCCCCGGACATGCGCGAGGCCGACGATGCGCTGATGGCACGCGCTCAGGTCTATGTTGACTACCGCGAATCCGCGCTGAACGGGCCCGGTGACATACTCATCCCGCTGCAAAGCGGGATGCTGACTCCCGAAACGATCCGCGGCGACCTGTTCGACATGGTGCAAAAGGCCCCTGAGCGTGCGCAGGAGGACGTTACCGTCTTCAAGAATGCCGGCGGCGCCCATCTCGATCTGCTGGTGGCCTCGGCTTTGTGCTAGGGTGGGCCCCTTCACGCGTTTCCCTCAAAGGACGGGCTGCTCGGCCAGCCACGTCGGTATACCCGGCGGTGCCCTCCCAGTCACGGCGGCTTCGACGCAGTCCGAAAGACTGCCCAGCCTCGCGTGCCGCCCCGAAAGCCCATGGGCGTAATGGGCGTATT
>CAMDBX010000148.1 GCA_945889445.1 Rhizobium sp. Q54
CATTTTCCTTCATGTACGATAGGCCACTCATGTAGCATGGGCCGAGGTATGCCCGTATACCCATCTCGGCAGACAACTTAGCTACCTGGCAGAATTCTTCATAACTCTCTGCCCACCTCCGATATAGCATCGACGTAATAGGCATCACCGTCGTTATTCCATTTCGGATCAACTGCGTGAAGGCATAGCGATACTTAAACGTCTCTTCTTCGGCTGAGTACGCCTCTACCGGGCCTGCCCGAAGATACTCTTCGCTCCACACTCGCCCAATTCTCGCGTCACTGGGTTGGTCAAATTCAAGAATGGTGGTGTCGAGATCACCGAGGGCATCGAGATCGACAAACCCGGGCCCTATCAAGGCATTTCCATAGTCGATTGTACGATCAACCTCACCAGGGAATTCATAGCCTACGTGAAGGATCTTATTACCTTCGAAAACGACTTCGCCTTTCTCATAGATCACGTGAGACGAGCACTTAAATCCAAGGACGAAATCAGCGGTAAGTTTCGTACGCATCAAACTCTCAGCCCACCCGGGATGACTTCAGTCGACCATTCTCTGCGATGATTTGGCCACCTCTCACCACAGTTCGATCGCGCGGTCTGAGGCACAGAGCATCACCAACATTCTCAGCGGGGAGAAAAAGAAAGTCAGCCCTACTGCCTTGCTCAAGACCATAGTCTGAAATTCCAAGAGCCTTCGCTCCTGCGTATGTTGCGCAATCTATTGCAGCCTCAAACTCAGAATCCTTGGTCCAATCGAAGCGAAACGCGAGAAGAAACGCTCGGTCAAGCATGTCACCATTGCCGACGGGAGACCATGAATCCCTTATGCCATCAGATCCGCAGCAGACATTGACTCCTTCGGCGCGAAGAAACGCTACTGGCGGTGCACCCGGCTCAATCGGAACCGCCGTCATGATGGAAATATTCAAGCTCGCAAGGCGACTAACAATTGAGGCAATTCTCCGCTCTTCAGCCATACCTAAACAGTAGGCATGGCTGATCATAACCCTACCCTGAAGTCCATTTGCGACCGTGAAGTCAGCAATCCGGTCGATTTGCCAAAGTCCCAACTCGCCGGGATCGTGCAAATGAATGTCGACACCACACCCGTAGCGAGATGCCATAGAAAACACTGTTCTGAGATGCTCGATTGGATCACCATCAATACCCGCCGGATCAATCCCTCCCACAGTCTCGACGCCAAACTTCAGCGCCTCTTCCATTAGTTCACGGGTCCCAGGACTGCTCACAATTCCCATCTGCGGGAACGCTACAAAGTCCAAGTCGCAAAGATCCTTGTATCTTTCACGAAGGGCCAACATCGCTTCGACATGTGAAAGCCCAATGTCCGGCGCAACATCAATGTGAGATCGGACATGAAGCGAACCATGTGCTATACAATTTTCGAGAAGCTTTGCCGAGCGAACTGAGATTGGACTATCCAATACCTTCAGCAAACGACGCTCGTTTGCGATGTAGTCGGGGATAGCTGGGCCCGCTGTCGACGGGTGCCACGGCAGACTCCAAAGCGTCTTGTCGATGTGCACGTGCGGCTCAATGAAAGCTGGGAGAAGCAATTGCCCCCGACAATCAACTGAAGGTGTCCGCACCGATTCCGGCTGACCAGACGGTCGGAGCCCAAGGATGTGGCCACTGCCGCAAAACAGATCGACATGCTGGCCATCTCGCAAAAGAAGATTCGTAAAAACGCTCTCGGTCATATAGATCATTCCGATAAGGAGAGGGGCAGCAGTCTTCTGCCGCCCCTCTGGTTCACCGTCAGCTCTTTAGCTTTGCCCAGACCTTGTCACGCAATTCGCGTGCCTTTGTCGAGCAGTCTGCCATTGGCCTCAATCTATCAGCGAATTCGGCCGGCATGTTAATCGCCTCGCTCTTGCGCCATTCGTCGCTCAGAAATGCATCGCTTTCAATAGCATTGGAGTAAGCAATTGCGTTGGACGCCGCAGCGGCATTCTCTGGCGCCATCATCCAGTTAATGAAAAGCTTGGCATTTTCGGGGTGAGCGGCTCCGGTAGGAACAGTAAAGTTATCACCGGCGAAGGGTACACCTTCTTTGGGATATATATAACGTATCGTAGTGCGTTGCTTCTGGGCTCGTGCCGTTGCACCATTCCAGAGGTGATGTAGGGCAACCTCACCAGCGGCCATACGATCTACGGTGCTGTCAGCGCTGTACAGCTTCAGAGATGGTTTCTGCTTCTCAAGAATTTCCAATATCTTTTTTGCGTCCTCCGGACTCTCCGTGCATTGATCAACACCAGCATACAAGGCAGCGGCAGTATAGAGCTCCGCAGTCACGTCCAATGCTGCAATCTTTCCCGCAAGCTCTGGGCGCGGCTCGAAGAATTCCTTCCAACTGTCGTCGAGTTTACCACCAGGCACTTGTGCACTGTCGTATGCTATACCTGTCGTACCCCAAAGATATGGTGCCGTGTACTTACGCTGCGGATCATACTCTGGCTGCTTAAACGCAGCCTTCATGTTGGTAAAATTTGGCATTTCGGAAGCACTTATTTCCTGCAGCAGTCCACCCTTTATAGCGGTCGGAACCATCCAATCACTAATAACCACGACATCGTAGTTTCCGCCACCAGACTGTAGTTTGGCCAGCATGGTCTCCATGCTGTCGTAACCATCATAAGTAACCTTGATTCCCGTTTCCTTCTCGAATTTCTGAAGAAGTTCGAGAGGGAAGTAGTCTGTCCAATTATACAAGTAGAGTATCTTTTCTTCTTCTGCTTGCGCTCCGTTAATGGCAGTTCCGAGACTAGCGGCAGCAATCACTCCTGCCAAAGTCAGACTCACGATTGTCTTCATTTTCTTCCTCCAGTTATTATTAAGTTGATGCTCATCGCCGGATCGGCTTTCCGATACGATTGATCGCAAATGAGAGGGCGACCAGTACAATGGACACGAGCACCATGACGGTCGATATCGCGTTCACTTCAGGAGTAATGCCGGCCTTGATCGACGAAAATATGTAGACAGGAAGCGTCGTAGCGCCCGGCCCCGAGAGGAAGAAGCTTGTTATGAAGTCATCAAGGCTTATGACAAACGCCAGTGTTGCGCCTGAGAGAATTCCTGGCCAGAGGAGTGGCAAAGTTATCAGCCTAAACGCATCGAACCGGTTCGCATAGAGATCAAGTGCTGCTTCGTTGTAGTGTTTGTCCATCTCTGCGAGGCGTGCCTTGATTGGAAGGTAGGCGAATGGGATGCAGAAGGCGATATGGGCAATTGTAATTGATAGTAGACCTACGCCTATGCCTACTGAAACGAAGAGAATTAGTGTAGCCACGGCAACCACTATTTCCGGCAAAATGAGTGGTGAATTGATCAAGCCTTCAAGGGTGGAGCGCCCCTTAAATCGCTTCTGCGTTCCTACAGCAGCCAAAAGTCCAATGATTGTCGAAGCAACTGTTGCTGCTGTTGCAACAATCAGGGAGTTTAGTGCTGCTGCCTGAATGGAGGGATTATGCAGAATTCGCAGATACCAATTGAAAGAGAACTCAGTCCAGACCGTTGCTGTGCGATTTGCATTGAAACTATAAGCAGCAAGGACGATCACAGGAAGATAGAGATAGGCTATCACAGCAAAGCTTATCTCGCGTGAAAGTGGGATGCGCCGCAATGATGGTTTCATTTTGCCCGCTTTCGGCCTGACACCGCTGCATTCCGCTTTTGTCGGAGCGCAAGCACGGCGATGCAAACAAACATCAATCCCAGAAGAATAATAGAGAGAGCTGCGCCGAACGGCCAGTTCCGTGACGACGTGAACTGCAGATAGATCAGATTTCCAATCATCAGGGTTTTGCCGCCGCCAAGTAGGGCTGGCGTTATGAAGGAGCCAAGACTGGGTATGAACACCAACAATGAACCCGCCACGATTCCAGGCATTGATATTGGCAAGACAACGTTACGAATGGCGCGCCACTTATTCGCCCCGAGATCATAAGCAGCCTCGAGGAGGCGCCAGTCAAATTTCTCGAGCGTCGAGAATACAGGCAAGATCATGAAAGGCAAAAAGGAATAAGCGAGACCGACTGCTACGGCAAAATCGTTGTATAGCAGTGACACCTTCCATTCTGCCGGCAGAATTGCGTTTACGAACTCCTGCGCCCAGCCATCCTGGCGGAGTATTATCAACCACGCGTAATTACGAATAAGCAAGCTGGTCCAGAACGGGATCGTGACAACCAATACCATGAGGCTTCGCCACTTTGTGTCGAGCCCAGCCATCCACATCGCCATAGGGACACCGAGCAGGATACAGATTGCGGTTGTAAATATTGCTTGCGCGATCGATCTCAGGAATGACAGAAGATAGGAGTAATTTGGAACCAGGGAGCCATCAAAATCTTCTTCCACGAAGAAACTCAAATAGGCAGCGCCCGAGATGTTTGACGACCAGTTGACTCCACTGCCTTCGCCGCGGGCTAGCAACGAAACATAGGCCATGATGCCGAGGGGAATCACGACAAGTAAAACGAGCACTACGATCGCAGGGGCCACGAGTAGGAGATTGCGGGTTGCCTGTGAACTTGAATGCTGTTCAAGCATGTTAGTCCCTCAGAACTCGAATTGCTTCTGGCGCGACCTTAATACCAACTCTTGAACCTACTTGGGCAAACTGCCCCGCCCCATTTGCCGTAGTCTCACGTAGCAGGAACTTTGTCCCCTCAAGCAGACGAATCTGATAAACGAGCGCAGTCCCCATATAGGCAAAGTGATCAACTATGCCGGCAAAATTTGCTTCGGTATCTGTCTCTTTGACAATGCGGGCACGTTCGGGGCGGATGGCGAGCGACACGCTGCTACTTGGGGAGTGAGCGCTTACGTCACACTCTACTAGGTGCCCAGATTTTAGAAGCGCCTTTCCGTTGCTTACTTTAGCTTCGAGTAGGTTTATGTCTCCGATGAAATTAGCAACGAACCGGTGGGTTGGCCGTTCGTAAATATCAATTGGTTTTCCAACCTGCATGATGACACCGTCATTCATGACGCCAATACGGTCCGAGAGACCCAGGGCTTCCTCTTGATCATGTGTCACAAAGATGAACGTGATGCCTGCTTGATTTTGGAGTTGCTTCAACTCGATTTGCATTTCCTTGCGAAGCTTGAGGTCGAGTGCCGAAAGCGGTTCATCCAATAGAAGAACCTGCGGTCGCGGCGCCAGCGCACGGGCGAGTGCCACGCGCTGCTGTTGGCCTCCTGACAACTCACTCGGCCGCCTATTGGCGAGCGCCGACATTCTGACCATTTCGAGTGCCTCATTGGCACGTCTCTTTATTTCCTCCCTTGGCAAATCTTTCATGCGCAAGCCGAAAGCAGCATTCTGCTGGACGGTGAGATGAGGAAACAAGGCGTAACTTTGAAAGACGGTGTTGACGTTGCGCCGAAAGGGCGGTTGGTCGTTCACCCTCTGGCCAGCGATAAATATGTCCCCTCGGTCGACGTCTTCGAATCCAGCAATGAGTCGAAGAAGGGTGGTTTTGCCGCAGCCAGAGGGGCCTAGTAGCGTAAAGAATTCACGTTCGGCAATTTTCACAGACACATCATTGAGAACCTGGACAGCGTTACGTCCATGGCCAAAGGACTTGGAAACTCCCCTTACGTCAACTGTTAGTGCCGTCCCCATGAGCAGCCAATGCCTCTCCAATAGAAAATGCTAGCACAGCCCCATTTTTTGGCAACAAAAAATGTATACAAGATGAAATCGAGAGTTTATTCACTCTCCGCGTTGAGATTATCCGACGACCAGAATAGAGCCACACGATGGGACGGAAAGATGCAAATCAGCGAACTGACCACGTGCTTGCGGCAATTCGCGATGCCATCATTGCGCGTCGGCTCCGTCCCGGACAACGGTTGCGTGAACTTGAGCTAGCGGAACTTTTCGGGGTCAGCCGAACAATCATTCGAGCGGTGTTACAGCAACTCGCCACCGCGGGACTTGTCCGGATTGAGGCTAACAAGGGGGCGAGTGTAGACTTGCCCTCTCATGACGAAATCGCAGGGCTTTTTCAGGCGCGTGCCATTATTGAAATGGGTATTGTTGCTCGGTTGTGCAGTACAACACACCCCGATCTGATACAGCGACTTCGCGCACATATCGAATTGGAACAATCGGCAATTGATGCCTCTGACTATCGACAGGCCATTGCCCTGTTGGGAGAGTTCCACATCCTGCTAGCTCAAGCAGCAGAAAATGAATCTGTTAATGCCTTCTACCGCTCGCTCGTACTGCGCACATCACTGATTGTTTCCGCGATTGAGGCACCAGCCGATAGCACATGCCGCACCGAAGAACACAGTGAGCTACTCGACCTTATTGAAAAGGGGAACGTGCAAGCAGCATCAATGTGCGTTTGGAATCACTTGCAAGAAATTCAAACGTCCTTGCGGGTAGCGGCGGAGAAGGGAGAGCAAGACTATCACCCCCTGCAGCATCTTTTCCTTAGGGAAAGCCTAGCCAAATAACAACAGAGGACTGGTCAGTGTTCCAGCTCAGGTGCCTGCTATGAAGATCAAGGTCATCAACCCCAACACCACTGCTTCAATGACGACAACGATTGCCATCGCCGCGCGAGCCGTAGCGGCAGTCAGCACCGAGATCATACCCATCACTTCGCGCTGCGGCGCGGTGTCAATCGAGGGCCACTATGACGAGGCGATGAGCATTGTTGGGCTCGTCGACGCTATCAATGAGGACCCGGTGGCAGACGCCTATATTATCGCCTGCTTCGGTGATCCGGGCCTGCTTGCCGCGCGTGAGATCGCCGCGGGTCCGGTTCTGGGAATTGCGGAAGCAGCCATGCATGCGGCAAGCTTTGTTGCTACTGGCTTTTCAATCGTGACCACGCTGGAACGTACCAGGATCATCGCTGAGCATCTCGTGCGCGATTACGGCATGGAGCACCATTGCCGCCGGGTGCGCGCCACCGACATCCCTGTGCTTGAACTAGACAATCCGGAGTCGAACGCCCGCAATCTGATCCTCGCTGAGTGCGAACACGCCATAGTTGAGGACGGTTCCGGCGCCATCGTGCTCGGCTGTGCGGGCATGGCGGACCTCAATTCCTTTCTCGAGGACAGACTCGGCGTTCCAGTGATCGACGGGGTGACGGCTGCCGTCAAGTTTGCGGAAGCTCTCGTTTCGCTTGGTCTACGGACTTCGAAGCGCGGCGATCTCGCCTATCCACTGCACAAACCATACAAGGGCACTCTCTCGGACTACGCTCCACAGGGCAGGATGACGGCCCGGATGGCCAGCAAGCAGTGCTGAATTCAATCCACTGTGTTGGACTTGCCACGACATCGAACGGCACGCTCTAGCCCGCGCAACATCGCTAAGCAATTGATCCCAGGGATTGATGGTGTAATCTTTCTGTATTGAAGGAGGCACTATGCTCTCAATTTCAGGAAAACGTGGAGTGTCAGCGTGAACCTGTATTCAATACTCCAAGAGCGTGCATCGCAGGGCAAGCCGGTTCGGGTTGGACTTATCGGTGCCGGCAAGTTCGGTTCCATGTTTCTATCGCAAGTGCCTTCGACGCCGGGTCTCAGGGTGAGCGTCATCGCCGATATCGTTCCCGATCGAGCGAAGCAGGCCTGCAAGACTGTGGGCTGGAATGAAGATCGCATCGCCGCTACGCGCTTTGTGGAGGACGGATGCCTGCTTTGTGCTTCCGACGACGTAGACGTCGTCGTTGAGTCAACCGGCTCACCAAGCGCTGGGGTCATCCACGCATTGGCCGCGATCGAATACGGCAAGCACATTGTCATGGTAAATGTTGAAGCAGATGTTTTGGCCGGCCCCGCCCTTGCCGCACGCGCGCGTAAGGCAGGTATAGTCTACTCTATGGCCTATGGAGATCAGCCGGCTTTGATATCTGAAATGGTTGATTGGGCCCGAGCAGCCGGCTTTATTGTCCAGGCTGCAGGAAAGGGAACGAAGTATCTCCCTGGATACAATCTAGCTACACCTGATGATGTCTGGAAACACTATGGCATCACAGCGGAGGCCGCAGAGGCTGCTGGCATGAACAGCCAGATGTTCAATTCTTTCCTGGATGGCACCAAGTCTGCAATTGAGATGGCGGCCGTCACCAATAGCTGCGCACTCAACGTTCCAGACGATGGCCTCTCGTTCCTTCCGTGTGGAGTCGATGACCTAGCCCGCACATTACGACCCGTATCGGCTGGCGGACAGCTAACCGGCGAGGGCATGGTTGAGGTCATATCGTCAATGGAACGTGACGGCCGACCAGTCTTCCGCGATCTTCGCTGGGGCGTATACGTGGTTCTTAAAGCGCCGAATGACTATTCTGCCGCATGCTTTGCCCAGTATGGCCTGCCTGTCGATTCGACCGGTCAGTACGCAGCGATGTACAAACCGTTCCATCTT
>CAMDBX010000149.1 GCA_945889445.1 Rhizobium sp. Q54
GGCGGCACCGAGCAGCATCAGCACCAGGAAGGTGACGATGAACAGCGCCGTCACCTGCGTGACGGATGAGCGCCAGGCGGAGAGCACGTCCTGCTGGCGCTGCATCACGACGAGTGTGCCGGGGTAGTCACCCAGGTCATACATCGAAACGAAGGCCTCTTCGCCGGAGGCCAGCCGCAGCGGCACCATTTCGCCGCTGTTGACCGGCGCTTCGGTGATGAAGCTGGGCGAGAGGACGCTGGTGATCAGCTGGCCGTCGAGCTTCTCGGAGGCCGGAACGCTGGCGGCAATTTCGCCCGTGCTGCTCGCCACCGCAAAAATGCGCGCCTCAGCCAGTGCGTCGGCAGGAAGCAGGGCGCTGAGATAGTCGCTGCTCAGCACCGGCGGCGTGCGCCCGGCGGCCTGTGCGGCCGCCATGTCGGCCTTGAAGTGCTGCGCGACGAGTTGTCCGTGCAGCGCTGAAAGCCTGTTCTGTTCGGCCACATGGGTGGTGCGGCTGTCGGTCAGCTGCACCAGCAGCGAGCTGCCCAGCATCAGCAGGAACAGCACGATCAGCGACGTGATGAGCAGGCGCAGGTGGCGCTCGGCAATGGTGATGCGGAACCGGCCCGGCCACGGCGAGGGAAGCTTGAGGACCCTCTCCTTGAAGAACAGCTCGCCGATGTGCGTCTTGCCCAATCTTTTCCCCTGAAACCCTGCCGTCCCACGGCTGGGAGACTTTGAAAACGCGGACGCCACCACTGATCGAATCACCGGCTATTGATTCGATTTGGGGGTGATTTGTCCAGTGTTTAGAAAGGGATTCAGGAGTTCGCGATCTTCGACACGATCTCGTAGACGTCGCGTGACAGCGTGGGCTCGGCGAGGATCCGTTCAAGCTCCGCCTGGGCGGCCGATTTTCGACTCGAATTCAACAGCTTGCAGCTCCGGAAGCCGGTGGCGAGCCGGGAGGCCACCTGCGGGTTCATGGGGTCGAGCTTCAGGATCGCATCGGCGATCACCTTGTAGCCGGAGCCGTCTTCGGCGTTGAAACCCGCCGGATTGCCACCCACGAAGCCCGAAAGCAGGGAATAAACCTTGTTGGGCGTCGTCCACTTGAAGTCCGGGTGCTGTGTCAGCCGTTCGATGCGGGCGGCCGCGTTCGGCCCTTGCGCCTGGGCATTGAGCATCAGCCACTTGTCGATCAGCAGGTGCTCATGGGCGTGGCGCGCATGGAAACGCTCAAGTGCTGCCTCGCGCTCCGGGCAGTCCACCTGCATCAGCGCAGCGAGAGCGCCCATCTCGGCACTCATGTTGTGTGCCGCCTCGAATTCGGCCAGCGCATGGGCAATGCCGTGCTGCGGGTTGCCCATCACCAAGAGGGACAGCGCCGTCTGCCGCAGCGCGCGCCGCGCGGTGGAAGCGGGGTCGGGGCGATAGGGCCCGGGCTCGCCGGTCCGCTGCCAGATCGCGCCGAGTTCCGTGGCAAGCTGTTTCGCAATGGCGGTGCGCAGGCCATCGCGCGCCGCATGCACCCTGTCGGTGTCCACGTCGGCGCCCAGTGCGGCGGCGATCTCGCTTTCGCTCGGCAGCACCAGCATCAGTGCCTTGAAGGCATCGTCCACGGCAGGGTCGTCGATAATCTTCTTCAGCGCCGCGCCATAGGCGCTGACGTCCGCTGCCGTTGCAGTGCCACGGTATGACGCGAGCACCAGGTTGCGGCCCAGCCGCTGGCCCGCTTCCCAGCGGTTGAAGCTGTCGCCATCATGCGCCATCAGGAACAGCTCATCCGCGGTCGAAAGATTGGCTTCCATCTTCACCGGGGCGGAGAAACCACGGTTGAGTGAAAGCACCGGGCGCTTCGCCACGTTGTTGAAGCGGAAGGTCTGGCGCTGCTCCGTCAGTTCAATGACCGGCGTGTTGAGCGCACCCATGCCATCGAGGTCCAGCGCCATGTCCCTGCCATCGGGCCCGATGAGGCCAATTCCCAACGGCATGTGCAGCGGCTGCTTCTCCGCCTGTCCCGGCGTCGGCTTC
Source organism: Rhizobium sp. Q54 (assembly GCA_945889445.1). Classification (GTDB taxonomy): domain Bacteria; phylum Pseudomonadota; class Alphaproteobacteria; order Rhizobiales; family Aestuariivirgaceae; genus Aestuariivirga. Next base: position 2,017 of record CAMDBX010000149.1, read on the forward strand.
ACCTGCTGCTCGAGGGTCAGCGTGTATTGCTTCGCGGCAGCGTCGTAGTGTCCTTCCGCCGTCACCGTGGGCGTGCCGGCCTGCGTGTACCAGGTGAAGAACTGCGTGAGGTCACGGCCCGAGGCTTCCGCCATGCACTGAACGAACTGCTCGACGGTTGCGGCCTCACCGTCATGGCGCTCGAAGTAAAGGTCCATCGCCTTGCGGAAGGCCTGCTCGCCGATCAGCGTCAGCATCATGCGGCAGATTTCAGCACCCTTCTCATAGACGGTGGGCGTGTAGAAATTGTTGATCTCGATATAGGCGGACGGCCGCGGCGGGTGCGACAGCGGGCCGTTGTCCTCAGGGAATTGCCTTGCGCGCAGCGTCTTCACGTCGGCGATGCGCTTCACTGCGCGTGAGCGCAGGTCGGAGGTGAACTCCTGGTCCCGGAACACGGTCAGGCCTTCCTTCAGGCACAGCTGGAACCAGTCGCGGCAGGTGATCCGGTTGCCCGTCCAGTTGTGGAAATACTCATGCGCTATGATCGCCTCGATGTTCACATAGTCGCCATCCGTCGCGGTCTCCGGGTTGGCGAGGATGTACTTGTCGTTGAAGACGTTGAGCCCCTTGTTCTCCATCGCCCCCATGTTGAAGTCAGGCACCGCCACGATGTTGAACACGTCGAGGTCATATTCGCGTCCGAAGCGCCGCTCGTCCCAGCGCATGGACTCCTTCAGCGACTCCATCGCCCAGGCGCAGCGGTCCTCTTTGCCCTTCAGCACATAGATGCCGAGTGCCACCGTGCGGCCGGTCATCGTGGTGAAGGTGTCGTGAACCGCGCCGAGGTCGCCCGCCACCAGCGCGAAAAGGTATGAGGGTTTGGGAAAGGGATCGTCCCACACCGCGTAGTGCCGCGTCGTGCCACCGATCACGCCGTCCTCGCGCGGGTTGCCGTTGGAGAGCAGCACCGGCACCTGCGCGCGGTCTGCCTCGATCCGCACCGTGTAGCGCGCCATCACGTCCGGCCGGTCGTAGAAATAGGTGATGCGGCGGAAACCTTCGGCCTCGCACTGGGTGCAGAACACGCCACCCGACACATAGAGGCCCGAAAGCTCGGTATTGGCGGCGGGGTTGCAGGTGGTCACGATCTCCAGCGTGAAGGGCTGCTGCGGAACGGACGCAATGGTGAGGGTGCTCTGCCCAACCTCATATTGGCCAGCCTGCAGCGCGGCGCCGTCCAGCACGAGCGACTGCAGGGTGATGCGCTCGCCATCCAGCACCAGCGGCGCGTTCTTCTCGGCGCTCGCAGGGTTCGGTCGCAGCGACAGGCGAGAACGTACCTCGGTGGCATTCGGATCCAGCCGGAAGTCGAGGTCCACATTGTCGATCAGATAGGGCACCGGCCGGTAGTCGGTGAGGTGGATCGGCTGTGGCGTCTCGGTCTTCATGGGGCTAAACCTGTGCGTGAGTTGAGAGCATAGAACCCATGAGCCGCGCCTTTGTCAAAGAGCAAGATGACGTCCCGGAAGACCTTCCCGAACGCCGGGCGGCGAGATGGAGATCACGGGTCTGGAGGGCCTGGGTTGACGGCGGTCACCTGACGTCCTCTCCCGCCTCGCGGGAGAGGAAGGGGGCCCCGGCGAAGCCGGGGTAGGTGAGGGGACGTGGAGCGAGACAGCTTTTGTGCCCGGCATTCCCTCATCTCCCCCATTGCTCCGCAATGGGTCCCCTTCTTCTCCCGTTGCACGGGAGAAGACAAAACTGCCCCGCGCTCCGGGGCGTGGCCACGCCGGGGAACGGGAGGGGGCAGGGCCGGGGGCGGCCTTGCAAAACAGATTCACGATGTCAATCAGCAGCAAGCACGAAAGTGAATACATACCTCGTATAGGATTCTAAGAAAGTCAAGGAAAATAATCCTTCATCGTCCTCTTCCGCAGCACGGGAGAAAACACGCAGCCTTCTCCCTCATCTTCGCCGGGCATGATGAATTTGAGAAGGTGAGGTCAGTTCAGAACCTGTCCACCCGGAACGGCGCCATGTCGATGTTGCTCTTTGCACCCGTCATCGCCTCGGCGATCAGCCGCCCGGTGCTCGGGCCCCAGGTCAGCCCCATGTGGCCGTGGCCAAATCCGTAAAAGACATTGGCGGTGGTCTTCGACGGTCCGATCACAGGGAGCGAATCCGGTGTTCCCGGCCTCCGCCCCATCCAGCGGGTTGTTTCCGCGTCGGGCTCCCTCAACCCTGGCAGCACGGTCTTGAAATTCGTCCACAGCGCATCGGCGCGGGCATAGTTGGGCGGGGCATCGAGACCTGCGAACTCATCCGAGCCCGCCAGCCTGAGCCCCATCTCCATCGGGGTCGCTGCACCGGGCTTGCCCGCATAGGTCAGCGAGCGCGACAGGCTCACGCCGGAATTCGGCAGCACCATGTGATAGCCGCGCTCGGCCTCCAGCAGCACCTTCTCGCCCAGCTGCTTCGCCAGCAGGTGGGAATAGGCGCCCGCACAGATCACCAGCTTGTCCAGCTTGTGCTGGCCATGCTCCTTCAGCCGCAGCGCGCTCACGCGGTTGCCCTCGCGCTCCAGCGTGACGACCTCGTCCTGCAGCACCGTGCCGCCGTTCTTCACCACCTCCGCCGCGATGGACTTCACTGCGCGGCCCGGATTGGTGAGGAAGAACCAGCCACCATGGAACACGCCGCAATGAACGTTCTTGCCGAGAGCCGGTTCCAGCTCGCGCGCCTCGTCGCCCGACAGGCGCTTCATCTCATAGCCATGGGCCTTCTTGATCTCGCGCTCCTGGGCCTCCGAAAGATACTGCGCCTCGTTGTCGTAGAGCCGCAGCGTGTCCTGCAGCCGGATCATGTTCGCCGTGCCCGCGGCCTTCAGCAGCGTCTCGAAGTCGGAAACGACCCGCATGGCGAGGTCGGCACGCGCCGCGGTGATGGCCTTCACCCGGTCCGGCAGCGAGTTTCGGGCGAGCGAGAGAAACCACGGCAGCGCCTTGGGCAGGTAGGACCAGCGGATGGTGAGTGGCCCGAGGGGGTCTATTAGCCAGCCCGGAATCTTCAGCAGCATGTGCGGGTGCACGGTGGGCACGATCTCGGCGAAGGCGAGGCCTCCCGCATTGCCGAAGCTTGCCCCTTCGCCCGGCGGCACGCGGTCGACGATGGTCACCTTGTAACCCTCGCGCTGCAGGAAGGCGGCGGCCGAAACGCCGACGATGCCGGCGCCGATGATGGTGGCTGAAGGCTGGGTCACGTTCTGATCTTCCTGAAGTAGTCGATGCAATGCGCCTCGAAGGCCGAGACCAGCCGTGTCTTGCGCATTTGTTTCAGAGCCGCAAGCGCGATGACGCCGCGCGCCACCTCGTCCGCGATGGGCCTGACGGCGAGTTCCTCACCGGCATAGGAATGATCGCCGAATGGCCTCGTCACGAGAATCGAATAACCGAGTCCCTGGCCCACCAGCCCGCGCACCACCTCGAGCGAGGGCGAAGAGAAGGCGACCTTCGGCGTGATCCCTGCCGTTTCGAGAATGCGCGTGAAGTAGGTGCGTGAGGGCGCGATGTCGAGCAGCACGAAGGGCTCGTCCTTCAGTGCGACGAGTGGCACGTTCTTCAGTCGCGTCAATTTATGCTTGCCGGGCAGCAGCACATGCGGTGCGAAGGAGGCAAGCAGCGTCACCGTGAAATCCTCCGGCATGTCGACGTCATAGAGCAGCGCCAGGTCGAAGTCGCCGCTGCGCACGCCCTTCAGCAATTCGTCCTGCGTGCCCTCGGCCATGCGGATCGTCACGCCTGGGTGCAGGCTCATGAAGCCCTTGATCAGCGGTGGCACGAAGGAGGGGGCGATGGTGGCGAAGCTGGCGAGCGCCAGCTGCCCCTCGATGGCGGTGCCGGCCGCCGCCGTGTCCCTCTGCAGGTCCTGCGCGTGGGTGAGCAGGTTCCGCGCCTCGGCGAGGAAGCGCAGCCCCGCGGGCGAGGGGCTCACCCCTTGCGCATGATGGCGGATGAACAGCTGCAGCCCGATCTGCGCCTCGAGCTTGGCGAGTGAGGCCGAAAGCGTGGGCTGGGCCACCCCCAGATGCGCCGATGCGGCCGCCACCGAGCCGTGGTCCCAGATCGCCACGGCATATTCGATCTGGCGCAGCGTATAGCGCAGCATCGTAAAATCCTATTCAACGGCGCGATATAATCTATTTTTCCGATGCCAGCCGCCATGTCAAGTTTCTCCCATCTGAACGGAGGGAACGGGCAGATGAACGCGATGGCAAAGCCGCCCGTCAGGGTGGAGGATTTCGTGGCCGCCATGGGGCTCGCCGCCACCGGCGTCTCGGTGGTGACGACCGACGGCCCCGCCGGCCGCTTCGGCCTCACCGTGAGTGCGGTGTCCTCGGTCTCGGCCGAGCCGCCGCTGGTCCTCGTCTGCATCAACCGCAAGAGCCCCGCCATGGCGGCGGTGGAGGCCAACGGCGTCTTTGCCGTCAACCTTCTGTCATCCGCCCACCGCGCCTATGCCGAAACCTTCTCCGGCCGCCCGCGCGAGGGCAGCCCCTTCGATTTTTCGAACCATGACTGGCGCGACGGCGAAACCGGCCTGCCGCTGGTCACCGATGCCACCGCCATCTTCGAATGCGAAATGCATGACCGGCTCGATGCCGGCACGCATCGCATCTTCATCGGCCGCGTCGTCGCCGCGCACTCCGGTGCCGCCGACCCGCTGGTCTATTGCAACCGCGCCTTCCGGCGCATCGTCACCCACGAAGGACTCTGAACCATGATCAGGACTGGCGAACAATTCCGTGACTCGCTGCGCGATGGCCGCGAAGTCTGGATGAACGGCGAGCGCATCAAGGACGTGACGCGCCACCCGGCGTTCAAGCCCCTCGTCGATATCCGTGCCCGCATCTACGACATGCAGCACGAGGAGAAGACTCAAGCGATCATGACCTATGAGGAGAACGGCGAGCGTTTTCCCATCGGGCTCAGGCTTCCCTTCGAGAAGAAGGACTGGGACGACAAGCGCCTCGCGGTCGACACGGTGATGAACGACATCGGTGGCGTGGTCACCCGCGTGGGTGACGAGACCATCGGCGAGATGTGGTCGCTGTGGGACGGCAAAGACATTTTGAACGAAATCGACCCGCGCTTCGCCGAGAACATCGAGCGCCACATCCACCTCGTCATCAAGAACGACCCGTTCCACGTCTCCGCCAACACCGACCCCAAGGGCGACCGCTCCAAGCGCCCGCAGGACCAGGACCCGGACATGCTGGTCCACGTGGTGAAGGAAACCGACGCCGGCATCATCATCCGCGGCGCGAAGTATGAAACGGCGGCTGCCTATTCCAATCAGGCCTTCCTGAAGCCGACGATCGCCAACTGGGGTGACTCCAAGCTCTCGGAATATGCGCTGGGCTGCATCGTCAAGATGGACGCGCCGGGTGTCAAACACATCTGCCGCACCGGCTTCACCGGCCGCGCGCCGGAGCGTGACTATCCCCTGTCGAACAAGTTCGACGAGGTCGACACGCTGATGATCCTCGACAATGTGCTGATCCCCTGGGAGGACATCCTCTTCTACCAGCACACCCGCGCTGCCGCCTTCATCCGCCAGACGCTGCACCGCTATTCGGCCTTTCCCTTCGTGCAGCGCACGCTCTCCTACGCCGACCTCATCATCGGTGCGGCCCTGTGGAACGCCCGGCAGACCGGCCTCGACAAGCAGCAGGCGGTGCAGGAGAAGCTCGCCGAGCTCGCCATCTGGCGCGAGGGCATCAACGCACACTTGACCGCTTCCATCGCGACGGGTGAGCGCAGCCCCAATGGCCTGCTGATGCCCAACCAGTCGCTGCTCTTCACCGGCCGCTGCCACGCGCTCAACAACCTGCCGCGCATGATGCACATCGCGCGTGAGCTCTGCGGCGGCCAGATCTGTGTCACACCGGACTCGGCCGTGTTCGATCACCCTGAGACCAAGAAGTGGATGGACAAGTACTACACGGTGAACGACGAGTGGCAGGCCGAGGACCGCCGCAAGCTGCTGGCGCTGGCACGTGACGCGCTGAACTCGGACTATGCCGGCCACCGCCTCACCTTCCAGCTCTTCGCGCAGTCCGCGCCTTTTGCCCAGTCGGCCGCCGTCTACCGCACCTTTGACTGGAACCACGCGCTGAAATTCGCCCAGAAGGCGGGAGGCCTCTCCGATAACATCTGGGGTGTCACCAAGCAGGCCGCAGAGTAATCTCAGGCTCCAGAATCACGAGGATCGAAAAATGACCGCCCACAAACGCATCCGCCCCTTCAACACCAAGGACACCTACCCCGAGCAGAAGCTCGACAACGACCTCTGCCAGGGCGTGGTTGCGCGTGGGAGCACGGTGTTCCTGCGCGGCCAGGTGTCCCAGGACCTCGACACGCG
>CAMDBX010000150.1 GCA_945889445.1 Rhizobium sp. Q54
ATGGCATTCAAGAGGTCGGCGGTTCGATTCCGCCTGGCTCCACCATCCTCCGGCGGCAATGGCCGCATGTTTCCCCGACCAGCTTCGACATGATCCGACGCGATGACTCTCAACACACTCATGAGTGGCATGGCCTGCACACGCGATGAGTGGCATGCGGGCCACGCTTGGAGCCAGATCATCAGGCCACGTGTTTTGATGCTTGGCTTCACAGATAGATCATGGTTTTTTAGACTCTTTGGAAACGTTCCCTTCCGGCAGGCGAGGTCCTTCTGACCATCATCGACCGTTATGTGCTGCGCCAGTGCCTGATCCCGATCGTCGCGACGATCTTGATCGGCCTGCTGGTGCTGTCGGCAGCGCGCTTCCTCATCGTCTTCGACCTGGTGCTTGGCAATGACCAGGGGCTGCTGATCGTCGCGCGGCTGCTGGGCGCCTTCGTGCCGCATTACCTCGCCTTCATGCTGCCGCTGGCGCTGTACTGGGGAAGTTACACCACGGCGCGCCAGCTGACGGTGGGATCGGAAGTCAACATCCTGCAGGCCACCGGTTCGTCGATCGCGCGCACCTTCTCGGCGTTGATCGTGCTGGGCGTGGTCTTCGCCTGCCTCAATGTAGCGGTGGTGGGCTGGCTGCAGCCGCTCGGCCGCTACAGCTACCGCGCCCTCACCCATCATCTGGAAAAATCGGACTTCTACCTGCGGGTTCGCGACAGCACCTTCATGAACGTCGACAACCGCACCCTCTTCGTGGAAAAGATCAACGAGGATCGCCAAAGCTTCGAGAAGATCCTGATCTTCGAGCCGCTGGCGAAGGGCGGCACCTTGACCATCCTGGCGCCGCGCGGCCAGATCACCAAGCTGAACGCGCAGCTGAACCTCAGGCTGTCCGACGGCCAGCGCATCCTGGTGGAGGATGCCGCCGACCCGGACAGTGTGCAGATGATGAACTTCAAGGTGGTCGACGTTCCGGTGGGCAATGCCTCAGCACCATTCCGGGCGCGCGGCGACGACGAGCAGGAGCTGCTGCTGCCGGAACTCCTCGCACAGAATACTCCCACTGCCGATGCATCGGTGCGTGACATTTCCATGGCCACGCACAAGAAGCTGGTGATCGCCATGTCCTGCCTGTTCCTGCCCATGCTCGGGGTGGCGCTGGGCGTGCAGAGCTCACGCAAGAGGAACCTCTACCAATCGATCTTCGCAGCGCTTCTCATCATCATTTATCATCAGCTTGTGGAATTAGCGGGCGATATCGGCACCCGCGTCGAGCCCGGCCCGGCGGTGCTGCTGTGGTCGATGTACACGGTGTTCTTCATCGCCTCCCTGGTGCTGTTCTACAAGACGACCACGGGGGTGGGCCCGCTGATGGACCGCATCGCATACTCACTCAACCGGATCGGGCTGAACCTCGATCCCGTCACCTGGTGGCGCAGCCGGGCGCAGGCGCCGTGATCACGGGCGGCGACGGATTTCCTCGGCGCGGACCTCGGAACCAGGCCATCCGCCCATTGCGCAAGGCGCCGCGGCGACCTTGAAGCGGCGTTACTGGCCAGTGTGATTAGCCACAAAGCGCGGGCTGCAACGCACCCGCCAGAGATCAGAGGTTCCTCTCAAGATCACGTACGAAGACTACAAGCGTTGCGCCCTTCTCGGTGGTCGAGAAGTGCTGCGTGCCGGTTTTCAGCAGCACGAAGTCACCGGTCTTGTAGACGTAGCCGTCATTGTCGGTGACCTCGCCCTCGATGACGAAGAACTGCTCGTGGCAGGTGTGCTCATGCGGCTGACTCGATGAGCCGGGCGCCATGCGATAGAGCGTGAAGCCCGCGCCCTCGGGGAAGGTGTCGTCGAACTGCACGTAGGACTGGCCGGGGATCTCGCGACCGTCGGCGTCGATGTAGCTCTTGTAAGGCGCTGACTTGTAATTGTGGACGATGCGCTCGTTGGGCGTGATGGACTTCATGTTCTGCGCGCTCCCTGTTCCGGATGATTATAAAGCAGAAACGGGGCCCCTGCGAAGGGGCCCCGTAGGATGCTTGTCAAGCTGACGTGCCGGGTCAGCCCGGCAGCACGAAGAACCAGTTGGCCCACAGCACCACGGCCAGGCCGAGCGCAAGTGCAAGATAGGGCAGCATGCCCGCCTTGCGTTCGCCCAGCCCCTCGCCGACGATGCCGAGGTCTGCCAGTGCCTCCTTGGGGAACTTGCCGCCGTCCTGGATGTAATGACGGTAGACGAACACCGGCAGGATCAGCGCGGCCATCGCGAAGCCAACCCACAGGGCGCTCGAATAGCCCCAGACCTTGGCGCCAGCGCCGAGGAACAGGGCGTTGACGAAGGCCAGGATGGTGTTGAGGCCGATGAGCCAGGTCGGTGCCTTCCACGCCCTTGCAACGTGACCTGAGTCGACCCGGTGCATCCAGCCCGCGTTGAGGTTCAGGAAGTTGAAGATGATGTAGCCGACGTTCGAAATGGCGAGCACGTAGAAGTAACCCGCAATGTCAGACGCCAGCGCCAGCAGGAAGAGGTTGAAGGCGAAGTCCGTCCACATGGCGCGGGTGGGCGCGCCGTGCTTGTTGACGTGGCTCAGGTAGCGCGGCAGCCAGCCGTCCTTCGAACCCTGGTAGAGGGTGCGGGACGAACCGGCCATCGCGGTCATGATGGCGAGGAACAGCGCCAGGATCATCAGGATCACGAAGATCTGGGTGACAACCTTGCCGCCGCCCACCATGTTGCCGAGCGCTTCACCCACGCCCGTGCCGTCCACGATGCCCGGTGCCAGCATGCCGGCGTGGCCGAGAACACCCTGGAAGGAGAAGGGCACGAGGAAGAAGAACACGCAGCACAGGAGGCCGGAGTAGAAGATGGCCCGGAAGGTGTCGGTCTTGGGGTTCTTGAGCTCGCGGGTGTAGCACACCGCGGTCTCGAAGCCGTAGGTCGACCAGGCGGCGATGTAGAGGCCTCCCAGGAAGAGCGTCCAGCCGCCGATGTTCCAGCTGCCCTCGTCCGCCGAATAGGCGGCGGCAGGCGGCATCAGGTTGGTGACGTTGGAATAGTCGATCTGGCCGGTCACGATCGGCACGATGCCCACCAGGAACAGCGGCACCAGAACGATGATGGCCAGCACCTTCTGGGCGCTCGCCGTGGAGGCGATGCCGCGATGCTGGATCGCGAAGATGATCAGCATCAGCGCGGCGCCGATCACGAAGGTCGCGTTGAAGTGCATCGCGCCGAGGCCGGGAATGTTGAAGGTATAGGCTTCCCAGCTGCGGACGAAGGGCGTGAGCGCCGCCACCGCATCGGTGGTGGCAACCGCCTTGATGGCATCGGCAGGCGCCGTGCCGGCATTGGCGGCGATATAGTCGACGACCGACTGCGTGGTGTCGGTGTAATTCGCCATGTTGGCGGCGACCCAGTCCAGCACCAGCTGCGAGTCGGCAGCGGGAATGGGGAACAGCGAGTTGAGGATGTAGCCCGCCGCGATGGCGCAGCCCAGCGACAGGACCGGGCTCCAGGCGAACCAGTTGCACCATACGGAAAGCGGCGCGATGAACTTCGAATAGCGCAGCCAGGCCGTTGCTCCGTATACGGAAGCGCCGCCCGACTTGTTGGCGAACATGCCGGCGATTTCGGCATAGGTGAAGGACTGCAAGAAGCCCATGACCATCGAGATCATCCACACCAGGAAGGCAAGCTTGCCCGTGGTGCCAGCGATACCGCCGATGGAGAAGAGCACGAGGGGCGGCACGCCCGCCGCGACCCAGAAGGCGCCCTTCCAGTCCAGTGCCCGGACGAGTTCGCCCGAGTTCGATTGTTGTGACATTGTGGTCGTTTCCTCAGTTGTTCCCTTTGCCCATTCCCGATGGCATGCCACCTCTTGCGGGTGGGTCGACATCCATCGGGCAAAGAATAAGGCAGCGGACCGAAGCCGCTGTTTCCCCCCTATCCCTCAGGAAATAATTTTGAATGCCGTTATATCGACGGTCAAGCGAAACTCACTTATAGTTTCAGAACTCGTTGAAGACGTACCCCTAGGGAAGGGCGATTGATGCTAGATTTATTGCGACGCAACACGCCGCCACCGGCGAGCCGCATCCTGCGGCCGGGGGTTCGCACACTGCCCGAGAGGGTGGAGCGCTACCCCGTTCCGGGGGCGGGTTCGGTGGTGGTCGAAGTCAAGGCGGGCGATGTGCTGCGCCTCACCGACATCGAGGGCGGACAGGCTTGCGAAGTGCTGTTCTGCGGGCCCGATGGCGCGTTCGACGCCGCCGCACTGGGCACGAAGCCGGACGGCACCGGCGAAGGACTGAAGTCCGTTTTGTCACGCAGCGGCGAAGGCATCGCGCGCACGCTTGGCGCCCTGCGCCGTCGCGGCATAGATGTGGCAAAGGCACGCTCCGCGGGTCTATTCGGTTCACAGAGCCCGGCGGGAAACAGCGCCGAACTCAAGGTCGCGCGCGACGGCATTCTGATCGTGGCGGTACCGGGCGCCGACATGAGCCCTGAGGCGCAGGACACTGCAACCGACATCGAATTGCGAATCACCCGCGCCGCACCGCCAACGGGAAAGCGGCTGGACATCCTGCCCGAGCCTTTGGCCGACCCCATCCACGACATCCGCATCAAGGCGGCGACGGCCAGCGCCTATCTGGTGCGCGCCGGCGAGTGGATCCAGGTGATCGACGTCTCGGGCCGCCAGTGCACGGATTTCCAGGCACTGGCCGCGCGCAAGGTGGACAAGGGGCTGGACTATGCGCTGGACTCCACCGTCACCCGCACGCTGCTGGGCCGCAGCTACCCGACACCGGGCCTTCCCTCCAAGGCCTTCGACCGCGAGTTCGAGCCGCTGGTCGAGATCGTGCAGGACACGGTGGGAAGGCATGATGCCTTCGCCACCGCCTGCAACAGCCGCTACTACGATGACATGGGCTATCCGGGGCATGTGAACTGCACCGAGAACTTCAACCATGCGCTGGCGCCCTATGGCGTTGCCCCGCGAAAAGGCTGGGAAGCGATCAACTATTTCTACAACACCAACATCGACCACCAGAACCAGCTCTACCTCGACGAGCCGTGGTCGAGGCCCGGCGACTATGTGCTGATGAGGGCGCTTACCGACATCGTCTGCGTCTCGTCATCCTGCCCCGACGACATCGACGCGGCGAACGCCTGGGACCCCACCGACATCCATATCCGCACCTATGCGGCGACAGAAACCTTCCAGAGAGCAGTGGCCTATCGCATGACACCGGACGCCGACGCCCAGCTGACCAAGCAGACCGCCTTCCACGAGCGCTTTTCTGCGCTCACGCGGAACTTCACCGAATATCGCGGCTACTGGCTGCCCACCCGCTTCAACAACGACGGCCCCATCGACGAATACTGGGCGGCGCGCGAGAAATGCGTGGTGATGGATCTTTCTCCCTTGCGCAAGTTCGAGGTGACGGGGCCGGACGCCGAGGCGCTGATGCAGTATTGCGTGACGCGCGACATTCGCAAGCTGGCGACCGGCCAGGTGGTCTATACCGCCATGTGCTACGAGAACGGCGGCATGATCGACGACGGCACGGTGTTCCGCCTGGGCCCCAACAACTTCCGCTGGATCGGCGGCGACGACTACTCCGGCATCTGGCTGCGCGAGCAGGCAGAAAAGATGGGCTACAAGGCCTGGGTGCGCTCCTCCACCGACCAGCTGCACAACATCGCGGTGCAGGGCCCGAACAGCCGCGAGTTGCTGAAGGAGATCATCTGGACGCCGCCCGCGCAGCCATCGATTGGTGAGCTTGAGTGGTTCCGCTTCACGCCCGCGCGCATCGGCCATTTCGAAGGCGCACCGGTGGTGGTGTCACGCACCGGCTACACCGGCGAGCTGGGCTATGAGATCTTCTGCCACCCCAAGGATGCCAACGCCGTGTTCGACGCGGTGTGGACCGCCGGCCAGAAACATGGCCTGAAGCCGATGGGCCTCGAGGCCCTCGACATGGTGCGCATCGAGGCGGGCCTCATCTTCGCGCATTACGAGTTCGACTCGGAGACCGACCCCTTCGAGGCCGGTATCGGCTTTGCCGTGCCGCTGAAGACCAAGGCGGATGACTTCATCGGCAAGGAAGCCCTCATCAAGCGCAAGGAACATCCGCGGCGGAAGCTCGTCGGTCTCGACATCGACTCGAACGAGGCGGTGGGCCACGGCGACTGCGTGCACATCGGCCGCGCCCAGGTGGGCGTGGTGACGAGCTCCATGCGCTCGCCGATTTTGGGCAAGAACATAGCCCTCGCCCGCGTCGATGCGCTGAATGCCGAGCTTGGCACCGAGGTCGAGCTCGGCAAGCTCGACGGCCACCAGAAGCGGCTGCCCGCGAAGATCGTCAAGTTCGCGGCCTATGATCCGGAGAAGACGAGGCCCAGGTCGTAGGCACGCTGCACATCCACTCGATCATCATGCCCGGGCTCGTCCCGGGCATCTTTTTGTATCCACCAAAAAGGATCGCCGGGACAAGCCCGGCGATGATGATTGTTAGAGCAGAACGTAACCGACTTACTTCGTCGCCAGATAGGCCTCGAGCGAGTCGTCGAGCGCGTCCTTCCACGGAGTGTGGTGCTTCGGGCTCATGGTGCCCGTCATCAGCGACTTGTAGGCGTTGTTCCGGAAGCCCATGATGTCATCCATCTTGTGGTGCTCCCAGACCATGAAGGTCTTGTTCACGCCCTCGATGTCGAAGTTCGGGTAATCCGTGGCATCGATCAGTTCCTTGACGTAGTCGCCCTGGAACCAGATCATCTGCTCGGCATCGGCGAGCTTCTTCTCGCGGCGCAGCCACTTCTGCCAGTCCTTCTTCATCGCATCGGCCTTCGGCAGCTTGATGCGGCCGAGGATGATGTCACGCACGTACCAGGCTTGCGCGTCGAACATGTTGAAGGTGTAGAACTGGTCCTGCATGCCGATGTAGAAGAAGCGCGGATTTTCCTGCCAGACCACGCCCTTGTAGAGGTTCTCCGGCCACAGGCGGTTCGCCGTCTTGAGGCGCAGGTCTTCCGGCAGGTAGGGGAAGTAGTGCTGGTAGCCGGTGCACAGGATGATGGCATCCACGTCCTTGGTGGTGCCGTCCTTGAAATAGGCCGTCTTGCCTTCGAGCTTCTGCAGGAGCGGGCGCTCCTCGAAGTTCTTCGGCCACTTGAAGCCCATGGGCTTCGAGCGATAGGTGGTGGTCACCGACTTCGCGCCATACTTCCAGCACTGCGAGCCGATGTCCTCGGCCGAATAGCTTCGGCCGACGATGAGGATGTCCTTGCCCTTGAACTCGAGCGCATCGCGGAAGTCATGGGCGTGCAGCACGCGGCCGTTGAACGAGTCAAGGCCGGTGAAGAACGGCGTGATCGGCGTCGAGAAGTGGCCGGACGCGCAGATCACGTAGTCGAACTCTTCCGTCTTCATCACGTCCTTCACGCGGTCGTGCGAAGTGACGGAGAAATTCTTCTTCTTCTTGTTGTACTCGACCATGCGGACAGGCGTGTTGAAGCGGATCCACTTCCGCACACCCGCCTTCTTGACGCGGCCGACGATATAGTCCCACAGCACGGCGCGCGGCGGATAGGACGGGATCGGCTTGCCGAAATGTTCCTCGAAGGTGTAGTCGGCGAATTCGAGGCACTCCTTGGGTCCGTTGGACCACAGGTAGCGGTACATCGAGCAGTGCACGGGCTCGCCAAATTCATCAAGCCCGGTACGCCAGGTGTACTTCCACAACCCACCCCAATCATCCTGCTTCTCGAAGCAGACGACCTCGGGGATCTTGGCCCCCTTCTTCTTGGCGGACTGGAAGGCGCGAAGGGCCGCGAGGCCGGAAGGGCCTGCGCCGATTACTGCAACTCTCGTCATGGTAGCTCCCTGGTGCTTGCTTTTCTGCCGTCCATCATTCCGGATAGATGCCGGGGGTGGTCGGTTGGCCGTCATCGAATTTTGCCAGCCACTCGATGGTTGTCGGGCGGTAGCGGGTGAGACCCTTGTAGTCCGCGAGCTCCGGCGGCAGATCGCGCAGGACGCGGTGGAAGCGGCGCGCCCACTTGGGCACCGTCACCAGCTCTTCCATCTTGATGAGGTAGCAGCGGACAACGAAGAGGATGGCGTTGGAGCGCGGCAGGCGCCACAGCGTCTGCAATTCGCAGCGCAGATGCACCTTGTCGCCAACATTCTCCGGCGTGACGGTGGCGCGGTCCGGACCCCACTTGTGATAATTCTCGGGGCTCGTATCGAGCCGCGGGTTGATGGTCATGGTCCAGTTGAGGCGGCGCACCGGCTTGCCCTGCTGGAGATTGAGAAGGAACTTGAGCGCGCG
>CAMDBX010000151.1 GCA_945889445.1 Rhizobium sp. Q54
GTGTTCAAGCTGCGCAAGGGTATCGAATTCCACAACGGCAAGACGCTTACCGCCAGTGACGTTGTGGCCTCCATCAATCATCACCGGGGCGAGAGCTCGAAGTCCGGCGGCAAGTCGCTGCTCTCCGGCATCGACAAGATCACCGCCGACGGCGACAACGTGGTCTTCGACCTCACCGGCGGCAATGCCGACTTCGCCTACATCATGACCGACTATCACTTCGTGATCTTGCCTTCCGATGGCGAAGGCAAGATCGACTGGAGCAAGGGCGGCACGGGAGCCTACAGGCTGGAAGAATTCGTTCCCGGTGTTTCCGCCAAGCTCAAGCGCTTCGAGAACTTCTTCCGGAACGACAGGGCCTTCTTCGATACCGGCGAAATGCGGGCGATCCTCGATGCCACGGCGCGTTCCAATGCCCTCATGGCCGGGGAAATCGACGTGCTGCACGATTTAAGCCCGGTGCTGGTCGATCTGCTGAAGAGCAATCCCGATATCTCGGTCCAGAGCATTCCCAGCAGTTCGCACGTCACCCTGCCGATGCGGAATTCCGCCAAGCCCTTCGACAACAAGGATGTGCGCCTCGCGCTCAAGCACGCCATCGACAGGCAGGCGCTGATCGACACGATCATGCGCGGCCAGGGCACCCTGGGCAATGATCATCCCGTGGGCCAGAATATGCCCTACTGGGCCGATATCGAGCAGCGCGCCTATGATGCGGACAAGGCCAAATTCCATCTCAAGCAGGCGGGCCTCTCGGATCTCAAGGTCGAACTCTTCGGTTCCGAGGCAGCCTTTGCCGGCGCCACCGACGCCTGCCTGCTCTTTGCCGAACAGGCCCGCAAGGCTGGCATCGAGATCGCCGTCAACAAGGCGCCCAGTGACGGCTACTGGTCCAACGTTTGGAACAAGGAGCCGTTCTGCATCACCCTCTGGGTGGCGCGGCCCACACCGGACATGATCTTCTCCGCCGCCTATGACTCTGGCGTCGACTGGAACGAAAGCCAGTTCTCGAGCGAGACGTTCGACAAGCTGCTCGTTGCGGCGCGCAGCGAGCTTGACGAGGCCAAGCGCGCGGAGATGTATCGCGAGATGCAGCAGATCGTGCGCGATGACGGCAACTCGATCGTTCCCATGTTCCAGAACCAGGTCTTCGCCCTGTCGTCCAAGGTCGGCCATGGTCCGATTGCCAACAACGCGCCCATCGACGGCAACCGTGCGATGGAACGCTGGTGGTTCAACAGCTGAGCAACGGTTCATTGCCAGCCAACAGTCCAGGCCGGGGCCAAAGCCCCGGCTCTCGTGACATCATGACCCGGTATCCGGGAGAGACGAGACGTATCAATGACCACTGACGCAGCCTCGCCCACCAGAATAGGCCGGACGCGCAACATCGACCGCGCGGCACGCTCGGCTGCAAGAGGGCCCGCACAGTTGGCCTTCTCGGTCGGTCATTACTCGATGCCGCCGCTCATGCCCTTGTCCGGCGATGCGATCGAAGCAATTCACCAGGCATCGCTCACCATTCTGGAGGAGATCGGCATCGACCTGATGTCGCCTGCGATGCGGGAGATTGCCGCCCGGTGTAGCGCAGACGTCCGCCCCGGCGAGGAGCGCGTGCGGTTTGGCCGCGCGGTGGTGGAGCATTACATCGGGCTGGCGCCTGAGCGTTTCACCATCGTGGGCCGGGGTCCGGGCCGCGACCTGCAGATCGGCGGTGAGAACGTGGTCTTCGGCTGCGTGTCGAGCGCGCCCAACTGCTCGGGCCTCGGCCAGGACCGGCACGCTGGAACCTTCGAGGACTTCCGCAACTTCGTGAAGATCGGGCATGGTCTCAACGCCATCAATTTCTTCGGCGGCTATCCGGTCGAACCAGTCGATCTTCCGGCGTCAATACGTCATCTCGATTGCCTGCGGGAATTCGCGCTGCTCACCGACAAGGTGTTCCACCCCTACTGCCTCGGCCGACAGCGCATCGAGGACGCCCTCGAGATGATGTGCATTCTCAGGGGCCTCACGCGCGAGCAGCTTCGCGACGTGCCGAGCATGTATACGGTCGTCAACACCAGTTCGCCCCTTCGCATCGAAGGCGCGATGCTGGAAGGCATGATCGAGATGGCGCGCGCCCGCCAACCCATCTGCATCACGCCCTTCACGCTGGCGGGCGCCATGGCGCCCGTGACGCTTGCAGGCTCGCTTGCCCAGCAGAATGCGGAAGCGCTATGCGGCATCGTCCTCACGCAGATGATCGAGCCGGGCACGCCTGTCCTCTATGGCGCCTACACCTCCAATGTGGACATGAAGACGGGCGCTCCCGCAATGGGCACGCCGGAGTATTTCCGCTGCGTGATCGCCAGCGGCCAGCTGGCGCGGCGCTATGGCATTCCCTACCGTTCCTCGGGCGGCAATGCCTCCACCTCCGCCGATGCCCAGAGCATCTATGAAACGACATTCGCGCTCTGGGGCGCCGTGCTGGGCCACGCCAATCTGGTGATGCATGCGGCAGGCTGGCTCGAGGGCGGGCTCTGCGCCTCATTCGAAAAGCTTGTCGTCGATGCCGAGATCCTGCAAGGCCTTGCCGAATGCTTCAGGCCAATCGAGGTTAACGTTGCCGAACTCGCCCTCGACGCCATCCGCGATGTGGGCCCAGGCGGGCACTTCTTCGGCACGCCGCACACCCTCGAACGTTACCAGACCGCCTTCTACATGCCGCTCGTTTCGGACTGGCAGAACTACGGCAACTGGGTGGTCGCGGGCAAGCAGGATGCCATGGCGCGGGCTTCCGTCATTGCTAGGCACCTGATCGACACGCACCAGCCGCAGCAGCTTGACCCGGGCATCATCGATGCGCTTGATGACTTCGTCGCAAGGCGTAAGGAAGAGGGAGGCATCGTTGAGTCTTGATGTGCTGCTGAAGCCCTTTGAGGTCAAAGGCATCGGCTTCCGCAACCGCATCGTCAGCACCTCCCACGCGCCGGGCTTCGCCGAGAGCGGCATGCCCGGGGAACGCTACCAGCGCTACCACGAGGAAAAGGCCAAGGGCGGCATCGCCTTGACCATGTTCGGCGGATCATCCATCGTCTCGCCGGAAGTGAGCGCCATCTATAACCAGATCGACGTTTCGACCGATGCCGTGATCCCGCATTTCCAGGTCTTTTCAAAGCGCATCCATAGCCATGGCGCGAAGCTCATGTGCCAGATCTCGCACATGGGTCGCCGCACCAGCGGCGAGGATGGCGACTGGATCGCGCCCATAGCGCCCTCCTCCGTCCGCGATCCTGCTCACCACGCCGTGCCGCGCGCGATGGAGATCGAGGATATCGACCGTGTCGTTCAAACCTATGGCGATGCGGCGGTGCGCTGTGCGGAGGGCAGACTCGATGGCGTCGAAGTCTTCGTGCCGTCGCATCTGCCAGGCCAGTTCCTCGCGCCCAACGCAAATTTCAGAACCGATGACTATGGCGGCTCGCTCGAGAACCGCATGCGCTTCCTCAAGCGCATCCTGCAGGACATCCGCAGCAAGGCGCCTTCTGGCTTCCTCCTGTCGCTTCGCTTGGCCATCGATGAATCGCGCGAAGGCGGGCCAGACCGCGCGGAGTGCCTCACCGTTGCGAAGTCGCTCTATGCGGAGGGCCTTTATGATCTTCTCAATCTCAACGGCATTGCGGCGTCCACCACCTGGGGCATCTCCAAGGTCATCGGCGGCATGTCCGTTCCGCTCGGCACCTATCTCGCCGATGTCGCTGCCTTCCGCGCCGAGGTGGGAGCACCCGTGATCCATGCGGGCCGCGTAGCCGATCTCTCGACAGCGGCCCATGCCATCGAATCCGGCGCGGTCGATCTCGTCGGCATGACCCGCGCCCACATGGCCGATCCGCACATCGTGCAGAAGCTTCTGGCAAGAACGCCCGAGCACATCCGCCCCTGCGTGGGCGCCGCCTATTGCATCGACCGCATCTATGCCGGGCGCGCCGCCTTCTGCCTGCACAATCCTGCAACGGGCCGCGAGTCGGCCCTGCCGCAGAAGATCGCGCCAAGTGATGGGCCAAAGCGCAAGGTCGCGGTTGTTGGCGGCGGGCCTTCTGGGCTCGAGGCCGCGCGCGTCGCGGCCCTCAGGGGTCACGATGTCGTTCTGTTCGAAGCCGCTGCGAAACTGGGCGGCCAGCTCCTGATCGCATCGGCCCTGTCCTGGCGGCGCGACTTGATCGGCATCGTCGACTGGCTGTCATCGGAATTGGAGAGGCTGGGCGTCGCCATCAGGTACAACACCTATGCGGAGAGCGAGACCATCCTTGCCGAAGACCCCGATGTTGTGATCATCGCCACGGGCGGCATTCCTCGCAGCCCCGATGTTCCGGGAGCCGAGCTCGCCACATCGAGCTGGGATGCCGCAAGCCAGAGCGAAGCCTATGAATCAGCCTTGATCTATGACTTGGACGGCGGCCACGCAGCAGTCTCTCTCGCCCAGCATCTCGCAGCGCAAGGCCGCAGCGTGACGGTGGCGACGAACGACCGTGTGCTGGGCCGCAGCCTGGGCGGATCGTCTTACCCTGTCTATCTCGGCGCCCTCGCCGAGGCCGGGGTGCGCATCATCACCGATCATCGCCTCGCGGGGATCGCGCGCGCGGGCAACATGCTGAAGGCCACGCTCGCCCATGAATATGGAAATGCCACCCAGGAGATCGTTGCGGACCGCGTCATCACCGAACTGGGCACGGAACCGGCCGACCAGCTCTTCCATGAACTCAAGGTACATGCCCGCAATCGCGGGGTGACAGACGTCAATGCTCTGAAGGCAAGCACGCCGCAGCCCTGGCTCAATGATGGTGAGACGGGGCTGCTGCTATTCCGGGTGGGCGACGCCGTCGCCTCCCGGGACGTCCACGCAGCGATGCTCGATTCTCTGAGGATACTCAAGGATGCATGAGACCACTTGCAAGCCCCAGGCAAGACGGTCACTCCAGCAGCCGAAGACCGCCTTTGGCTTCGATCTGGGCCTCGAGTTCGAGGATAACGTCGTAGTCAGAAGGCCTTGTCAGCGTGAGACCGCCAATCATCAGCGCCGCGCGAACATCTGCCAAGTCAGATGCATTCATGGCAGCAGTCACTGCTTCCTGCCACCTGTCCACGTTTACGTCGCGCGTGACATAAGGAAGACCGGGAACGCTGATCGTTTTGCCGAGCTCGTGCAGGCCGTCGAGCAGCTCAGGCCGATAGCGTCTGACATGGGCAACGCAAACCGCGTCGACAACGCAAACATCCGCAGTACGCCGCTGCAGCGCCTCCAGCGACCTTACATGTCCGCCGGAAGAAATCACGCTGCCGAAGAAGTGTCCGTCCTGTGCCCTGTCGACAAAGAAGCTCTTGAGAGCGAGCATGCCCGACATCGAATCGGGCGTATTGACCGCCGCCACCATGCCGCGATAGCCATCGGGTTCCCGATTCTCACGGGCGAAAACCGTGCTCGAATAATGAAAGCCATCGCAGCCCGGCGCAGCATAATGCGGTGTTCCGACGAGAGTCAGCCGGTTACGAAAGGAATGCGTGAAGGGATAGCCGCAGGCTTGACTGAACACCAGATCTGCCCTCGACCAGGCACCCACATAATCATCAGGCCGAGAGAGGTCCAGCTCCAGGCCGGCGTAGCGCGCAATGGCGGCAGCCCAGGCTTCTGTGGCCTCAGCCGTCTCTGGATAATCATACATGGGCAAAGTCATAAGCATGATGAGAGTAGACCATATCGTCTGCCCGCTGACAATCTTGTCATCCAGTATTCCGATTGAATCAAACAGGATTCTGAACTCATGACGGCAAGCCACTACTCCGAAACCAGGACAGCCCGCATCGAGTGGCCCACGATCGGGCTCATCATCCTCACATATGTAGCGATCACCGGTCTGGTACTCTTTCATGGCGCATTCCCGTGGTGGGCTCTTCCAGTCGGTGCGTATTTCACTGCGCTGCATGTCTCGCTGCAGCATGAGGTTCTGCATGGTCATCCCACACGCCACAGATGGGTCAACGAGTTGCTCGTCTTCTTGACACCAACGTTCTGGGTCCCGTATGGCCGCTACCGGGACACGCACCTCAGGCACCACAACGATATCGATCTCACGGATCCGGTTCGCGATCCCGAATCCTACTATCTTCTTCCTGAGGACTGGGCCGCGGCTGGACCTCTCAAGCGTCTTGTCTACCTGGTCAATCAAACATTGGCTGGCCGGATGTTGATTGGGCCAGCAGTCAGCATTGTGCAGTTCTGGACCGAGGAGTGGCGTCAAATCCTGCGCGGCGACACCTACCGGCTGCGGGAGTGGATATTGTTTTCCACGAGCTGTATTCTGGTGATCCTGTTCATCACCCAGATCGCAGGCATGCCATTCTTAGAATACTACCTGCTCATCGCCTATCCGGGCCTCTCCCTGTCACTTGTTCGGTCCTATTGCGAACACCGGGCAGCTGAAAGCCCGGAACATCGAACAATCATCGTCGAGGCGTCCTGGTTCTGGTCGGTTCTGTTCCTCTTCAACAACCTTCATGTTGCTCACCACACGCGGCCAGCCCTGCCCTGGTATCGGCTACCCGCATACTACGCCGCAAACCGCCAAGCACTTCTGAGTAAGAACGACGGCTACACAATGAAGGGATATGCTGAAATCTTTCGGCGATACTTCTTCACCGCAAAGGAGCCAATTGCCTATCCGAACGTGAGCTGGCTGAGACCGGCCAAAGCAGCTCACCGATAGCTACAGCCCACGCGACAGGCATTTTGCATTTGCGGTGAGATGGAGATGCCACAAAGTGGGTTTCCCTTGACTGGAGAGAAGACTTGACCAAACGAGACCTCCCACCTTTGCGCGCTCTGAAAGCTTTCGAGGCCTTTGCAAGGTTTGGAAGCTTAAGCAGTGCGGCAAGAGAACTGGGCGTTACTCGATGGGCAGTCAGCTACCAAGTGAAGTCGCTTGAGCAAAAGCTAGGTGTTCAACTCTTACGTCGAGATACGAAGCGCGCAGAACTTACAAGGTCCGGGAAGGCCTATTTTCCATCCGTGCGGGACGCCTTTGACTTGGTCGAAGCACAGACGTGAGCGATCAAATCCACGCTCATCATGTCTTCCACAGTTGACTCCTCACTGGGACACCACTCCAGCCGATGCAACCACATCGACGCTGCACCTTGCAGCGATGACCACGACAGCATTCGTACCTAGCGAAAGCTGGCTTTTCTCCGCTCGCCGCACCTCCGCTGCCTCAACCATTCCTCCCCTTGCCCACGCCTCTCGGCTGCGCGCCACTCAGCCTCCTCCTCCGGCGGCATCCTCCTGGAGACATAGCGCCATGCCAGCGGCAGCAGTATTTTTCCTAGCCGCCGGCCGAACTCGATCCAGAAGGAAGGCCGCCGAGCCATGAGGAACGCCCCGGCCCCGAGACCGAGGAGCACCACCGTGATCGCAACGCCCTCCTGCCAACTCACGCTCGGGCAACCTTCTTGTTGGGGATGGCCCAGACCAGGACCGGCGTGACGAGGCCGATGATGGTGGCGATGGTGTCGGGCGTGGCCCAGGGCAGCTGCAACCCGGTGTAGGTCTGGACAATGAACAGGATGCCCATGATGGCGGCGACGAGCGCCTTGTCGATCGACGTGAACATTCAGAATTCTCCTAAGCTTCATCAGTGGAAAGGGCGCCGTTGGCTGCCAACCCGACGGGTCGCACGGCAGCCGGCTGGTTGATCCTCCAAGGGCAGCGCCTGCACCCAAGGAGTCGGTTCTTCGCAATGCGCTTGATCATCACGCAGTCGGACTGGTTGCCGCCGAGGACGTGGAAGGCTTCGGCGTCCTCGCCGACGTAGAGCCCCACGTGGCCGCTAAAGCCGGAGGAAGCACCCCGCCAGAAGACTAGAACATCCCCCAGCGCGGGCTTCTGCTGTGGGACGCCGAATGCCAGCCAGTTGCGGGCGCCTAGCGGGTTCATGGGTACATCCCATCCGGCCTGCAGCGCCACATAGGCCATCCACAGTCCACACCACGCCGTGGCATCGTTCCGGTAGATGCGATCCAGACCGGTAACCTTTGCCCAGGCCATGATCGAGG
>CAMDBX010000152.1 GCA_945889445.1 Rhizobium sp. Q54
AGGGATACATCTCCTTCAAAGCCAGACACTGGAAAGTGCCGGATGCCTTCTACGGCGAACGCCTCGCCATCCGGCCTCTCGGCAAAGACGGCCACTACGGCGTGTTCTTCGCCTCCCACCTCATCACTTCAATCAACTTGACGGAACAGTAACGTGTCAGCCATGTCTCCGAACAGGCGTCAACCATGTCCCCGGTCCAAACAACTAGCCCGGCCATGATGGGGTTTGGGATTGGTGTTTGTGGAGGTGACCGTGTCATGAAGATTGTCCTTGCAGCAGTCGCACTCCTGGCGCTGACAACGCCTGCCTTTGCCTTCGATTGCGCGAAGGCCACCACCGATGTGGAGAAGGCCATTTGCGCCGACTCGCAGTTGAAGACACTCGATGACCAGCTCGCCGCGGCTTACGCTGCGGTGAAGTCCGCCTCCACGCCGGCGGAGCAGAAGATGCTGGCTCGGTCGCAGAAGCGGTGGATCGCCGAGCGCGAATATTGCAGCGGGGGTGACGCAGGCATCAATGCCTGCATCGCGCAGAAGACGAAGGACAGGCTGAGCCTGCTGACGGGCACGCCCGAAAGCGGGCCGGGCGCGGCAGCGAAGATGGTGCCGGTGTTCCTGGTGCAGGATGGCAGCACCAAGCAATGGGACATCGACATGGCGCTGGTCCGCTTCGCCGACGCGAAGACGGCGGGCGAGAAGACCTTCAACAGGCTTGTCGATGCCATTCTCAAGCAGGCGAAGCTTGGGCCGCATGGCGAGGATTCGCACGACATGATCTATGCCATGGAAGACACACTCAGCCTGACCTATGCCGGGCCCGCGCTGATCTCGGCGCGGCATGATTTCTACATCAACGAGGGCGGGGCGCATGGCAATTACGGAACCGGAAATTTCAATGTCGACATGACGACGGGCAAGCAACTCACCATCAGCGGTGTGGTGGATGCGGCAGGTGCCACGACGCTCACGCAGTGGTGCAAGACTGAGATCGACGCCGAGCGCGCCAAGCGCGTGCCGGACGCCGATGACGTGCCCTATGACGCGAAGACCCGCGATGCCACCATCGCCGAGACGGTGCGCGACCTCAGGAGCTGGAGCATCGGGGCTGACGAAATCACGGTGAGCTTCGACCCCTATGCCGTGGGCGCCTATGCCGAGGGGGCCTATGCCTGTTCCTTCCCCACCAAGGACGTGAAGGCGCTGGCGCTGAAGGCGGCGCCACTTCCGTAAAATGCCGCAAACCTCGCGCAAGGGGCGTTAACCATCCCGCAAAGCATCAGGCGCAGAATGGGGTGAGTTCGTCGCGTGAGGTGTTCCATGGCGTCTGATGGGTCTTTCACCCTTGTTTCCCCCGGTTACCGGTCTGCGGCCGGGCGGCTGGCCTTTACCATCGGCCCGCAACTGGTGGCCGAGATGGACGATGCCGACCTGGCCCAGAGCTGGCAGGCGGCAACGGAGCTCACGGCCAGTGAGGCGGCCGAACTCAGCGACGCCGCAGCGCTGCACCTGATGGAACTGCTGGAGGAGGGGCTGCCCGCGGCCGACCTGTCGGACGCCGTTGCCGATGCGGCGGTGGTGTTCCTGATCGCCATGAAGCGCCATGGGATTGCCGACCCAAAGCGGATTCCCGCCTGTGCCGTGATGTGGAACTTGCACGCCGAGCGTGCACATGTTCACATCGCTTCATGAAGAAGCGAGAACCCGACAAGACACCACCTGTTTCCGCCGAAGATTATGGCCGCGCCCTCAGGGGCCTCGGCTTCAACCTGCTGGTGACCGACGTGCCGCGCGCCGTGACCTTTGCGACGGAAGTGATGGGCGCCACCAGCTTCTATGACGATGCGGATTTTGCCGCCCTGCGCTGGAACGGGCAGGACTTCATGTTCCATGCCGACCACGCCTATCGCGACAACGCGCTCTCCGGCATCGTGGCGGGGCTGGAAGCGCGGGGTGCCGGCGTGGAGTTGAGGCTCTATGGCTGCGACCCGGATGTGGCGGAATCAAAGGCGCGGGAGCTGGGCTTCACGGTTCTGGCAGGCAGCATCGACAAGCCGCACGGGCTGCGCGAATGCGTCATCCTCGATGATGACGGATACGCCTGGGTTCCGGCCGTGGCGCTGCGCCGATAGGCGACCAGTCGAACACCGCCGTCACGAAATCACTGGTATCGTGCATTGCTTCACCAAGGATTGAAAGCACCGTGGGCGGGTCGGTTTCGATCTCGCCCAGGGCCTCGCCATGGTTGATCCTGAACTGCGCGCCGAACTTCTCGCCCAGCTTCTGCATCGGCTGGTTATCGCGGGCGCAGATCATGTGCAGCTGGTGAATGGCGCGGTTCTGGGCCGCCGTGATGATGCGGTCCATCAGCACCGAGCCCAGGCCATGGTGGCGGTGCGCGGTTTCCACCACGAAGGCGGCTTCCGCCATGTCGTCGCCCACGGCATGGAGCGAACGGAGTTCGGCGGAGGCATACATGTCCGGACCGATGAAGGCGCCATAGACCACCGTGCCGATGCGGAAGGCCGTCTCGGCATAGGCGTTCAGGAAGTTGTCGTTGACCGGGGTTCCGAAGCGGAACTGGCGGGTTTCGGGGTCGAGCCGCAGCAAGTGGCGGCGGAAGGTCTCGGTCTCGAGAGGCCAGAGCTTGCGGATCCGGTACTTCTGGAGATGGCGCTGCATTTGATGTCTTTCTTGCGAATCCTTTATTTCGGATCGCGAATTTAAAGATATGGTGCAATGCAGCAAAAATCGAGCTAATGATCCATGCAGTCTCGGCATGGCTCTTCGCGGTTGCGGGAGGACTGGCTGGCCTTACCAGGCCCCTGTTGCTGACCCTTGCCGGGGTGGCGGGCGGCTTCTAGGTTGCGCCACCGTTTCAGTTTCGTTTGGAGGATGGCCTCATGGTCAAGGAAATCGGACATTTCATCGGCGGCAAGCATGTGAAGGGCACGTCTGGCCGCTTTGCCGACGTGTTCAACCCCAACACCGGCGAAGTTCAGGCCCGCGTGGCTCTGGCCTCGCCCGCCGAGCTCCGCGCCGCCGTCGAGAACGCCAAGTCGGCCCAACCCGAATGGGCCGCCAAGAACCCGCAGGTCCGCGCCCGCGTGATGATGCGCTTCCTCGAACTCGCCCGCATCCATGCCGAGGAGGTCGCCACGCTGATCTCCATGGAGCATGGCAAGACCATTCCCGACGCGCTGGGCGACCTGCAGCGCGGCGTCGAGGTCGTCGAATTCGCCTGCGGCATTCCGCATCTGCTCAAGGGTGACTACACCGATGGCGCCGGCCCCGGCATCGACATGTATTCGATGCGCCAGCCGCTGGGCATCGCGGCGGGCATCACGCCGTTCAACTTCCCGGCCATGATCCCGCTGTGGAAGGCCGCACCGGCGATTGCCTGCGGCAACGCCTTCATCCTCAAGCCCTCCGAGCGTGACCCGTCCTGCCCGATGCGGCTTGCCGAACTGTTCCTCGAGGCGGGGCTTCCCGCCGGCATCTTCAATGTGGTGAACGGCGACAAGGAAGCAGTCGACGGCATCCTCGATGATCCGGACATCGCGGCGGTGGGCTTCGTCGGCTCCACGCCGATCGCGCATTACGTCTATTCGCGCGCGACCAACAACGGCAAGCGCGCGCAGTGCTTCGGCGGGGCCAAGAACCACATGCTGATCATGCCGGACGCCGACATGGACAAGGCGGTCGATGCGCTGATCGGCGCGGGCTATGGCTCGGCCGGTGAGCGCTGCATGGCGATCTCGGTTGCGGTGCCGGTGGGCGAAGCGACGGCCGATGCGCTGGTGGCGAAGCTCATGCCGCGCGTCGAGAAGCTGAAGGTGGGTCTCTCCACCGACCGCGAGGCCGACTACGGCCCGCTCGTCACCAAGCAGGCGATGGACCGCGTGGTCGGTTACATCGACCAGGGCATCAAGGAAGGCGCAACGCTGAAGGTCGACGGCCGCGGCTTCAAGATGCAGGGCTACGAGAACGGCTACTTCCTCGGCGGCACGCTGTTCGACAACGTGACGAAGGACATGAAGATCTACGAGGAAGAGATCTTCGGACCCGTGCTCTCGGTGGTGCGCGCCAAGACCTATGACGAAGGCCTGGCGCTGGTGAACGACCATGAATATGGCAACGGCACCGCGATCTTCACGCGCGATGGCGACACGGCGCGCGACTTCGCCTCGCGCTGCCAGATCGGCATGGTGGGCATCAACGTGCCGATCCCGGTGCCGCTGGCCTATCACACCTTCGGCGGCTGGAAGCGCTCGGCCTTCGGCGACCTGAACCAGCATGGGCCTGATTCGGTGCGCTTCTACACCAAGACCAAGACGGTGACGGCGCGCTGGCCTAGCGGAATCAAGGAAGGCGCGCAGTTCTCCATCCCGACGATGCGCTGAGCATCGCCGCGGCATTTGATGGGCGGCCCCGGAACCCCGGGGCCGCCATTCTGTTTATAGTGTTCGCACAGTGGGAGTTCACGGCATGGCAAAGCGGCATTCGGCCTTCGACATGGGGATCTCCTCCGCCGAGGTCATCGCGCGGCGCATGCCCGGACTGTGGTGGGGCATGCTGAACCCCACCGCCGCCTCCAACGCCGAAGTGACCAAGATGGTGGTCGAGAAGCAGATGGCCTTCGCCGAGACTTGCGTGGCGGTGCAGACCGAACTCTTCCTGATGATGGCGGCCCCGTGGTCGGCGGGCGGCGCCGACCGACTGATGCAGGCGGCGCTGGGCCCGTCCGCCAAGCGCGTGAAGGCGAACGTCAAGCGGTTGCGGCGCTGACCGCCCGGCGCTAGACATCGCGCCACCATGATGCACGAAACACCGCTTCCCGTCGGCTACCACCCGCTGCCGGCCGGCCACCTCGCCAATGTGGTGACCTGCCTCGAGATGCATGCAAGGCCTGCGCTGCGCCCCGCGCATGAGGCCGGCTTCACGCTCGAACGCATGGGCGCTGCCGACACGGAGCGTTTCCGCGGCCTGTTCCGCGCCATCGGGCAGGACATCATGTGGTTCTCGCGGCTGATCATCCCGGAGGAGAAGCTCAGCAGCATCATCGGGGACCCGAACGTCTTCTGCTTCGCGCTGGTGAAGGGCGGGGCTGATATCGGGCTCCTCGAACTCGACTTCCGCGAGGTGGGGCAGTGCGAGCTCTCCTTCTTCGGCGTGGTGCCAACCGCCGTCGGTGGCGGTGCCGGGCGCTACCTGATGAACGAGGCGCTCACGCGGGCCTGGGAGCAACCCATCTCGCGCATGTGGGTGCACACCTGCCACTTCGACCACCCCTCGGCCCTCGCTTTCTACCAGCGCTCCGGCTTCCAGCCCTATGCGGTGATGGTCGAGGTGCATCCTGATCCACGACTGATTGGCGCCATGCCGAAGCATGCAAGCCCCGGCGCGCCGCTGATCGAGGGGTGATCATTTTCAACCAGACCTTCACCTTCGCCGGGCTTGAGCCGGCAATCCCTTTCGCGGCGAGCACAAGGGTTGCCCGGGTGAAGCCCGGGCAAGGTGAAACGTTGGACGGAGATGACAGGAGTGTGCTGCGCGTGGCGACAGGTTAACACTTCACTAAAGCCTCACGCCTTAACCTTCCGCCCCATGTCCGACTTCGCCACCAGTCTTGGCCCCGATGCGCTTGCCGCCGTGCAGGGCTGGCTTTCGAGCCTCAAGTCCGAGCGGCGCATGGCGGCCAAGACGCTCGAGGCCTATGCGCGGGACTTAGGGCAGTTCGCGCAGTTCATGGCCGATCATCTGGGCGGGGCGCCTTCCAACCGCGATCTGGCGGAGCTGGCCGTCTCCGACTTTCGCGCCTTCCTCGCCCGGCGGCGCATGAGTGGCGTCGAAAGCCGCACGCTGGCGCGGCAATTGTCCAGCCTCCGCTCCTTCTACCGCCATGCCGAGAAGACGGGGCTGTTCCGCAACCCGGCCCTCTCGGCGCTGCGTTCGCCCAAGTTGCCGCATGCGGTGCCCAAGCCGCTTTCGCCCGAGAAGGCGCGCCAAGTGGCGAAGGCGGATGCGCTGGCCACCGATGAAACCCCGCGCTGGGTTCTGGCGCGTGACCAGGCGGTGCTGACGCTGCTCTATGCCTGCGGGCTTCGCATCTCGGAAGCGCTGAGCCTCACCACGGCGCAAGCCGAGGCGACGACCCTCAGCATTACCGGCAAGGGCAACAAGACCCGACTCGTGCCCCTGCTGCCTGCGGCGCGCGACGCCATGGCGCTCTATCGCGATCTCTGCCCCTTCGCCCTCAAGCCGCGAGAGCCGATGTTCCGCGGCGTGAAGGGCGGGCCGCTGAACGCGCGCAACATCCAGCTGTTGATTGTCCGGCTGCGCGGCGCGCTGGGCCTGCCCGAGACGGCGACACCGCACGCGCTGCGCCACTCCTTCGCCACGCATCTCCTCGCCAATGGCGCGGACCTGCGCGTCATCCAGGACCTGCTGGGCCATGCCAGCCTGTCGACCACGCAGGTCTACACCGAGGTCAACCGGGCGCATCTGCTGGAGCAATACCGCAAGGCACACCCGCGCGCGTGAGGGTGGAAGTCCGCATGTGGCCGGGCTAGTTTTGGCCCATGCCGAAGATCAAGCTCATCCAGCCCGATTCCACCCTCCCCAAACAGGCCGCCGTCTGCGTGATTGGCGGCGGCGTTGCCGGTGTTTCCACCGCCCTCGAACTCGCCGAGCGCGGGATCGACGTCGTGCTGCTGGAAAAGGGCGAAATCGCCGCCGAGCAGTCCAGCCGGAACTGGGGCTGGTGCCGCCAGATGGGACGCGATGCCCGCGAAATTCCATTGATCCAGGTGTCCATGGGTCTGTGGGACGGCATGGATGCGCGCGTTGAGGGCCAGACCGGTTTCACCCGCTGCGGCATCCTCTATCTCTGCGAGACCGACGCGCAACTGGCGCAGAAGGGCGACTGGTTCGAGAAGAACGCCAAGCCTGCGGGGCTGGCCACGCGCATGATCGGCGCTGCCGAGGCAAATGAACTGCAGCCCGGCTGCACGAGGCCGTGGAAGGGCGCGCTCTACACGCCCAACGACGGCCGGGCCGAGCCCTTCGTCGCGGTGCCGCTGATGGCCGAGGCACTGCGCGCCAAGGGCGGCAAGGTGTTCACCAACTGCGCGGTGCGCGGGCTGGAGACGAAGGGTGGGCGCATCTCCGCCGTGGTGACGGAGAAGGGCGCGATCGCCTGCGACACGGTTGTGCTGGCGGGTGGCGCCTGGTCACGCCGCTTCTGCCACAACCTCGGCATTGCGCTGCCGCAGCTCACCGTCATCAACTCGGTGATGCGCACCGAACCCATCGATACGGGGCTTGCCCGCACCTGTTCCGGCGGCGGCTTCACTTTCCGCAAGCGCATGGACGGCGGTTACACGGTGACCGACAACCACTTCTCGGTCGCCGACATCGTGCCGGACTCGTTCCGCCTGTTCCGCGAATTCCTGCCCGCGCTGAGGCTGGACTGGAGCGGGCTCAGGCTGCGCCTCGGCAAGCGATTCATCGAGGAGGCACGCCTCAAGCGGCGCTGGGCGCTGGATGAGGTGTCGCCTTTCGAGCAGGTGCGCATCCTCGACCCCGAACCGGTGGATGACGTCCTCGACGATGCGGCGAAGCAGCTGAAGGAATACTACCCGGTGTTCAAGCCGATGAAGATCGCCGAGCGCTGGGCAGGTGCCATCGATGCGACGCCGGACGCGGTGCCGATCATCTCGAAGGTCGAGAAACTGCCGGGCTTTCATCTCTGCACCGGCTTCTCAGGCCATGGCTTCGGCCTTGGCCCCGGTGCGGGCAAGCTGATGGCGGAGATCGTGACGGGGGAAACCCCATGCGTGGATCCCGCGGCCTTCCGCTACACGCGGTTCTTTGACGGAACGAACCCGCGGCCGACAACGGGGCTTTAGTCCGCTCCCGACGCCTCGCTCATCATCGCCGGGCTTGTCTCGAAGAATTGGGCTATAAACGGGACACCGGAGGCGCCTTGACCGCACCTCCGGTGTTGACGGGAGACCGATTTACCGGGCTGGTCCCTAGAGACCGTGGTCAAGCGTGGTCCCCGTCATCTTTGCATTCACCC
>CAMDBX010000153.1 GCA_945889445.1 Rhizobium sp. Q54
ATGCACATGCTCGACGAGACCGTTCGGCGGACCCATGTCGTGCGGGTCTACAATCCCGACAACCAGAACATCTGGGTCGATGTCGAGGTGATCGACAGCCTCGAGATGGTGGGGATGAGCGGCATCTACACCTGGAACTTCTCGAACCCCGCCTGACATGACATTCCCAACAAGAAGGCCGCCTGAGCATGAGCTGGCAGGAGGGAGTTGCAGTTGCGGTGGTGCTCCTCGGCCTCGGTGCCGGGGCATTCCTCGTGGCGCAACGGCCCTCCTTCTGGATCGCGTTCGGTTCACGGGTGGCGAAGGCGCTCCTGCCGCTGGTGTGGCGCTACGTGTCGAAGAGGATGCCGCCGGAGGAGGAGGCTGCGTGGCGTCAGGCGGAGAGGCGGGGGCAGGGGGATGAGTGGGTGAAGGGGAAGAAGCAGCATAGGCAGCGACACAATTGACTACGTCGTGTTGACAATGTGGTTCGGCGGCAAGCACCTTTGAGGAAACCCCTTCCGGCATCTGCAGGAAGCGGTGAGGATCTACATCTGGGCGATATGAGCTTCCATGGAGGGCGGCCGAGAGGCACATGCATGGGTGACCAATGGCTGCGCACTTGAACGACGTGCACCCTCGAAGCCCTGTGGCATCGGAGACAGGAGCCCAAGGGTGAATGCCCGCCCTCCGGCTATTGCGCTGTCCATATGGTAGCGGGGCTCAGCGGCGGGCAGCGACGCCTTTGGCCATGACACAGAGCAATTCGAACATCATGGTTGCCCCTGCCAGCGCCGTGAGGTTGCCGAGGTCGAAGGGAGGTGACACCTCCACCACATCAGCGCCGACGATGTTGACGCCCTCGAGTAGGCGGACCATGGCCTGCGCCTCGCGCGTGGTGAAGCCACCAAGTTCCGGCGTGCCGGTGCCTGGCGCCATGGACGGGTCGATGCTGTCGATGTCGAAGGTCACATAACTGGGCGAGCCGCCGACGATGGCGCGCGCTTCCGCCATGACGTCCTCGACGCCGCGACGCACGAACTCTTCCATGTAGATGATGCGGATGCCCTGGGCCCGGGCCCAGTCATGCTCGCCCGGTTCGTATATCGATCCGCGAATGCCAATCTGCACCACACGCCGGCCGTCAAGAAGGCCTTCCTCGATGGCGCGACGAAACGGCGTGCCATGGGTGTAGGGGTTGTCACCGAAATAGGTGTCGTTGGTATCGGAATGAGCATCGAAGTGGATCATGCCAATTGCTCCGTGCTGTGCCACGGCACGGAGGGTGGCCAGCGTGGTGAGATGGTCGCCTCCGGCGATCAGCGGCAGGGCTCCGGCCGCCACGATGGCTGCGATGCCGGCTTCGATACGCTTCAGGCCGTCGAGCAGGTTGATGGGATTGACGGAGACATCGCCCACGTCGGCGACCTTTACCAGGCTGAAGGGCTCCGTTCCGGATACGTGGTGCACACGCCGCATGAGGCTCGACTGGCTGCGGATCTCGCGCGGGCCATGGCGTGCGCCAGCGCGGTTCGTTGTGCCACCGTCCCACGGAATGCCGGCAAGCGCGATGTCGAGCCCTTCGGCGCCGGAGACGGCGGGAAGGCGCATGAAAGTGGTCGGGCCCGCAAAGCGCGGCACCTGCGCGGCGTCGATGGGCTGGAAGGTATCGTTCATGTGCAGTCTCCGTCGTCAGGTCATCGCCGCGCCGCCATTGGCGCCCAGGCACTGGCCCGTAAAGAGGGTGGCACTGGGGCCGGCCAGGAACAGCACCGCAGCGGCTACTTCCTCGGGCCTGCCGATCCGGCCAAGAGGATGCGCCGTTTCGAGCTTTTTCTGCTCATCGTTCATGGTCTCGAAGGCAAGGAGGGGCGTGTCCGTCGGACCCGGCGCCACGGCGTTCACAAGGATGCGCGGCGCAAACTCGCGCGCCCAGGAGCGCGTGAGTCCGAGCATCGCCGCCTTGGTGGCACAATAGACCGAGGCGTTGGCGCGGCCGAGATAGGCAAGTTCTGAAGCAATGTTGACGATCCGGCTTCCATCGTCCAGATGCGGCAGGGCCTCGCGCGTGACCAGGATGGCAGCCCGCAGGTTCACCGCATAGTGCTGGTCGATCAGCGCGGCCGTTACTTCGCTGAGCGGGGCTTCCTTCAGGATACCTGCATTGTTCACCAGCACATCGAGGCCGCCCAATTCCGCGACGGCACGGGCGACGCTCGCCACGATATCGTCCTCGCTGGTCAGGTCGCAGGCGATAATGGGCACGGAACCGGTGCCGGGCTGGATGTCGAGGCCGATCACCCTGGCGCCCTCCGCCGCGAAGGCTTCCGCCGTGGCGCGGCCGATGCCATTCGCGGCACCCGTCACTAGGATGCGCTTGCCGGACAGTGGACTCACCATGGTACTTCTCCTCGATCGACCCCAAGCGACTGGCCGGTGATGTTGCATGCGGCATCGGAGGCAAGGAAGAGATACGCCGCAGCCATGTCCTCGGGCTCCATCAGGCCCGGCAACGCCTGCCCGCCGGTGATCTGCGCAAGCAAATTGTCCTCGCTCTCGCTGCGACGCTCCGCCATGCGCTTCAGCGACAGCATGGAGGCTTGGGTGCGCACCCAACCCGGACAAATCGCATTGACGCGTATGCCGCGCGGGCCCAGTTCCTTGGCCCAGGTCTTGGTGAGACCGATGACGGCATGCTTGGAGGCCACATAGGCGCCGAACAGCGGCTCCGCCACGCGACCCCAGATCGAAGCCGTGTTCACGATGGCGCCGCCGTGCGTCATCTTGCTGAGCGCTCGTCGCGTGACCAGTTGAGTTCCGATCACGTTGATCTCGATGATACGGCGGAAGACGGCCTCAACCTCGTCGCCACCTTCGCCTACCGGCGTCAGCCGCTCGAGGCCTGCATTGTTCACCAGCACGTCGATGTGGCCAAGCTGCGCGAGCGCGGAATCGATGGCGGCGGGATCCGTGATGTCGGCGACGGCACCCCGCGCGCCTATCGACTGGGCGGCCGCCAGGGTTCCGGGATCGTCCGCGATCAGTGTCAGGCTGGCGCCCGCCGCGGCGAAACCTTTCGCCACGCCAAACCCGATGCCGCGGCTGGCGCCGGTGATGACCACCTGCTTGCCGGCAAACCCATTGCTCATCGCTGACCTCCCGTCTCGTTGCGGATCATGTGCAGAACCTCGTTGCGCAGGCGGAAGAAGGCCTCGCCCTCACGTGCCTCGAGGGGACGCTCCGGGCCCAGAACGGCCGCCACGTCGATGTCGCGCAGGATGCGGGCCGGCCGTGCCGAGAACAGGATGATGCGGTCTGCCAGGAATACTGCTTCCTCAACGTCATGGGTGACGAAGATGATGGTTTTGCGCTCCTCACGCTGGATCTGGCGCAGTTCCACCTGCAGCCTTTCGCGCGTCAGTGCGTCAAGGGCCCCAAAGGGTTCGTCCATGAGCAGCACGTCGGAACCTGCGGCGAGGGTGCGCGCAATAGCCACGCGCTGACGCATGCCGCCCGAAATGCGGTTCGGATAGGAAGTGCGGAAGTCGTCCATGCCGATGAGGCGGAGATAGTGCGTGACCCTGGCAGCGCGCTCCTCGACCGACAGGTCGTTTCGGTAGCGCATGCCGAAATTGATGTTCCCCTCCACCGTGAGCCAGGGGAAGGAAGAGTAGGACTGGAACACCATGCCACGCCGCCGGTCCGGTGCGGAGACGATTTCGCCGTCCAGCCTTATGGTGCCAGAACTAGGGCTGTCGAGGCCGCCCACCATGCGCATCAGCGTGGTCTTGCCGCAGCCCGAGGGACCGAGGAACACGACGAAGGAATAGCGTGTGATGGAGAGGTTGGTCGATGAGACAACCGGGACCGTGCCAAAGCTCTTGGTGACGTTCTCGAAGCCTATGTAGGCGGGATCCATGCTGTGCCGCCTTTCAGAGATATTTGAACATGCGGCGGTGCCAGGCGCGGAGCAACTGGTCCGTGACGAGGCCGATCAGACCAATCACGACCACGCCCGCCATGACCTCGGGCGTCTTCACGTAGCGCCGCGCCGACCAGATCACGAAGCCAAGACCTGAATCTGCCGCCACGATCTCGGCCAGGACGAGATAGGTCCAGCACCAGCCCAGCGTGATGCGCAGATTGTCGACGAGCGTCGGGCCCATGGCCCTCAGCGCGACATCCGTCAGGACCTGGCGAGGCTTCGCCCCCAGCGTGAAGGCGATCTCGACATATTCATGTGGCACGCGGCGCATGTCATCCGCCACGAGGAGCACGAGTTGGAAGAATGTGCCAAGCCAAAGGAGGAAGATCTTCGTCTCTTCGCCCACGCCGAACCAGATGATCGAGAGCGGGATGAGTGCTGGTACCGGCAGGTAGCGGATGAAGTCGATGGTCGGCTCGAGTGACGCCCCGACGACGCGGTAGCTGCTCATCATGATGCCGATGGGAATGGCCATCGCCGCGGCCAGCAGAAAGGCCACCCACACCCGCATCGTCGAGACGAAGGCGTGCCACAGCAGCCCTTGTGTCGTTGTCATAGACCATAGCGCACCCAGTACACGGCTTGGCGCTGGCAGGAATTGCGGCTGGATGAAGCCGGCGCGCGCCACCGCTTCCCACGCAAGGATCAGGGCAGCGGCCACCCCCAGACCCAGCATGATGTCGGCGCGCGCGCTGCTCTTGCCGCGGAATGTGAACAGGCCAGAGGCCATGTTCCTTACTTGAGTTCGACGGCGTTGATCGTGGCGTTATCGATCTGCTGGTTCGTGTCAAGCTTGTTGTCAGCCGCGCCGTTCTCGAGGTTGAGTTGCATGACCGTATCGAAAGCGTCATGCAGTTTGCCGCGCTCGCCCGGCTTACCGAGATAGGCCTTGGCTTCATCCAGTGGAAGATAGGCGAGGCTGGTGTTGATGATTTCGGTCACGTCAGCCGGGGTAAGCCCGAAATGCGGCGCGGCGAGCTCGGCGTATTTCTGCGGATCCGCCTTGCTGAACTCGATGGTGCTGTAGATGCACTTCAGAAAGCTCTGGTACTTTTTCGGGTTGGCCGCGAGGTCTTCCTTCCGGGCGGTTATCACGTCGATGATGATGCCAGGGAAGTCCTTGGAGGATAGCAGCACCTTGGCGCCCTGACGCGTCGAGTTCTTAACCGCCTGTGACATGAAGGGCTCGTAGGTCGCAACTGCCGAGATCGAGTCGTCGGAGAATACCGCGGCGGTGTCTGCCGTCGCAATGTCCTTGATCTGCAGGTCGTTAAAGGTGAGGCCAGATTTCTTCAGTTCCATCTGCAGCAGCAGGCGGGCGGGGATGTTGGGCTCAGCTGCCACGGTCTTGCCCTTGAGATCGGCAACCGAGGCGACGCTGGCGTCGGCGATGACCCCGTCGCCGCCGACCGACTCGTCGATGACCCCGATAATCACGCCAGGCGTTTCCGCATCGCGTGGTCGACCCTGGTGCTCGCCCACGGTGCGCATGTCGACGTCGATATCGCCACGGGCATAGGCTGCGATGACGTTGGAGCGGTCATCCTCGAACTTGTAGTCGACCGTGATGCCTTCCTTGCTGAAACAGCCAAGGTCATTGGCCACGTGCACTGGCGCAAAGCCCAGCCAGGTGGGGGCGAGCATGCGGATGTTGTCGTCGGCATGGGCGGGCGCCGCAAAGGCCAGCACGGCAAACACGGAGACGGCGGTGTGAAGCTTCTTCATGGCGGTTTCCTTTTTCCCTGCGGGAATAGTCGGTAACTCCAACATTGACGTCTATCAAGATTTTTGGAACCTTGTTTCGAGAAATGTCAATGTTGGCGTTTTGCTAGAAAGGGAGAGGCACGATGCGGCGCCTGGATAACATCGATCTGCGGTTGCTTCGCGTTTTCGTGGTGCTTG
Source organism: Rhizobium sp. Q54 (assembly GCA_945889445.1). Lineage (GTDB taxonomy): Bacteria > Pseudomonadota > Alphaproteobacteria > Rhizobiales > Aestuariivirgaceae > Aestuariivirga. The sequence goes on from CAMDBX010000153.1 coordinate 5,867, forward strand.
CTGATGCCGGCGGCTTCTCCGAGGCCCAGATTACCCTGAACCTATCCCAGTCGACCCTCAGCACGCATCTGTCGGAACTTGAGAAGCGTATCGGCGGGCAATTGTGCCTGCGCGGGCGCAACCGCTTCCGGCTCACCGACCTCGGGCAAGCCACCTATGGCGCCGCCCGCAAGCTGTTCAGCGACATTGACGACTTTCAGGCGCGGGTCGACGCAGCGAGCGGTGGCATCACCGGCCGGTTGAAAATCGGCATGCCGGATGGCATTTACACAAGCCCCCATCTCGGCATTCAGAAGGTGATCGCACGGCTTATGCAGCCGGGCTTCGACGTGTTCATCGACTTGTTCCTCGGGACGCCCTCGGAGCTCGAGCAGCGCATTTCGGACGGAGATCGGGACATTGTGATTGGCCCTCTCACCCAGAAGGGGCCGGGCGTTGTCTATCAGCCTTATTTCGACGAGCCCCACTTTCTTTACTGCGGCAAGGACCACCCGCTGTTCGCCCGGCGCGACTCGATGATTGACCAAGCCGCTGTCGACGCGGCCCGTTTCTCGGTTCGCGGCTATCGCCAGTTCGATGATCTCTACCGTGTCGGCCATCCGCGCGCCGGAGCTTCGACCGTGGACATGGAAGGGCAGCTGATGCTGATCTTCTCCGGGATGTTCATCGGCTTCCTGCCGGAGCACTTCGCCCGGCCCTGGGTGCAGGACGGGCAGCTGCGGGCCATCAAGCCGCGCACCTTCCAGTTTTCCTCGGTGCACAACGTTGCATACCGTGCAAGCGATGCGGAACGCCCGCTGATCCGCGCCTTTCTAGCGAGCCTGGCCTCGCAACCCTCCAGCAAGACGCAGCGTGCGGCGGACGTAGATTGAACGCCGAATTGAAGATTGCAATTTGAGACTTTCAAGGTTTTCCTGAATCCGGAGAATCGAAGCAATTGTTGGCGGCCCGAGGATGGAAAGCGTGTTCATGACCGATCTGAGTTGGGCCGCGTTTGCCCAGCGCATGGCGGAACGGTCGCCGGTGTTCATCCCGGTAGGCGCCACCGAGCAACATGGTCGGCACCTGCCGCTCGGCGTCGACGCAATCATTCCCACAGCGATCTGTGCCGAGGCCGCGAGGCGCTGCGGCGGGCTAGTCGCTCCCGTCCTGGCATATGGCAATCGCTCTCAGAGCCTGTCCGGTGAGTTCTTGAATCATCTGAATCAGATGTGATTCAAGTGCGGCGGAATGTTTCGGAGGGGCCGTTGATGTGGACGAACGGAAATCGCGGACGTTATGACCGTAGCCGCTTGCGCTATCCCAGCGACTTGACGGACGACGAATGGAATTTGGTTGAACCCTTGATCCCGCCGGCCCCCCGCGCCAAAAGCCAGGGTAGCCGACTATTGCGCCGCCACGTGGCATAGTTTTGCACCGCCGTTGACAGGCCCGGATCAGCAAAGTGGCAGCGCGGCGCCGAGCATATCATCGACTATCTCTCGGACGGACGGCTGCGCATGCCGATTTCAGCCATCACGCCACTGGCGGAGGCAGGCCGTGCCCACCGATTGTTGGAATCGCGGCAGGTATCTGGCAAGCTTATGCTCTCAGTCAGGTGATCCCAATGGCTGCGCATGCAGCGCCGTGAGCGCCGTGACACGGAACGCATGTGCGATCTCACGGTCCCGCACGGGATCGCGAATGAGCATAGCAACGTCATATGGTGGCTTCGGGAGTTGCCCCTTTATGGCGATCGTGCCCGAGAAGACCATCCTTCCGCCGTTCTGTAATCCATCTGCGGCAGAGACCTTCTCCAGCAACGTGCGCGGCTTGATGAGAGCCGAAAGCATATCCTTCTGAAGCAGTTCCCCGTTGCAGGAGAGCGTCAACTCTAGCTGTCACATCCCGGAAGATTGTACGGCTGTTTCTTGAACAGCTCAGGTTTGATTTTGTACCAGTCCTTCATGGCTTGCAATGGCGACTTGCTGCCAAGGGCTGACTGCGGGAGCTGCTGGTTATAGAGCCAGACATAGCGGTGCATGG
>CAMDBX010000154.1 GCA_945889445.1 Rhizobium sp. Q54
AGCATGCGTCCATTGAGCCCTGGTTGAAAACATCAACGCCGCGCCCCGAGAAGGAATGGCGCCAGTCGCATGAGGACCGTGTCAAACTCGATGGTCTTTATGAGTGCATCCTGTGCGCCTGCTGCTCCACCTCGTGCCCGTCCTACTGGTGGAACGGTGACCGCTACTTAGGCCCCGCGGCCCTGCTGCAGGCTTATCGCTGGCTCATCGATTCGCGCGACGAGGGCACCGGCGAGCGGCTGGACAATCTGGAAGACCCGTTCCGCCTCTACCGCTGCCACACCATCATGAACTGTGCCAAGACCTGCCCCAAGGGGCTGAACCCGGCCAAGGCCATTGCCAACATCAAGAAGATGATGGTGGAGAGAAGGGTCTAGGCCGGTTTCCGATCGACGTTCATCATGGCCGGGCTCGTCCCGGCCATCTTTTTTGGCTCCCTTTCCGTCCGTCACCCCGGCGAAGGCCGGGGTCCAGCTTTGGGTGCCGGAAACTGTGGAAAGCTGGGTCCCGGCTTTCGCCGGGATGACGACTTCGACGGGATAGGGCCAGCAAAACCGTCACACAGGCTTGGCACAAGCCATCGAATGGGCTGATGGCTTCCGCCCTTGGTTCAACTGGTGCCGCAACGACAAAGAGATTAGAACGGCGCCATCCACCCTTTTTCAGCAAGAGGCCCCCGATGTCGCTCGACAGCTTCAAGTGCCGCAAGACCCTCAAGGTCGGCGCCAAGACCTATACCTATTTCAGCCTCAAGGCCGCCGAGAAGAACGGCCTGAAGGGCATTTCGCGCCTTCCCTACTCGCTGAAGGTGCTGCTCGAGAACCTGTTGCGCTTCGAGGATGGCCGCTCGGTGACAAAGGCCGACATCGAGGCGATCGCCAAGTGGGTGAAGAACCGCGGCAAGGACGAGAAGGAAATCGCCTTCCGCCCCGCCCGCGTGCTGATGCAGGACTTCACCGGCGTTCCGGCGGTGGTCGATCTGGCTGCCATGCGCGACGCCATGAAGGGCCTGGGCAAGGACCCCAAGAAGATCAACCCGCTCGCGCCCGTCGACCTCGTGATCGATCACTCGGTGATGGTGGACTTCTTCGCCAACTCGAAGGCATTCAAGAACAATGTGAACCTCGAGTATGACCGCAACGGCGAGCGCTACACCTTCCTGAAGTGGGGGCAGGGCGCTTTCGACAATTTCCGCGTGGTGCCGCCCGGCACCGGCATCTGCCACCAGGTGAACCTCGAGTACCTTGCCAAGACGGTGTGGACCAAGACCGAGAAGGTGAAGGGCAAGACCGTTACCTACGCTTACCCTGACACGCTGGTCGGCACCGACTCGCACACCACCATGGTGAACGGCCTTGCCGTTCTCGGCTGGGGCGTTGGCGGCATCGAGGCCGAGGCCGCGATGCTGGGCCAACCCATCTCCATGCTGATCCCCGAAGTGATCGGCTTCCGCCTCGACGGCAAGCTGCCGGAGGGAACGACCGCCACCGACCTCGTGCTCACCGTCACCCAGATGCTGCGCAAGAAGGGCGTGGTCGGCAAGTTCGTTGAATTCTATGGCCCGGGCCTCGCTCACCTGTCGCTCGAGGACATGGCGACGATTGCCAACATGGCGCCGGAATATGGCGCGACTTGTGGCTTCTTCCCGATCAATGCCGAGACCATCGGCTATTTGAAGGGCACGGCGCGCGCCTCCGCCCAGGTGGCCCTCGTCGAGAAATACGCCAAGGCGCAGGACATGTTCTGGACGGCCAAGGCGGAAGAGCCGGTGTTCACCGATACGCTGGCACTGAACCTCGCCTCCGTGGTGCCGTCCATGGCGGGCCCCAAGCGCCCGCAGGACCGTGTGGAACTCACCAATGCCGCGCCGGACTTCGCCCGGGTGATGGCGGATGAATTCAAGAAGGCCGGTGAGCTTTCCAAGCGCTTCAAGGTCGAGAACGCCAACTTCGATCTCGGCCACGGCGACGTGGTGATCGCGGCGATCACCTCCTGCACCAACACCTCGAACCCGAGCGTGATGATCGGCGCGGGCCTGCTCGCCCGCAATGCGGTGAAGGCGGGGATCACAGTGAAGCCGTGGGTGAAGACGTCGCTTGCTCCCGGCAGCCAGGTGGTCACCGAATATCTTGACAGCTCGGGCCTGCAGAAGGACCTCGACAAGATCGGCTTCAACCTAGTGGGCTATGGTTGCACCACCTGCATCGGCAACTCCGGCCCGCTGCCGGAGAACGTGTCGGAATCGATCAAGAAGAACGACCTGGTGGCCGCCGCGGTGCTCTCCGGCAACCGCAACTTCGAGGGTCGCGTGAACCCCGACGTGCGCGCCAACTACCTGGCCTCGCCGCCGCTGGTGGTGGCTTACGCGCTGGCTGGCTCGCTGAACGTGGACCTTACGAAGGACCCGATCGGCCACGACAAGAAGGGTAAGCCCGTCTACCTGAAGGACATCTGGCCCACCTCCAAGGACATTGCCGCCGCCGTGCGCAAGAACGTGACGCGCAAGGCCTATGCGTCTCGCTACAAGGACGTGTTCAAGGGCGACAAGCACTGGCGCTCGATCAAGGTCACCAAGGGCATGAACTATGCCTGGGATCAGAAGAGCACCTATGTTGCGAACCCGCCCTATTTCGACGGGCTCTCCATGACGCCCGCACCGGTGAAGGACGTCGAGAATGCGCGCATCCTCGGGCTGTTCCTCGACTCGATCACCACCGACCACATCTCGCCAGCTGGTGACATCAAGGCGGCATCGCCTGCCGGCAAGTACCTCAACTCGCGCGGCGTGGAGAAGCTCGACTTCAACTCCTACGGCGCGCGCCGTGGTCACCACGAGGTGATGATGCGCGGCACCTTCGCCAACATCCGCATCAAGAACCAGATGGTGCCGGGTGTCGAAGGCGGCGTCACCAAGCACTATCCGGGTGGCGAGACCATGCCGATCTATGACGCGGCGATGGACTATGCGAAGGATCGCACCCCGCTCGTCATCTTCGCCGGTAAGGAATACGGCACCGGTTCGTCGCGCGACTGGGCGGCCAAGGGCACGCGCCTTCTCGGCGTGCGCGCCGTGATCGCCCAGAGTTTCGAGCGCATCCACCGCTCCAACCTGATCGGCATGGGTGTGGTTCCGCTGCAGTTCCGCGACGGCGAGAGTTGGCAGACGCTGGGCCTGAAAGGTGATGAGAAGGTCACCATCAAGGGCCTGGCCGAGGGCCTGAAGCCGCGCGCCGCGATGGAGGTGGAGATCACCCGTGCCGATGGCTCCAAAGCCAAGGCGGACGTTCTCTGCCGCATCGATACGCTGGACGAGCTCGACTACTACAAGTCCGGCGGCATCATGCCTTATGTGCTCCGGAATCTTGCCAAGGCGGGGTGAGCGTCCGGGGACATCACGCTCACGACATCGCTTTGCCCCGGCTTGGCCGGGGCATTTCTTTGGGCGGCGCAAGTGGATTGCCGGATCAAGTCCGGCGAAAGTGAATCGAGAGGGTCACCGGATGTCTTCTCCCGCGTTGCGGGAGAAGACGACCAGTTCAAACGCTTTCGTGAACAGGCCGGAAGGCTCGTGAGTGGCGCTTGCGGGCCTTTCGGTTCATACAGGTTCCATGTTGCGCCAACCCACCATGACCCGCCGCCGCTGCCTTGCCTTTGGGGCGGGGGCTGGCGCCGCGCTGCTGGCAGGCGGCACGCATGCAGCGGAGCCCATCGACGTGGTGGTGGAGCTATTCTCAAGCCAGGGCTGCAATTCCTGCCCGCCGGCCGACAACCTGCTTGGCGAATTGCGCGGCAAGCCGGGCGTGCTGGCCCTTACGTTCCACGTCGACTACTGGGACTATCTCGGCTGGAAAGATACCCTTGCCGGCCCCGACCTCTCGCAGCGTCAGTATGACTATGCCAAGGCGCGTGGCGATATGGAGGTGTTCACGCCGCAGATGATCGTCAACGGGAGCAAGCAGATGGTGGGAAGCCAGCGCTCAGAGGTCTTTGCGGTGCTGGACCAGTCCCGGAACAAGCAATGGCCCGTGCCTGTCACCATCGGCGACCACGGCAAGGAACTTGTGGTCGAGGCGGCTGCTGGCGATGCGGGCGAGGCGACGCTGTGGGTAATGCCCATCCTCGACCAGGTGAACGTGAAGATCGAAAAGGGGGAGATGGCGGGCCGCGAGGTGGTCTATGTCAACGTCGTGCGCAAACTCGTTCCCGCCGCAATGTGGACAGGACCGGCGACTCGAGTGGCGCTGCCCAAGGACGGTTTGCTGACGCCCGACGCAACGGGCTGCGTGGCCTTGCTGCAGAAGGGCAAGCTCGGACCCATCCTCGGCTGCGCCGCCTGGGGCCGTGTGACGAGTTGAGGACAGGGCCCGGTCGCATCCCTGTCGTGCCAACTCCCTGAAGGGAAGGCGTCAGGCGGCCGCGACGCGGCCCCCTTTCATCAGAGGTCGGACGGCCGGCTCCACGGCGGCGGCAAAGCGTGACGGCTCCATGTGTCGCCGCAGCCGGCAAAGCAGGGCGTCGAACTCATCCGGAGCAAGCGCGGGCAGCAACAATTGCAGGAAGGACTGGCAATGTTCCGTCGTGAGCCCGCCAAGCGTGCCCGCCTCGATGGCGCGCAGGGCGTCGTCGTCAAGATCCATGTGCAGGGAGGAGAGCAGGAGGGTTTCCTCCTCATCCATGCGCTCCATGTCGGCTGAGACGTAGAGCGCGAAGCAGCGATAGATGCTGCGCCCGGCCAGACGACGGCGCTGCGGGGCAGCCACTGCCACCGCGCGCACCAGTGACTGCAGTTCCGCCAGCGCCATCAGGTGACCGGCTTGATCCTCACCGCTGGAAGCGGGGGCCGCTAGTCCGCGCTGCCCAAGCTCGGCCAGCAACGCTGCCTGCGTTGCGTCGGCAACGGCGCGGTACAGGTCCAGTTGCCGTACGAGTTGCGGCAGCAGCTGATCAGCGGTGGCGTCATCGCCAAAGTCCTGTGCACCCAGTTCTGACAGCATGCAGCAGTGACCAAGCCGCAGCGCCTTGTGCAGGATCTGAAACGGGCTGTGGCGACCTTCATCTGGCATGCACTTGGTGAGCCTTGGGTAGAGCAAGATCGCGCCTCCTAGTCTGGTCCAGGTCGTTGACTAACCAGTATTGCAGCGCCAAATAAAAAAGGATGTGATCTCGATCACATCCTTCTCCGGCCGTCAGGCAGATAGGGAGGCTCAGGCAGCCTTCTTGATCAGCCCGCGGTTGATCAGGCTCTCGGCAATCTGCACGGCGTTCAGCGCCGCACCCTTGCGCAGATTGTCGGATACGACCCACAGGTTAAGGCCGTTGTCGATCGTGGCATCCTCGCGGATGCGCGAGACGAAGGTGGCATAGTCGCCCACGCATTCAACAGGCGTCACGTAGCCGCCGTCCTCGCGCTTGTCGACCACCATGCAGCCTGGAGCCTCGCGCAGGATCTCGCGCGCTTCCTCGGCCGAGATCGGCGTCTCGAACTCGATGTTGACGGCTTCCGAGTGGCCCACGAACACCGGCACGCGCACGCAAGTTGCGGTGAGCTTGATCTTGGGATCGAGAATTTTCTTGGTCTCGGCCATCATCTTCCACTCTTCCTTCGTGTCACCTGAATCCATGAACACGTCGATGTGGGGGATGACGTTGAAGGCGATCTGCTTGGTGAACTTCTTCGGTGTGGGCGAGTCCGTGACGAAGATGCCCTTGGTCTGGTTCCAAAGCTCGTCCAAGCCTTCCTTGCCGGCCCCCGACACCGACTGGTAGGTGGCGACCACCACGCGCTTGATCTTGGCTACGTCATGGAGCGGCTTCAGCACCACGACGAGTTGCGCGGTGGAACAATTGGGATTGGCGATGATGTTGCGGCGGTTGGCGCGCGCCATGTATTCGGTGAGCGCGTTGGCGTTCACTTCCGGCACGATCAATGGAACCTCCGGATCGTAACGCCAGCACGACGAATTGTCGATCACGATGCAGCCGGTGGCACCGATCTTCGGCGACCATTCCTTGGACACGGCGGAACCCGCCGACATCAGGCAGAAGTCGACCTTGGAGAAATCGAACTGCTCCAGGTCCTGGCACTTCAGCGTGCGGTCGCCGAAGGACACTTCAACGCCCATCGACTTGCGCGAGGCGATGGCGTGCACCTCGTCCACCGGGAACTGCCGCTCCTCGAGGATCGCCAGCATTTCGCGGCCCACATTGCCCGTGGCGCCAACGACCGCAACCTTGTAACCCATTTTCTTGTCTCCTGGATAAGCCGTCTAACCCGTCCCCCGCGAGCACCTTGGCTCCGCTTTCGGGCAAATGGGGGTTCAGCCTTCCGCCCCCGCGGGGGAAGGCCGGGGGAGAAGGCTCACGCCGTTTTGGTGGTTTTCGTGCGTTTCTCGGACACGTAAAGGCCAGTGCGCACCGCAGTCGCGGCGCACCCAAATCCAGTGATGGAGGCGAAAAGGGCCATGTCCTGCCTGTTCGTGATCGTGCCGGGTTCTAACCACCGCTGCCGTGTAAGTCAACCTGTGGGAAAATGGGCCGAAAAGGGGGTTGGCAGCAGGGCCCCACTCGGCTATCTAGCCCCCGCGATCCACAGGCAACCTGTAATGCGGAGAGGTGGCAGAGTGGTCGATCGCGCCGCACTCGAAATGCGGAGTACGGGTGACCGTACCGGGGGTTCGAATCCCTCCCTCTCCGCCATTTATTCCGCTTTAGTATTTGTATTTGCTGAGTTTTCTTCGGCACTCTAAGCGAGTGCCCTGCCGTGTGCCCTACCAAGATGTTTTGCGCTCTTGCGAAGGCGAGTGGATCTTGGTCGTAGCGAAATGGATCAACCGTTGGAATTGATAGCCGTCTAAAAGGCAATCGCAGATTTCCAGAACTGATAGGGAGGGCTTCAGATGGCAGTGTTGGAGTTCCGGTCGGCAGTGGCAAAGCCAAAGAGACCATCGTACTCCGCCATTTGGCTGTTGACCTGTAGTCTGGTTGCGTTGTTCACAGGCGGCAAGTCGGCTGCGGCGGACGAAATTCCAAAGATTTGGGATTGCGGTGTCATTTCAGCAAATGGTGCTCTGACTTTAGGTTCAGGTAAAGACAAGAAGGTGTTCCCGTTGGCATCCACGTCAACACATCGCTTGGTATGGGCCACTGAAGGTCAAACTGACTGTTCAAATGAAACAGGACCTTGCGCCTACGCTGATGAGAGCGAGGGGAAATGGTCGCTATTCATCATTCCTAGGCGTTACGAGGGTCGAGGTGAATGCCATCTGCCAGTCCCACCGAAGCCGAGAACACCGAAGCCACCATATCCATTGCATTGGCAGTGCGGCGATGCTTTGGCCGAAGTTTCAAAGAAGACGGGGAAGCTAACTGTCCGTTACAAGAGTGGGAAGCGCGTTACTGTGCCGTTTGCTTGGTTTGAGGAGGGCGAGATGCTGGTGCCTTGGGAGTGCGAGGAGCAATCACCCTGCGCAATTGGTGCCAATATGCTTGTCAGCAACGACCCTCCACCCGAGCTGCAACTCTATGGCTTTCCCGGACTGAACGACGTTGAATGCAAGCCACGACAAAAGTAGTTTCATCTGCATACTGGTCATTTCTGCGAAAAGAGGCGGCGTTGAAAACTGCAGCGCAATGTCACTGCTGCGATCGCTCCGCGTCGGAGTAATCGCACGGCCAGAAGACGCGGTGGCTGCTTAGTTGGTTAGTTCACAGAAGTTGTCTTCTGAATATGGGAACGTCACTGTCTTGATCAAATCAAGCTGCTTGTTCTGAAAATTGAAGAACTCTACGTAGCAGTCTCCGCCGCTGTTCCA
>CAMDBX010000155.1 GCA_945889445.1 Rhizobium sp. Q54
CTACGACTTCGTGGAGGATCGTACCCATGACGGGAGAAAGTACCGGATGCTGAATGTGCTCGACGAGTTCACGCGGGAATGCCTTTCGATCAGGGTCGCCCGGAAGCTCCGGTCAACGGACGTCATCGATGTCCTGTCCGAGCTCTTCATCCTCCGGGGCGTGCCGGAGCACATCAGGTCAGACAATGGCCCTGAGTTTGTTGCCAAGGCCGTCCAAGATTGGATTGCCGCCGTCGGTGCAAAGACCGCCTACATCGAGCCGGGGAGCCCGTGGGAGAATGGCTACATCGAAAGCTTCAACGCCCGCATCCGGGATGAGCTGCTTGACGGCGAGATTTTCTACACGCTCGCCGAAGCTCGGGTCATCGTGGAAAGCTGGCGCCGCTTTTACAATACATTGCGCCCTCATGGATCACTGGGCTACCGGCCCCCAGCCCCAGAGGTCTTCATTCCGCAGTCCACGCGGGCGGCTGCGCTACCCCAACCTGCTTCGTCGCCCGCGCTGGCGCCGAGGCCGCCCATGCACTAACATCCAACCCGGACCACTCGATGGGGGCTGATCACAATGCGCTACGGTGAGTCAAAAGTTCTCCCTTCCTCAAGTCACCCGGTGTGTTTCAGGAGCGCTGCAGCCAGACACCAAGACCAGGCATGGTCGCCATTTTCTTTCGCGCTCAAGCTGCAAAAATGCTCTTCCATTTAGGGGCGTAGCGCGAGACTTTCTCGGGATCTAGCGAAACCCCGATGCCCGGCAACATGGGGATCTCGAGGTATCCTTCCGCATCGAGCCGGAAGGGCTCAGTCAGGAGTCCGTCGACATAAGCGCTTCCACCGATGAACTCGACCACATCGGTGTGTGGCATGGCTGCTGATATCTGCAGGTCGGCGGCAACGCCAATCGCCGTGTTCCAACCATGGCCGATGTAGCGGACGCCGAATTCCTCCGCCATCCAGGCAATGCGGCGCTGTTCACTTATGCCGCCAACCTTGGTGGCGTCTGGTTGCACGATGTCAAAGGCACCGCGTACGAACCAGGGAGTAAAGGACTGTCGTCTTGTAAGGACCTCGCCGCCTGCGATCGGCACAGGGCTCTGCTTTCGCAACTCGACGAAGTCTTCGAGTGCGTCGGGTTTGAGCGCCTCCTCGAACCAGCCCACGTTGTAGTCTTTCAGCATGTGCGAGGTGCGGATCGCCCACTTCAGGCCCTGCGGCCAGTAGGCATCACTTCCACCTGCATCGACGAAGAGCCTGGTATCCTCGCCGAAGCCTTCCCGTGCAGCCCTGACGATCGCCTCGTCAAGATTCGTGTCGTTGCGCCTGCCGAACGGCCCCCAACCGATCTTCAGCGCCCGGTATCCATCTTCCCGCGCCTTGGCGGCGACGTCGCGCATCAGGCCGGGCTCTTCCATGAGAACTGAGCAATAGGGCATCACTCGCGTGCGGTAGACGCCGCCCAGCAGCCGCGCAACCGGTTGGCCCAGTGCCTTGCCGAGAACGTCCCAGAGCGCGATATCAATGCCGCTGATCGCATGTGTCAAAGTGCCGCCGCGCCCCATCCAGAAAGTATTCTGGTGGAGTTTCTCGGTGACCCGCTCTGGCTCCAGCGCATTCTCGCCGGCATAGAGCGGCTCCAGCACCTTGAGCGCCGCCTCGACGAGGCCTCCGTTGCTGAAGACGCTGCCGTGGCCGATGATGCCTGCGTCGGTGTGGACGGCGATCAGCGTGTGTACCGAGTCTTCCGGCTTGATCTCCGCGGACCAGCCGCCCTTCGGCGACTCGCCCAGCAGCGGGGCCGCGACAATGGACGTAATCTTGACTGTCTTCATTTCTCAACTCTCCTCAAAACGTCGATGACACGCCGCCGTCGACCAGCAGGATCTGACCGGTCACATAGGCGCTATCATCACTGCACAGGAAATAGGCCGGTCCTGCGATATCCTCGGGCTTGCCCGAGCGTGCCAGAGGAATGCGGCGGTACTTGATGTAGATGTCCTTGAACCAGTCGGTGTCGTGTTCATGTCCGCTGCCATCCGGAAGCAGCGCCATACGCGTGTCGATGAAGCCCGGGCAGATGGCGTTGACGTTGATCGCATCGGGGGCGAGGTCACTGGCGAGGCAGCGCGTCATGTTGACGACTCCTCCCTTGGCAGTCGAGTAGGCCAGGGAATCGCGCGAACCGCGTACACCCATGATCGAGGCAATGTTGAGGATGCGTCGTGCCGCTCCACCCCTCCTAATGAGAGGCAGGATGGCGAAGGTCACGCCAAGTGCGCCGTTGAGGTTGACGTCGAGCACCCTCCGATAGCGTTCCATGGTGAGGTCGGCGATTGGTGTAGCATCAAGAATCGCTGCGTTGTTCACGAGGATGTCGAGACGACCAAATGCGCCGTCGATGGAGGCTGCCAAAGACGCGACTGATGACGGATCGGCAATGTCGACGTGTCGTGCCGTGGTATTGGCGAGTGTGCCTGCCATGGTGACCGCCTCCGCCTCGTCAATGTCGGCGATTACGACGTGCGCACCTTCTGCTGCGAGTCTCGCTGCAATGCCCGCGCCGATCCCGCGCGCACCTCCGGTGACAAGCGCCACCCGCTGATCCAACCGCTTCGTTGAAGTCATGTCATTCACTCCGGATTTGAGTTGCCGATCCTCAGCCGTGAGGCGACCAAGGCGGCGAGTACGAGGGAGACGAGTAGTACCAGTGTCACCAGCGCGTTGATCTCGGGCGTGAACCCAACTCGCATCATCGCCCAGAGCCGGAGAGGCAGCGTCATGCGGTCGCCCGCCAGGAAGACGCTGATCAGCGTCTCGTCAAAGGAGAGGGTGAGGGCCAGCACCGCGCCCGTCACGATTGCCGATGCGAGATAGGGCAGCGTGATGAACCGAAAGGTCTGGAGACGTGACGCACCCAGGTCATAGGAAGCCTCGACCAATGCCCTGGGCATTGATTGAAGTCTTGTAAGGACAAGTCGGTAGGCAACCGCGAGTACGAAAACGGTGTGACCGACGATAATGGTCATCAACCCCCGGCTGATGCCCAGCTGTGAAGAGCTAACAAGGAGAGATAGGCCCGTCACGATGGGCGGCAACAGGAAGGGCAGGTAGATCGCGATTTCGATGCCGCGGCGAAAAATTACCCCCGGCCATTCGGCATAGAGCGCAAGCAGCACCGCGAGCAGGCTGGCGATAGCAACCGCACTTGCTGCGACGATGGCCGTGTTGCTTAGGGCGTCCACCACTGACGGGTTGGACCACATGCTCACATAGTTTTGGAGGGAGAATGTCTCCCACATGATGCGACCATCATTCACCTGGACGACAGAGAAGATGGCACTGATAAACACCGGTGCATAGAGGACGAGAAGTACCAGCGTAGTGAGAACCCCTGCGAGTATATCGGCGATGCGTTCGGAGCGATTCAGCATGGATCAGATCCGCTGCCGGCTGGCGGAATAGCTCGCCAGAGCGATGATGAGGAGAGCGGTGGCGAGCAGGATTGCTGCCATTGCGGCCCCGAAGGGCCAGTTGTAGGCAAGACCAAACTGCGACCAGATTACCCGCCCGAAGGTAAAGCCCGTCGTGCCGCCGACCATCTGCGGCGTAACGAAATCCCCCAATGCGAGCACAAAGGTGAAAAGGGCGCCGGCGATTGTTCCCGGAAGCGCCAGCGGAAATACGACATAACGGAACGTCGACCAGGGCGATGCGCCAAGATCGCGCGACGCCTCCATCAGGTTTGCTGGTATTCTCTCCAGCGTCAGGAAGATCGGCAGTATCGCAAAGGGTATGTATAGCACCGCCATGGTGCCAAGCACCGCATGCTGGTTGAACATGAAAAGAAGACTCGGCTTCTCGAGGATACCCAATCCCACAAGAACTTGATTGAGAAGCCCGTTCAACCCGAGTACCGAGCGGATCGTGTATAACTTTACGATATAGCTCATGAACAGAGGCAATACGGTGAGCAGCAGCAGGAAGTAGCGCAGCGTGCCGGAGCGCCGCCACACGAACCAGGCGATAGGATAACCCAGCAGCATGCAAATCGCCGTCACCTGCGTACACAGCCAAAGGGTTCCGAGGAAGGTACCGAGATAGGTCCAGTTGCGGAAGAAGTTTGCGTAGTTGGCAAGCCAGAAGGATGGGACGATCTGGCTGTTCTCCATGTGGAAGAAGGAGAGCACCAGGAAGGTGCCGATCGGCAGCAGTACCAAACCCAGCGGCAGGCATGCCGCCAGTGCGAAGAGCAGGACCCTGGGCAGGAGCCGCTCCACTCACGCAACCTTGTAGCGCTTCACGATCTCCCAATCGACTTCTACGCCAAGCCCTGGCTTTGTCGGCAGAGGGATCAAGCCATCAGGCCGGAGCACCAGTTCCTCTTGCGCAAGTTCGCGGCGCAGCCGCTCATGGCAGAGCTGCGGGGGAAGATATTCGATGAAGGAACAGTGGTTGGTGACGAAGGCGAGATGTGCCGTACCGGATATCGAGATGCCGGTCTTCCAGCAATGCGGGACGATGGTGCGGCCGCGCTCCTTCGCCATGTCGCAGACGATCTTCGCCTCGCCGATGCCGCCGACGCGGCCGACGTCGGGTTGCGCCACCTGCACCTTGCCGATGTCCATCAACTCCTCGAACTCGAAGCGGGTAGCGAGCCATTCGCCGAAGGCGATTGGCATCGGGGCGCGCTCAACGAGCTTGGCCATTTCATGGACGTTGTCCGACCACAGCGGCGTCTCGAGGAAGTAACAGTTGAATTCCTTCCAGTCCTTAACGACGGAGAGGCAGGTCTCGGCATCCTCCCAGAGATACTGCACGTCGACCATCAGCGTGATGTCGGGTCCCACTGTCCTGCGGATGGCGGCGAGCACCTCGGTGTGGCGATCGTAGCTCTCGCGCATGCCGCCATGGGCATACGGGCCATTCATGGTGATCTCGGTCTTCATCGCCCTGAAGCCGAGGTTCTTGGCACCCTCGGCGGAGGCGCACAGCGCTTCGCGGTACTGCTCGAAGCTGTGGCCCGCCGGCTGCAGCGAGGCGTAAGGCGTGATGGTCTCGCGGGTGGCGCCGCCCAGGAGTTCGTGCACAGGCTTGTCAACGGCCTTGCCACACAGGTCCCAGAGGGCCATCTCCACCGCGCTGATGGCGTGGATCACCATGCCTCGCCGCCCGTTCATGGCGGTACCGAGATAGAGTTTGTTCCAGATTGCCCCGATTTCGAACGGGTCAGCCCCGATCAGCATGTCGCGGATCGAGAGCCCCATTGTGTGAGTGCCCGGCGCTTCGATACAGGCCTTCGCCATCCATGGGTTGGCGTCGCATTCGCCCACACCGAACACGCCCCCGTCAGTGCGGATCACCACGACGAAGCTGTCCTGAGCAGAGGAGGTGAAGCCTGGGTCAAAGTCCGGCGCGAGCAGGACATGACACTCGATCTCGGTGATCCTGAGCTTGGGGCGGGGGCCTGTTATGACCGGAGAGATTGTCTTCAGCGGCATGTCGTCAATGGTCCCTTGGATGAAAGAGGGGAATGTGCCGGCCGCGGATGCCACGGCCGGCGAGCAGGTGGGCGTGACGTCGGAATGTCAGCTCGCCTTCACTTCGTTCCAAACTGCAACGCGCTTCTCGAAGTTCTCCGGTGTCAACAGCCAGGCAAGGCGATCGCCATAGGTCATGCCAATGCTCTTGTTGGCCTCGGCGTCTGTGGTGTTGCCGTAGCTTTTCTTCGTCGACAGCAGATTGCCAACTTTCTTGTCGAGGCAGGTATTGATCCACTGGTTGGCGAGGTCGACGTCCTTGGCGCCGGCGCTGATCACCCAGCAGTCGAGCCACCCGATCGCTTTCTCCTTCGGAATGCTGAGGGCGGCGTTGACGCCCTTACCCTTCAATGCCGCGACTTGTGGCTCGCCCATCGAGAACATCAGCTTCAGCTTGTTGTCGGCAAACAGTTTCACGCCCTCGTCGAAGCCTGCGTAGTAGGTGAGGAGAAGCTTTTTCTGCTCGATCAGCTTCTGCTTCACCTGCTCGAACTGATCGTCGGTCAGGTTGTAGGGCTCGGGGAACCCGAGGACGAGTGCCGCCAGAACGATGGAATTATTGGCATCGTCGAGGGCGATCATCTGTTGGGCATATTGCGGGTCCCACATCACGGTCCAGCTGTCGGGCGCTGTCGGGAAAGCCGTCGCGTCATAGATCAGCGGCAGTGAGCCCCATGCGAAAGGGATACCATATTGCTTGTCATCGCGCTTGATGGCGTCGATTGACTTGAACTCGGGGATGATATTCTGCGCGTTTGCGACCTTCGATAGGTCGATCGGCTGGATCAGGTTGCTATCCATGTAGCGCTTGAAGGATGACGTATCGAAAGCAACGACATCGAAGTCGGCTCCCTTGGAGCCCTGCATCTTGGCAAACATCTCGTCAACCGAACCGGTGTAGACGATGCTGACGTCGGCACCCGTCGCCGCCTTGAATGGGTCGACCCAGTCCGGTTCGGCATAGCCTTCCCAGGTCAGAACGCGGAGCTCCTTGGCGGCAGCCCGGACGATTGCGGGCGCAGCCGTGAAGCTCGCGATCGTCGCGGCGGACCCCAGGGCGAATTTGCGCCGGGATATCGATGTTGCTTTTTTCATGTGCTTCCTCCTGTTTGATGTTTCAGCGCGGCTTGTTGGCCGCTTCGTAGGCTCTTTGGGCGATGGTCTTGCTGTCGAAGGGACCGATCACATGGCGTGCCACTGCCACTTCGATGTCCTGCGGGCTGCCCTCAAGTAGGGTGCGGAGCAGCATCACATGTTCTGCGACGATGCGGTCGAGGTCGCTGTGGCGATATGTTTCCAGGCCGAACATGATCATCACGTGACGTGACATCGCGTTCCACAGGGTCTGCAGCAACGGGCTTCCCGCGAGATCGTAGACCGCGCTGTGAAAGGATAGGTCGGCGCGGTTGACGTCTGGCTTGCTGTCGCCAGCGCAAGCTTGACGAAGTCTGTCGATGTGGTCATCCAGCACGGCTATTAGATGTGGCTGCTCGCGGAGCACAGCTGCAGCGCGCTGGAAGCAACGCGTCTCGAGCGCGCTACGTGTTTCGTAAACCTCTCTTGCCCAGGCTTCGTCGAGTTCGATGACATGGGTGCCGCGGCGCGGGGAGGCGCGGAGCAACCCTTGGCTCTGCAGGACGAGAAGTGCCTAGCGCACCGGAATCCGGCTTACGGAGAGCTTATTGGCGATTTCCACTTCATAGAGCCTCTGTCCGGGCAGCAGCCGACTACACCCGATCGCCTCAACGATTTGGTCCGCGACCCGTTCTGAGAGGCTGTCGGCGACGATCGGCTGGAGTCCTGACAGTCGAGGACCCGGTGCCTCGCTCAAGATTGAGGTTTTCTTGCTCGCAACGCTCATTCATGAAATCTTGTATACAAAATACATGAGTGTCAAGAGCGCCGATTCCAATATTGGTGGGTGGGGGGCTGCTCGGCGATCTTATGCGCGTCTAGAAATTTTCGATTTCAACGATAAAACATAAGGATAGCGGAAAAGGTGACTCATACCAAAGGTTCTTGGGCCTGGCTCACGTGGGGATTCCCAAGAATTTGGAGCTCTGATTCACTGGGCGGGAGGAGGATTCGCGCCATGCCAACAGCAGCGCCCTTGCGAACGGATTTTTCGGCACGTGAACTTCGTCGGTTGGCGAAGCAGTCTCGGGACAACAATCAGAGCAGACGGCTGCTTTCGCTGGCGGCGGTGTTGGATGGTATGAGCCGCGACGATGCGGCCCGGATCGGTGGAATGGACC
>CAMDBX010000156.1 GCA_945889445.1 Rhizobium sp. Q54
GTCTGGGCCATCCCCAACAAGAAGGTGGCCTGAGCATGAACTGGCAGGAGGGCGTTGCGTTCGCGGTGGTGCTCCTTGGCCTCCGTGCCGGGGCATTCCTCGTGGTGCAGCGGCCCTCCTTCTGGATCGAGTTCGGCCGGCGGCTGAGCAAGGCGCTGCTTCCGCTGGCGTGGTGCTACGTCTAGAAGAAGATGCCTCCCGACGAGGAGGCTGCATGGCGGCAGGCCGAGAGGCGGGGGCAGGGGGATGAGTGGTTGAAGCAGCGGTACCGGGTGAGACGGAAAACGCAGACTTGAGGGCGGTGCAAAAGGTTAAGGTCTCTGCTCGGCTCTCAACCTCTTATTCGGCATAGGTTTTCTAACCTTCTATTCTATCCTCTCTCAATTCGCCTGGTTCGGATAATGCCGGTCAGGTCAGGTCAGTCGCCAGAGATGTACTGCGCTAGCAAGGAAGGCTTACGTTTTGCCGATTTGCTCTGTTTCAATGCCGCGCAGCCGGACAAAAAGCTGCTCCAGATTGTCACGCATCGGAAAGGAGTCAAAGTTCGGGTAGAAACCCTTCGATTTGTAGAGCTCCTCATAGATGACCAACGGCTTTCCGGTCAGTTCGCAGTAGCGTGTGATCAAGACATTGCTTTCGAGTTGCATCCGGCAAAAGCGGGAAACGATGTTGTAAACGTCATCCGGAGTCTCCTCGGGTATTGAGCGGATGACGAGATCGGCCATGCTGCGAAAGGCGCGGTCGAGATTTCGGGTGGCGACGCGAAAGGATGAGGAGTCGAGGGCGAGGCTTACGGACTCGTTCACCAGGTAGATACTGTCTGGCGAAAGGACCTGCTGCAGATGCGTAATGTAGTCATCGAGTTCGAATACTGGCTGATATGACGTCTCGTGGTTCTCCTGCTTGCGACTGCCATATCGGCCCATGTCCTTGATGTAGTCCGGACTCAGTTCGCCCACGAAGTTGGCACCAATCTCCTTGGCTTTGTCGATGCAGAATATGGTTCCGCCGCAGCGCGGCGTTGCGCAAACAATCATGCGGCGCCTTCCTCCCCAAGTTAAACATTGTCATTCTTGCACTGTTGTCGATAGCCGAAGGCTGGAAAGCCATCAACCCCACTGTCGCCGAGCCCGCCGCCCGGACGGCCATTGACAGGCTGCTCGCCGCTTGCATAACGGCGTTCTGAAATTCTTTGCTATATTCGTCATTGAATGTGCACTTGATCGGCCTCAACTGAGTGGTCTGAGTTGAATGTTAATGCATGGGCGGCCTCGACGCCAGCGCGGGCGGCGAAGCCGGTTTTGGTAGCGCAGCAACATCGCACCTCTACCCACTCTCGACGGAGCCGCAAATGTGAATTAGTCTCTCACTGTGTCTGGTGAATGTCGATCAGGTCGTTGTGCCTACTCATCTGACGGCAGACAGAAGTAGCAAGATACCGTTTAAACGTTTTCTGTAGAGGTCCCGGTGAATATCATTTGTTGCAAATCGACGGATGAAGCTGCCCAGGAAGCCTTCCGACTACGTTATGAAGTCTTTGCAGCCGAAAGAGGCTATGGCGCTTCCGACGCAGATCATGAATCGCGCAGTTCAAGTGACGCTCTTGATGATTACGCTCAGATCTATATAGCAATGAAAAATGGCGAAGTAATAGCTACCGCAAGAACAATCTATTCGCGCGACTGCGATTTTAGGAGCAAGTTGCCGATCGAATTAGCCGAAGCTTGGAAGATCGAGAAATTCTTAGAAAGTTTTCCGGAAACTTTGTCAGTTGCTTCGAGGTTTGCAATTTCACCAAAGCATCGGGGATCTCTTGCCGCTGCTCTCATAATGTCACGAATGTGCGCAGACATGCTGGACGAGGGTATCGACTTCCTTTTCTCGACCTGCTCAACCTACTTGATCGACTTTTACTCGCAGCTCGGCTTTCGGGTATATTCCCCATCGTATGCAAATGACGTAGGCTTCGCCACGCCCATCATATCAGTACTACGTGACTGGAGTCATCTCAAAGCAATTGAATCTCCAGCACTTAGGCTGTTGGAAAAAAAGAAGCTGTGCGCATTTGAGCACCCATCTGTAGTTTGGTTCCGCGATACCTATGGGAATACGCTCAACAGTTTTGTTGTGAGCCACAATGACTTGGCCCTGAGCAAAATGCTGGCCTTTGGCGCCCAGCCAGAGTTGAGAGGGGCCCGGCAGGCCAATATCTTTCAGGCGATGTCGGCGGAGGATATCAAGAGTATCACTGGATTAGGAAGGTTGTTCAACGTTTCTGCTGGACAACCCATAATCCAAACAATGCAACAGGATGACGAGATGTATGTTGTCGTCGACGGCGAGATAATCGAGCGTCGGCTTGATGGCGAATTGCCATCCTTGAGGATCTCTTCAGGTCAAGTCCTGGGAGAGGTTGGCTTGTTTACGGGAACGATACGATCTACGGACTTCATCGCCGCAACAGATGTTCAACTGGCCTCCCTATCCCGCCAGGGTTTGGACCGATTGATGAAAACAAAACCTGAACTTGCCGCCCGATTGCTCTTCAATCTTGCGCGACTTCAGTCACTCAAAATTATCCGCGCTAACCAAGACATGCTGACGCTGTATCTGAATCTGCAGCATGAATGAGTGTATACGTTAGCAGTGAGATTATTCTGTTTCTGGCGGTGCAAGGCATGCCCCATTGCCTAACCTTCATGAGCAGGGAAGGCGTTGAACCTTTAACCCGGTGATTTCCCGCAAACGTTGACCCGCCTGATCCGACGGAGTGAGCTAGAATGTGACGGCAGGCCAAACCAGAATTTGACGCTACACCGTCGATGTACTCGCCTACTATGTACTGCCCGGAAGTCGCCAGTCAGACTGGCAACGTTTTACGGCGACGATTTAGTACTCGCGCTAATGGTTCCCCATAATCCAGAATGAGACCTGGTGTCCAAGTCGTTGACTCGGCTCGATTGCGAATAAAAGCGGCCTGCCAGAAGTCTGGTGTCAGAAAGAGCCCCAAGAGTCGCCGCCATGGATTGGATGAAGACAGGGTGCCCTCCAATGATGCGTCTAGGGCCGCTGCAACGAGCGTTGAGCAGTTGCGGTTGACGATGTTGTAGGTTGAATCCTGCTTGTATCCGACCCAGAAGGCATGGAGACGCCGCAAACTGAAGTTGTAAAAATGAATGTCACGGTGTGCACGTCCCCACAGCGCTTGTTCCTCACCATACGAAGATCTGAACAGGCCTGGTAACTGGTTCTCTGGTCGAGAACCGACAGCAGTTAACAAACTGTCTGGCCAATGGCTGGTTTCGAGGTCACGGTAGTGACTGATATAGAGCCCGGAAGGAAGTTCCAGGGCCACATGCCCAACTGAGACGTTCCCGGTGCGGTCTTTGGCCATGAGATACCGATTTATGATGGGGACCCTCAAGGCTGTGGCTGACTCCAGGGATGGCATCCAAACATATAGAGTCATTGGTCCAAGTGGCGCTTCTGGCTTGGACTTGCAATCCGCGAGGACAGGGGCATGGTCATACCAGCCTCTCTTGCCAAAAATTGGCA
This sequence comes from Rhizobium sp. Q54, assembly GCA_945889445.1. GTDB lineage: Bacteria > Pseudomonadota > Alphaproteobacteria > Rhizobiales > Aestuariivirgaceae > Aestuariivirga. The sequence goes on from CAMDBX010000156.1 coordinate 3,556, forward strand.
TAAGGAGAAGTGCAGCTTCGTCTTGATGGGTGCGGAGCAAGAAAGAGAACTGCATCAGACCCCAGCCTGCGATGCCAATCAGTATTGCCACGGCGCTGGCTGTTGCGTAGTCTCCCGAGAGTGGCCAGTTCGCAGCAAGCAAAGTGGCGAGAGCTAACTCTACCGTTGATCTTACCACATTCAGGTGCCAGGCAGGGTAACGTGAGACTATTGCCGGCACCAATCTGATCATGCCGTCGGCGTAAAGAACGGCAGCCAAGAGAATGGAAAAGGGTCGGCCTTCGCTGAGAACGGAACCGATAACCCCGGCTCCCAACAACATTGTTATAACCGGTAACAAAATATCTACAGGTCGAAGTGCTATTCCTCTGAGCTTTAAAAGTGAAATTGCCGATGTGAATGCATGGGAGAAAAGCGGGATACTGAAAAGAAGGACGACAAGCCGGTCCATGCCACTCATCGGGCTTACAATCATCTGGACAGCCAAGGCCATAGAGAGAAGACCGACCAGCATCAGGACAGGCCATTGCTGACGGAAAGAAGAGAGGCCAATCAACAGAATGCCCAGTTTTAGCATTCAGGTCTCCTAATAATTCTGCTCAATTCCAGATCTTGCTCATGACCTCGAGCACTTTCTCACAATAGCGTAAAGTGCGAATATTGAAAGATTTGTAGTCAGTCCCGCTGTCGCTCGTGACATCATAAGTAGTTGCCGTCGACGTCATAGCTCTTCCTCTGGACAGGACATGACGCCGAAATGATCAGACCTGACGACGTGGGAGTAAGTGTAAAATTTAAGTTTAAGTACCGGGAGGTGATGAGGGCGCCTGCTTCTAGTGCGCAGTACAGCGCTGAGGCAACATCATCTGCATCAAGGGACCGCGCGACAGCCTGTCGAACATTGCAGACGCAACGCAGATTGCGCGCCAGCGTGAATTTGTGAGAATCGCGTCGCCCGGGAGCAATAGAGGCCCTCAGGCCCCCCCCTGAATTCGCCTTGCAGGTCCTCATAGGAAGCGCACCTGAGCATCGGTCAGCGCAAGGCGGCATATGCTGCACCGAGTCCGACCATAGACCGCGGCAGCGTTTCGCATGTCATGCCTGGGCCTCAAGTCGCACCATCAGTGATGAATAACCGTTGACGATGCAAGACTTCAACCTCTCCGGCGGACTGAGTGTGCGAACCTTGAGTTTTCGCCGCGCCATCTCCGCCCAGAACAACTTGAGTTCCAGCAAGGCGATATTCTTGCCGATGCAGCGGTGCGGTCCATGACCAAAGGCAAGATGATGGTCATGCTCTTTGCGATTGATTAAAAACCGTTCTGGTGTCTCGATTTCATCTTCATCCTGGTTGGCAGAAACATACCAGAGAATGACCTTGTCCCCCTTTTTGATTGAATGTCCGTGGAAATCGACATCGGACTTAGCCGTGCGGCGCATGTGTGCGATCGGCGTCTGATAACGAATGACCTCTGACACAAAGGAATTCAGGAGATCGGCGCTTGAATAGAATAGGGCCTGTTGATCTGGGTTCTGTTCGAGGAACAGGGCGCCGCCGGTCAGTGAGTGACGTGTCGTGTCATTTCCGGCAAGAAGAAGGATCAGGATGTTTAAGAAGACTTCGTCTCTACTCAATGAACGCGACTGCCGCGAATTCACGAGCATAGACAGGATGTTGAACAGATCAGTACGTCCAGTCATCTCGTTGCAAAGGCTCTCAATGTAAGTCCTGCACTCCTGCAACTCCTGATAATAGCTCTGCAGGTCAGCCACCTTAGCGCCGGGCTGAGGAATAGTGGCCGCTAGATCAGACCACTTCTGTAGCCTTGATGAGTCGCTTTGCGGAACACCCATCATAACCGCGAGAACCTTTATGGAGATCTCGACCGACACGCGGCTAACCCAGTCAAAGGGCTCGTTCAGTGGCAATTGATCCAAGGTTTCTGATACAAGTGCAGAGACAACGTTCTCCAGTGTCCTAAGGCTATTGAGTGACGCCAACGGCGTTACAGCCTGACGCACCTCGCGGTGTTCCGGCGGGTCCATTGTCATGAAGGAGCGGGCCGTGGGGTTTTGTGGAATATCGACGATCGTAAATCCACCGGTCGACGAAAACACCTCCGGGTTGCTTTCGATCTCGACGATGTCCCTATATTTCGTGATCGACCAGAATGGCCCGAAGTCGCTGTGCGTGCAATAATGCACCGGTCTCTCTTGCCTAAAGCGCGCGAACATAAAATCGTGGAGATGATGAAAATAGATCATCGGATCGCTTGGATTGATCCCTTCGATCGACGCGGCCTGCAGTTTTTCTCTAAGATCATCGTAAGTCGGCTCTATCATCAAAGTGACCTTTTTCAAAGAAGCGCTATGCTAATTGCTCATCGCAAGCCTTCTAGAGAACGTCACGATGATTTTTTGCAGAGGTATGTTGTCGAGGCCAAAAACACAACGTTAAGTGATTAAGAAGCCTGCCCCGCCTCTCGACGTCGATGATCCGTAGGCAAACGATGAGAAAATCAGCTGCAAAAAATGAATTTTAATTGCCCAATGCCGCGCTTGCGACAGGTTACCCACATCGGGGCAACGCCTGCACGTTGCGCCGAGTGTCTCCGGGTATCGGCCTTTTGGGGTCGGTCCTGAGGGCCGCTGGAAAGCTACTTCCGCTTCATGAGGAGGCAGACCGCGATTATCGCCTCTTCAGCCTCTTGAGCGCATAGCTCCATCTCGCTTCCAGAAAGCAATCGCGCGTCGAAGGTATTGTCCGAGTCTGCGAGGACCACGTTTACGTTGTCCTGCCTAATAACGCCGACGAGTGGCTCGGACTTCGTCGTCGTCGACCACGTCCCGATTAAGCCGGTGCCGTCTTGCTTCTCAATTGTGAGTGTCCACTCCTTTGCGCGGTCTGCGAAGACCGGCTCTTTCTGCTCGGGGCTGTGGTTCAAAGCGCCGGAAAGGGCACCGCCGACGATGTTGCCTGTCCACGTGCCGATCAGGTTCGGCACCTCTTGGGCTGTGGCAACACCCGAGTATGAGACGAGGGCCAGCGCTGAAATCGCGATGATCTTGTTGAACGTGCTCTTTGGCATGATGTACTCCATATTTGACGTTGCAGCGAGAAAGAATCACAGGCTCCTGCCTCAATCAATGCGTAAAACCCACTAACGATGGACGTTGCATGCGTCATACTGGTCTGCTGCTCGACAATGAGTGAAATCCTCACGCAAGATCAGAGGGCCCAGCTCAAAAGCTCGGATGGGCTCCCGTAATGCCCCCGCACCCGGGCGTCAGACCTCGCATAGCTGGCCCGCTCACCGCGTGCAGCACGCTCAATCTGGCGGGTACAATTGGCCTGACCAACATTTTGTACCAAGTCGAGTGGGTGACTGTTGAATGTTTGTGGCCCCGTCGATTGCGGTTGGCGGTGCGATGGTGACGGGCGCTGGTGGGCGGTGTCCGAGGGCGGAGTGAGACCTTCGCGTGTTGTCGAGAATGCGCCACTGCTCGATGGCCACCCTGGCTTGCCTCAGACGTTAGAAGATCTCGCCTTTGGGGTATTCATTGCGGAGTTTGCCATTGTAGGACTCGCGGTAGCCATTCTCCCAAGCCGTCCTATCCACGTTGCGATCGATCACGGCTTTTGTGACTGGGAACTTCTGCAGCTTGGGAAGCTGCCGTTCTACCGCTGAACTACGCCTCCGACGGAAGGCGGATTGGTGGAGCCGGCGGTAGGCGGCAAGGGTGTGGGACAACTGCAGGTGAAGCCTACTCGACGGCGTGAGATCCCCCCTAGACCTGACGGGCAGATAAAATCAGAAGCAGGCGATGAAACTCGCTCTGGAATACGTGTGCTTACGAGCTAGTTCGTGCGCGGTTGTTTCTATGGCAAATTATCCATCCATGCCTTTGCCAAAGGTGCGGCGCTGATGAATGTAAAGCGATGGTCGGCACCATTGACAAGGATGGGGGTGATTGTGTTTGAAGACGGTGTATCGGGCGTATCTACCAACGTTTCCTGGTAGTCTGAGCCAAGCAAAGCAATTCTCTCTCTGATAACTTCGTCATTAGAACCATAGAACATCCGGATGGGTGTTCGGAACTCCTGACGGTAGGTTTCGTTTGCGGCAAGACACT
>CAMDBX010000157.1 GCA_945889445.1 Rhizobium sp. Q54
TTCCAGGTGATGCCGTCGACCTTGAAATGCGTGCCGATGATCACGCCGCTCGCCAGGGCGAGGGTATCCTTCACATTGTCGATGTTGACGCCGGTGTTGGCAAAGACCGGCACGTCCTTCACCGTCTCGCACACCCGCTTCAGCTGCGAACTGTCGGCGGGTTCGCCCGTCACCGGGCCGGAGACCAGGATCGCGTCGGCCAGCGACGAGAACACCGCGCTGCGGGCGCGCAGCTCGATGGGCCGTTCGTCCAGCGAGTGGGCGAATTCGGCGTTGATGTTGTAAAGCAGCTTCATGTCAGGCCGGCCGAGGTTGCGGCGCAGCCGGGCAGGGGTTGCGGCATCGGGCGCCCACACGCCCATGTCGGAGGCGAAGACGCCGGTGAAGATCTCGCGCACGAACTGTGCACCCGTGGCCGCCGCGATGGCGACGCTTGCCGTCGGGTCCCACAGGTAGTTCACGCCGAAGGGCACCTTGATCATCGGCTTCAACGCGGCCACCACCGCCGTCATGGCGGCGGTTGATTCCGGCGTGGCCTTCAGCAGGTAGGGCCGGTCGTTTTCGTTGCCGAACATGATGGCATCGACACCACCGGCCTGCAGCCTCTCGATGTCGGCAGCAACGCCGTCGATCAGCTTCTGCATGCCGCCCTTTTCGTCATAGAGCGGCGAACCCGGCATGGCGCCGATATGCGCCATGGCGATGATCACCTTCTTCTTGGATCCGAAAAAGTCGAATACCATCTGTCTGCTCCTGCAATCGGGTCATGAGTTATCGGTAGTGGAGGCGATCTCGGTCCGCACGCCTGCTTCCGCCAGTGCTGCGGCGAGAAGCGGCGGTGGGGTGGCATCGGTGACGAGCACGTTGAACTCGCGCAAGGCGGCGATGTGGACGAGCGACATGCGCCCGAACTTCGAGGCATCACATAGCACGACGCTGAGGCCGGAGCGTCGGAGATAGATGCGCTTCAGCTCTACGTCGTCGAAAGAATAATCGAAGATGCCCGAGGGCGTGATGCCGGAGACGCCAATGAAGGCGATGTCGAACCACAGGCTCTGGAACTGCGCCACCGCCGCACTGCCGCCGATGGCGAGTTCGCCGGCGCGCACGCGCCCGCCCGGCACATAGACTTCTGCCACATCTGCCGCGAGTTCGCCCGCAATGCGCAGGCTATTGGTGAAGAGCTTTGCCTCCGGCTGGCCTGCAAGCCGGTGGGCGAGGAGATGGGTGGTGGTGCCCACGTCGAGCGCTATGGTGCGATAGCCCCGGGCGAGTCCGGCGGCGGCGGCGGCGATGGCCTCCTTCGCCTCGCGTTGGCGCTTCATTCGGGCTTCAAAATGCGGCTCGTCGCGGTCGACCGGCGTCTGGCGACCCGCACCAGTGTCGAGCGCCCCGCCGAATGTGCGGGTGAGCCTGCCTGCCGTCTCGAGGTCCATCAGGTCGCGCCTCACCGTCATGTCGGAGACGCCCAGTTCCTGGGCAATGACGCTCACCTGAACCGCGCCTTGTGCAGCAAGTGCTGACAGGATGTGGGCATGGCGCAACTGCGGGAGCATGCGGGCGCGGGGCCCCGTGGGCTTCCTCTCCTCATCCGCTGTCGACGCACTCATGTGAGTCCTTGTGCCTGATCTCTCCTGAAGGAATGAAATTAGAGGCAAACTCGAACAGACTCAAACAAAAATCGGGTTGCCATGTTTGTTTTTGTGGAATTATAGTGGAGCATCTTCCTGTTGCTGGAGTGTCCTGCCTTGTCCGCCACGGTCTCCTACCCAGAGCTTTCCGGTCGCCGCGCCGTCGTCACGGGGGCAGCCACGGGGATCGGCCGGGCCATTGCCCGGGCACTTGCCCGGCAGAGCATTCGGGTCGCCGTCTGCGATCTCAACCTGCCCGAGGCGGAAAAAGTCGCGGCCGAGATCGGCGGCAGCGCCTTCGCCATCGATGTGAGGAAGCGCGCCGCGGTGGAGACCGCCATTGCTGAAGTGGAGAAGGCCTTCGGCGGCATCGACATCCTCTGCGCCAATGCCGGTGTCTCCACCATGCAGCATGCGCTGGAACTCACCGACGAGGAATGGGACTTCAATTTCGACGTCAACACGCGTGGCGTGTTCCTCACCAACCAGATTGTTGCCCGCCGTTTTGTGGCGCAGGGCTCGGGCACCATCGTTAACACCGCCTCACTCGCCGCCAAGGTGGGCGCCCCCCTTCTGGCGCATTACTCGGCCAGCAAGTTCGCTGTGCTGGGCTGGACGCAGGGGCTCGCCCGCGAGCTTGCGCCCAAGGGTATCCGCGTCAACGCCGTCTGCCCAGGCTTCGTCAAGACCTCCATGCAGACGCGCGAGATCGAATGGGAGGCGAAGTTGCGCGGCGTCACGCCTGAACGTGTAGTCGATGATTACGTGGCAGCAACGCCGCTGGGCCGTCTCGAAACGCCGGAGGACGTGGCCGACGTCGTCACCTTCCTGTGCTCCGACAGCGCACGCTTCATGACCGGGCAGGGCATCAACGTCACCGGCGGGGTCTACATGACATGAGGACCCATGGCCTCCATTGAGCTCAGGCAGGTCAGCAAGATCTATCCCGGCTCCGCCGCCGGGGTGAAGGACATTGACTTGAGCGTCGCGGATGGCGAGTTCGTCATTTTCCTTGGTCCCTCGGGATGCGGGAAGTCCACCCTGCTGCGCTCCATCGCAGGTCTCGAAAGCATCACGGCGGGCGACATCCTGATCAATGGGGAGATTGTCAACCACGTCGCCCCGCGCGATCGCAACATCGCGGTCGTCTTCCAGTCCTACGCCCTCTATCCACACATGAACGTGTGGCAGAACATGGCCTTCGGCCTGCGCATGCGCGGCAGCCCGGCGGAGGAGATCGACGCCAAGGTGAAGGAGGCCGCGGAGCTTCTGGGTTTGACGCCGCTGATGCAGCGCAGGCCCTCTGCCCTCTCTGGCGGCCAACGCCAGCGCGTGGCGCTGGGTCGCGCCATCGTGCGGGATCCACAGGCCTTCCTGCTCGACGAGCCGCTCTCCAACCTTGATGCACAGCTGCGCGCCGAAATGCGCCTCGAACTCGTCCGCCTGCACCGCAAGCTAGGCCGCACCACCATCCACGTTACCCATGACCAGGTCGAGGCCATGACCATGGGCGACCGCATCTTCATCATGAAGGATGGTCGACTCATCCAGCAGGGTCCGCCGCTTGAGGTTTATGCCAACCCGGCGGACACCTTCGTTGCAGGCTTCCTGGCGAGCCCACCGATGAACCTCGTGTCGGGCCGCTTGGTGGAGGTGGGCGACGGCCTTGCCTTCAGAACAGATGGCGCGATGCTGCCCATCCCCGCCGCCTTTCGCGCAGCCTACGCCGCATGGGCCGGAAAGCCTGTCATCTTCGGGCTGCGGAGCGAGGATTTCCATGCCGCGCCCAATGGCGATAGCTCTGCCCCGCTTACGCTCCAGGTCGAAGCAGTGGAGGCTCTGGGCCCTGAAAACATCCTGATCGGCCGCCTTGCGGGGGCCCCCACGCAGGTTTCAGCGCGCCTGTCCCGGCACTACAGCGCGCAGCCCGGCGAGAGTGTCACGCTCTACGCCGATCTCACCCCAATGCATCTATTCACCCCGGAGGATGGCAAGGCCATTCCCCGCCCGCGCGCCGCGCCCGCATTGTTGCGGAGGCACGCATGAGGCACTTCGGGCTCCATGCCGGCTTATGGCTCGCGGTGGCGCTCATCCTGCTGCCACCCCTGTGGGTGCTCAGAACCAGCCTCGTGCCCGAAAGCATGGCCTACAGCACCGATGTCTTCCCTGCCTTCTCGCTGGAGAACTACCAGAGCCTGTTCGGGCAGAAGCGTTTCGGCACTTTTTACCTGAACTCGATCATCGTTGCACTGGGATCCGTCATCATCGCCCTGCCGTTTGCCGCTGCCATGGGTTATGCTTTCGCCCGCTTCCAGACCGGTGGCCGCTTTGGTCGCTTCCTCGTCCTGTCGCTGCAGATGCTGCCGCCTGTCGCCCTCGTGCTGCCGGCCTTCGCCATCCTGCGGTCGATGGAACTCACGCAGTCGCTGACCGGTCTCACCATCGTCTATGCGGCGCTCAACATTCCCTTCCTCGCCTGGATCCTCATGGGTTTCTTCGAAGGCATTCCGGTTGATCTCGAATGGGCGGCCATGACCGACGGTACCACGGCCTGGGGCGCCTTCTGGCGCATCGTGCTGCCGGTATCGCTGCCGGGACTCGCGGCAGCCGGCGTCCTGGGCTTCATCCTGTCATGGAACGAGTTCCTCTTTGCACTCGTGCTCACGGGCTCGAAAACGGCCACCATTCCTGTGGCGCTCGCTTCGTTGCAGACATCCAACGGCATTCAGATCGGCAAGGTTTCGGCAGGGGTGGTGCTGGCCATCCTGCCGCTCATCATCGCTTCGCGCTTCATCCAGCGATTCATCGTCCAGGGCCTCACCTTTGGCTCTGTCAAATAACAACAGGAGAGGAAACATGTTGAAACTCAGTTCCGTTCTCACCGCTGCGAGCTTCGCCGCGCTGATCGCCGCCTCCGGTCTTGCCCATGCCGAGGGAGTAACGTTGCGCGCCCTCATGGAGGACGTGCCCGAAACCCAGATCATCGAGGGCCTTCTGCCCGACTTTGAAAAGCAGACCGGCATCAAGGTCGAGTTCGAGAAGGTCGGCTACGGCGACATGCACGACAAGCTGGTGCCGCAGCTCACCGCACCGAAGAGCGAGTATAACCTCCTCGAGGTCGACTTCCTGTGGGCGGGAGAATTCCCCAAGGCCGGCTGGTTGCTCTACCTCTCTCCACTGATCGCAGAGTCGAAGTTCGACACCTCGGGCTTCATCCCCTCCACCTTCACGTTGCTGGGCGGCACGCCCACCAATACCTCGCTCATCCCCATGTACAATTATTCGATGGGCCTCATCTACCGCACGGACCTGCTGGAGGACCAGAAGCTGAAGGACGCCTACAAGGCGCAGTTCGGCAAGGATCTAACGGCTCCGACCACGCTTGACGAGTACGTGCAGATAGCGAAGTTCATGAAGGCCAATGCCGGTGTGGCCGGTGCGGCCATGCAGGGCCAGCGTGGTGACCCGAACTCGATGGAGTTCTCTAACTACCTGTTCTCGGCGGGCGGTAGCTATGTGAACGACAAGGGCGAAGTTACCCTCAACAGCCCCGAGGGTGCGAAGGCGCTCACCCTTTACACCGACAACATCAACAACGGCGCGCAGCAGGGCGCGCTCTCGGCAACGCTTGACGATACGCTGCGCCTGATGTGCTCGGGCGAGGCCTTCTCCATGGTCACTTACTGGTGGATGCTGCCGCAGATCGACAATGCCGAGAAGTGCCCGAAGGTTGCGGGCAAGGTGAAGCTTGCCACCATGCCCGGCGGATCGGGTGAAAGCGGCGGCTGGGGCTGGGGCATCCCGAAGAACACCACGCCCGAAGAGCAGGACGCCGCCTGGAAGTTCATCCAGTGGGTGCAGAGCCCTGAGATCGCGGTGAAGCGCGCGCTGCAGGGCCATGCGCCCGTCTCGACCGCCGTCTACGAGAACGCCGAAGTACTCGCCAAGTATCCCTATTACAAGGACGCCATGGCCATCGTGGCGGGCGGCAAGTCCTTCCCGATCTTCACCTACTCCGCCCAGTATGAGGACGTGCTCGGTACACAGTTGCAGAATGCCGCTGGCGGCCAGTCAAAGCCCGAGGATGCGCTCAAGGCAGCGGCTGACGGCCTCTCTGATCTCATGAAGAAGTAAGCAGAGCAGGGCCCGGGCGTCGTGCCCGGGCCCCCCTTTCGGACGGGCACATGAACTGGCTGAGGCGTCAGCATCGCGAATGGAGAACGGGCTGGGCCTTCGCGCTGCCCGGGTTCTCGGCGTTGGCCATCGTCATGGGCTTCCCGCTGGTCTATGCACTCGTCATGGCGCTATCCTCGCAGACGCTGCTGCACCCGCAGCTCCTGCCGCTCAAGGGCCTCGACAATTTCATTACGGTGATGTCCGATCCCGGTTTCTGGGGCGCCACCAGGCTCACCGTAATCTACTCTGTGGTCACGGTCGCAGGTGAATTCGTGCTCGGCCTCGGCATCGCGCTCATGCTGAACCGCACGGTGAAGATGAAGCCCGTCTATTTCGCACTCCTCACCATTCCCATGGCCATGTCGCCCGTCAGCGTGGCGTTGATCTGGCGCATGCTGCTGCAGCCCAATATGGGTATCGTGAATCACGTTATCGAAAGCCTCGGGGGAGCGCCCGTCGACTGGCTGGGCAACGTCAATCTCGCACTTTGGACCATGGCGGGCATCGACATCTGGCAGCAAGTGTCCTTCGTCGTGCTAATCCTCGCCGCCGGACTTGCCTCGCTGCCGAAGGATCCGTACGAGGCAGCCGAGGTCGATGGCGCCTCGCCCTGGCAGCAGTTCTGGAACATCACGCTCCCCATGCTGCGCCCGGTGGCGATGATCACCGTGGTTATCCAACTGATCAATGAGTTCCGCACCTATGATCTGCCTTACGTGCTCACCCGCGGCGGCCCGGGCACATCGACCGAGGTCTTGAGTTTCTTCGCCTATCGCCGCGCATTCCTCGGCCTTTCGTTGAATGAAGGCGCGGCCGCCTCCTTCGCTCTACTGCTGATCGTTCTGGCGATGACTGTGGTATTCTTCGCGCTACTTGAGCGTCAGAAATAGCGCTCAAAATCCGAGCAATTCTAGGTGCGCCTACCGTGGTTTCAGTACTGCGGAATGGATCGATCGGTATTGTCGGGGAGTGCAGCGCTCGCCTTGGTGAGGTCAGTGTCCAGACTGCTTCGGAAGCTCATCGAGGCTGCCATGCCGAACGCTTCGAACATCAAGACAAATGCGCCGACTTCAATCGGTCTGGGCGGACGTCATGCCCCGGCAGAACGGATCGAAATATCCCGTGGCAGTTGAGTGGGAGCATGGCGCTGGCATTTTCGCAGAATGCAAATTCTTTGCGCCGTGCCAAACGGGGGCTTCGGGCGTCACGATGACCCTTTGCAACGGGCGAAACCTGGTGCGCGATGTTCCCCGGGCCGGACTTATTGATTCAAGACCGAACTCCCTTTTCTTGCGTCATGGCTTCCCTGCTGTGCCCCGAAAAATTCCCTGCTCCGGCAAGCAGGGAATTCGCCGTCTAAATCTCCGAAACTGCATGGTAATTGGCAGAGTTCATCTTCATTCTTGGGCTGACCCCGCTCAAATTCCCTGCAGAAAAGCAGAGAGTTCCTCGGCGGAGACTGCCCACATAGCCAATATTTTTTCCAATAGTAGGCTTATTATGTCTTCTTGCAGATGCGCCTGGAATGTCCCCGACATGTCCTGGGCTTGCGCGAGGAGCAGCTCGGACTTCGTATCGAGAGACCACTGAAGATGGGGGCGCAAGCGGTGATGCGTGCGGAAAGTCTCTGTAAGCCTGAGATCCGGCTTTGGCGCGGCTAGTGCTTGATCGTCTCAAAGGCCGCTTATGGAAGATAACCCCTGCAATTGTTCGGTTGGCTACTGTTGAGCAGACGCTGCTATCGTGTCGGCCAACCTGAGTGCCAATGCTGCGATCGTCAGGGTTGGATTGGCCGTCGCTGATGTTGGGAAGACTGACGAGCCGGAGACAAAGAGGTTTGCATGATCGTGGCTTCTCAAGTCACCG
>CAMDBX010000158.1 GCA_945889445.1 Rhizobium sp. Q54
GCACCGATTGCGGTTGACTGGTTGTGGCCATTTACCGTCGCGCCCGCGCCCAGCGCCACGGAACCATTTCCAGAAGCGGTGGAGCCTGAGCCGATGGCAACCGCGCCGTCCGACGACGCTGTGGCATTGCTACCCATGGCGATGGCGGATTTTCCCGTAGCGCTGTTCTGCTGGCCAATGGCGATGGCGCCCTCACCCGTTGCAGTATTGCCCGCGCCGCTCGCGTTGGCGCCCGTGCCCGTTGCTGTGTTGGTGCCACCAGTCGCTACGGCGCCGTCGCCCGTTGCGGTGTTGTCCGCGCCGATTGCGGTGGCGCCCGTGCCCGTTGCGTTGTTGGGGTCACCGATCGCGACCGCGCCGTCTCCGGAAGCGTTATTCTGGTCGCCAACGGCAACCGCGCCGCGGCCGCTGAGCACGCGCGAGTTTCCGCCCGCGAAGGAGCCAGGGCCCGCCGCGGCGAACACCATGGCACCCGCGCCGACTGCGGTAGTTCCGTCCGCCAAGGCCTGAGAGCCCGCGCCGACAGCAGTCGATTGCTTTGCCTCGGCGCTTGCATCCAGCCCCATCGCGACCGCGCCCAAGGCGGACGCGCTGGCATTTTGACCGATGGCGGTTGCGGATTCTCCCTCCGCAGACGAGCCGAGCCCTGCAGCGATTGAGCCCAGTTCCGTTGCAGAGGCATTCTCACCGATGGCAATGGAGGACTCACCTGTTGCTGAGGCCTCGGAGCCCAGCGCGACGGAGTCATCACCTTCGGCGAGGGAATTCCGGCCAATTGCCGTGGCACCTTCACCGGTGGCGGACGCGGCAGTGCCGAGTGCCAGCGAATCCACGGCAGTTGCATTCGCGCCGTTGCCGATGGCGATGGCGCTGGCGTCGCCCGTCGTTGCGGGGGTGCCGCCCGTGCCGGCGCCGGCGAAGGCACCGCCGCCTATGGCTATACCAGGTTGATAGGTTTTGAGATCGGCATTGCCAATGGTGATAGCACCGTCAAAGGCGGAAAGGCCGCCCTTGAGCCCGATGGCTGACTCGAAGTTGACATCGTTCTTGAAAACTGAGGCGCCGTTCACGCTGATGCCTCCATCTTCCACCACGACCGACCCCGTAAAGGTTTCGTTGCAGCTATCCAAACTATCTGCGGTGAGTTGCAAGTCCATGGCCGCATCAGTTGCCTTCACCGCCAATTCGTTCTGAGCTGACGCAGCGACATTTAAGGAATAAGATGCTAATTTGGCAGCATCATTTGCTGTATCTGCGACATCTTTTGCACCTATCGAAGTTATAACTCCACCGGCGACACCCAGAGCCGTGCCGCCAGTGACCATAAAGGGACTGGCAGCTACTGACCCTGCGATTGGAACGAGCATGTTAACTCCGCCAAACCCCACTGCCACACCCGCCGCTGTCATAGATGATCCTGCTGAAATCATAAGCGCAGCATCCGCGGCGGAACTAGCTACATCGTATGTCCCTGTAACCAAGTCCAAGCCGTTCGCAGTCGACTCCTGCTTAGTGGCATCAGATGACAACTTATTCGCATCAACCGTATACTGATTGATGAGATTCGTGAACTGGCCAGAACATTTACCATCAGCAACGGTGTCCTTCGTCACTGGCGTGTCTGTTTTCAAGGGGACAAATGGAGCCAAGGGATCAGCTACTGCTGAATTAGCAAGAGCAATCATCAACACTCCGACAGCAAGTGAAGACGTGCCGCCCTTAACATTTCTCAACATCGTACCCACGTCCTATTCCCCGTATTCTTATCGCTGTACTCTTCCGCTATGCGCGAAAGGCTTCTTTGCTAACTCAACGTTTTGGGACATGATCTCAATGAGGCGGTCCTGACTGGCCAAGCAGGGTCAGCGCCACTCAGAAGCACGCTTGCAGAAAGGGCAATGGATACGAGGAATGACTTGGCTGCAAAGTTTTCGGATGATCGCACCAGTCACGCGCAAATATTCTTAGTCAGATCATCGAATGAAATAGTCGAATTGGGACTTCTGCAACCGTAGAACTACTCAGTTTTGTCGGAGTTGATATATTTATTGTGCTATACGAACACTAGTAGTTATACGACTTACGCTTCGCAAGAAATAATGGGTAGGTATTTTTAAAAAAGCCCTAAGGAGAGAAGCCATGTGCCAGTCCTGCATTGATCAGTCCCGCCGCAAGTTCCTGACCCTGTCCGCGGCCGGCGCCGCCGCAGGCGCGCTGGCACTCTCTGCCCTCCCGGCACCAGCCCGTGCCGCAGGCTTGCTGCCCACCTCGCTTGACCCCGACGCTGCACTTGCCAAGCTCAAGGAAGGCAATGCAAACTTCATGAAATCTCCCGAACTCTGCGCGAACGCTCTTGATAAGCGGCGTTCGGATCTCGTGGAAGGCCAGGCGCCCTGGGCCACCATCCTGTCCTGCGCAGACTCACGCGTTCCGCCAGAGCTCGTGTTCGGCGGCCTCAACCTGGGCGAACTCTTCATCTGCCGGAACGCCGGCAACATCGCTGACACCGATGTCCTCGGCACCATCGAATATGGCGCGGCAGTTCTCGGGTCGCCGCTCGTGGTCGTGCTGGGCCACTCGAACTGCGGCGCCATCAAGGCTGCGTGCGACGTCGCCAAAACTGGCGCCGTGCTTCCCGGTTTCATCGCCCCGATGATCGATTCTATCCTCCCAGCCGCGAGGGCCGAGATGGGCAAGGAGGGGGACTTCGTCGCCAACACCATACGCGAGAGCGCCAAGATGACCGCCGAGAAGGTCGTCAGGCTGAGCGGGATCGTTAGGCAACTCGTCGAGGAGAAGAAGGTGAAGGTGGTCTACGCCGTCTATGACCTCGAATCAGGCAAGGTCGACTTCATCGACTGAACGGGTCAATGGTCCGGGAGACACCGCGAAGGCTATCTTATAGGCTAGACCTTCAATGTCTCTCGGACGCTGACTTTCAGACGTCCAATGGCTGGTTGTCGACTGGGCCTAGGTCCCCGGAAGGGAAGGCGCCTATTTCGCTGGCGATCGGAGAGTTTCGGGTGGTGAAACTGGCAGGACGATAACTATGGATGTTCCTACAGTTATTCTGCGCGCGGGACTTTGTCTTATGGGCGACAAGGCATTCACAACGATCTCGCGCCGTTTGCTTTTGAAGGTCGTATCCGCGGTCGTAATCGGCTTGGCAATACTACCATTGTTTTTTCATGGTTCGGGGGTAAGAGCCGCGGTCTCCGCTGGTCCCTTAGAAGCGACGACAACGACGCTCTCGTCATCCGCAAATCCGCTAGTAGCTGGAAACAAGACGACGATTACTGCGACAGTAGCCGGAGCAGTAGGCGGAACAAATGGGACCCCTACGGGTTCGGTATATTTCTACTACAATGCTGTATTCCTTGGAACTTCCGAAGTTTCAAATGGTCAAGCTACCTTTGAAGTCACTCTCAGTGTTGGCGAGAGCGATTTCTCGGCTACATACAGTGGCGATACAGACTACCAGGGTAGTTTTTCGGAAATACTGAAGCAATCTGTGGTTAAGGCCGCTACGAGTACTTTGCTGACGTTAAGTCCGTCAAGTCTGGACCCTAGCACCCTTGGACAGCCTGTTACCCTGGAAGCTACTATCACGTCTGAAGGTTTCCCGCCCTACGGGAGAGTTGACTTCTATGATGACACAACGCTCCTCGGATCGGTGTCTATATCGCAGGCTGAAACGCCCCAGTACACAGTAGAATTTACAAACACGACGTTATCCGTTGGTCATCATGCACTGATAGCCCGTTATGTCGCTTCATATGATCAAACCGAAAACAGTACGTCTCCGATTCTTGAGCAGACGGTCTCCGCTGGTTCCCCAGAAAAGACGACAACCACGCTTTCATCATCCGCAAATCCTCTGATATCCGGAAACAAGACGACGATTAAAGCTACGGTATCCGGGGCAAATGGGACCCCTACGGGGACAGTATACTTCTACTCCAACGGTGGATTTTTTCAGTCTGCCTCAGTTTCAAATGGCCAAGCCTCCATTGAAGCCACTCTCAGTGTCGGCAATGTAGCGTTCACGGCGACATACAGTGGCGATACAGACTACCAGGGTAGTTTTTCGGCAGAACTGAACCAGATCGTCAACAAGGCTCCTACCAGCACATCGCTGACATCAAGTCTGAACCCTAGCGCCCTTGGACAGCTTGTTACCCTCACAGCTTCTGTCACGTCTGACGGTTACCCGCCTTACGGGAGAGTTGGCTTCTATGATGGGGCTACACTTCTCGGATCGGTAGCTGCCGAGAGCCATTCCACAGTCGAATTTGCGACGACGACGCTGTCTACTGATGGTCATTCACTGAAAGCCGTTTATACAGCTTCATTTGATCCAACCAAAGACAGTACTATTCAAACCCAAGACAGTACGTCTCCGGTTCTGACGCAGACGATCTCCGCCGGTCCCCCAAAAGTGACGACAACGGAGCTTTCGTCGTCCGTAAATCCGCTGATATCTGGAAACAAGACGGCGATTACAGCGACGGTAGGCGGAGCAAATGGGACCCCGACGGGAACAGTATATTTTTACTCCAACGGTGCATTTCTTCAGTCTGCCTCAGTTTCAAGTGGTCATGCTTCCATTGAAGCCGTTCTCAGTGTTGGCAATATAGCTCTCACGGCGACATATAGTGGCGATACATACTACCAGGGTAGTTTTTCGAAACCACTGAGCCAGACTGTGATCACGGCTGCTACGAGCACATCGCTGACTTCAAGCCTGAACCCCAGCGCCCTTGGACAGCTTGTCACCCTCACAGCTTCTGTCACGTCTGAAGGCGGCTATCCGCCCTTCGGGAGCATTGGTTTCTATGAGGGGACCACGCTTCTTAGATCGTTTGAAACCTATGGCTTGTCCACAATACAGTTTACGACGACGACGCTGCCCATCGGTGATCATTCACTGAGAGCGGTTTATACCGCCTCATCTAATCCAAACCATGGCAGTACTATTCAAACCCAAGATAGTACTTCTTCGTCTCTGACGCAGACGGTTCTAACGAGCCAACAGTTGCTTAACTGGACTCAGGACCTATCCGGCTTTGTGGAAGACACACTCACGCTGAATGCAACGGCAACTTCAGGCTTGGTGGTAACTTATGTATCCAGCACACCGGAAACCTGTTCTGTGAGCGGAACTAGGCTCAGCCAGATCAGTGCTGGGCCGTGCACGGTCATCGCCTCACAAGCCGGAAACGAGAACTATAACGCCGCGCCAGACGTGCAAAAAAAATTCATCGTGGGCAAGGGTTCGCAAACGATAACGTGGAACCAGAGCCTGGTAGGAGCTGTCGGCGGTAGTATCACTCTGACGGCAACTTCTTCGTCGGACCTGGCTGTTTCGTATACGGGCACAGCCAGTGTCTGCTCGGTGAATGGTTCGACGTTGAGATTGGTTGGTGTCGGAACCTGCGTCGTGACGGCAGAGCAGACGGGCAACCACAACTATAATGCCGCAGCAGATGTGCCGAAGACGTTTACGGTTACCATAGGTTCACAAACGATTACGTGGAGCCAGAGCCTATCTGGTTCTGTCGGCGACAGCATAGCGCTGACGGCCACCGCGTCTTCAAGTCTGCCTGTTTCATACACGGGAACAGCAAATATCTGCATGGTGAGTGGTTCGACGTTGAGGTTGGTAGGCGCTGGGTCCTGCGCGGTGACCGCAAAACAGATAGGCAACTCCAACTACAACGCAGCAACCGATGTGCCGCAGACGTTTGCGGTCGCCAAAGGTTCACAAGCGATCGCGTGGAACCAAAGCCTGTCTGGCTCTGTCGGCGGCAGTATCACGCTGACGGCTACCGCATCTTCAGGTCTTCCTGTTTCATATGCGGGCACAGCAAACATCTGCACGGTGAATGGCTCGACGTTGAGGTTGGCAGGCGCAGGGTCCTGCGCGGTGACGGCGAACCAGACTGGCAACGTCAACTACAACGCCGCAACCGATGTGCCGCAGATGTTTGCGGTTGCCAAAGGTTTACAAACGATCACATGGGACCAGAGCCTATCTGGTGCTATTGGTGGCAGCCTCACGCTGACGGCTGTCGCGTCATCGAGTCTCACGGTTTCGTACACTGGCACGGCCAGTATTTGCACGGTTAGCAGTAACATCCTGAGCCTGATCGCCGCAGGTTCCTGTGTCGTAACTGCGAGGCAGGCCGGAGACAGTGATTGGAACGCTGCTCCTGATGTTCAGAAACGCTACACTGAGCTTGGCCCGGGGATATCTATTTCTCCGACGAGCCTGACCTTCGTCAGCCA
Source organism: Rhizobium sp. Q54 (assembly GCA_945889445.1). GTDB lineage: Bacteria > Pseudomonadota > Alphaproteobacteria > Rhizobiales > Aestuariivirgaceae > Aestuariivirga. The sequence continues at coordinate 6,289 of CAMDBX010000158.1, forward strand.
GCCAATCAACACCTCCAGCGCTGCGTCGGTGGTCAGGGTCACGAACACGGGCACCACGAACCTATCGGTGACGGGTGTGGCGATTACGGGAACAGATGCATCCGCCTTCACTTCGACGAATGGCTGCACATTGGTGGCCCCCAGCTCGACCTGCACTATTTCCTCGACCTTCAAGCCAACGACCATCGGCGCTAAAGCAGCGAGCCTCAGCATCGCGTCGAATGCTCCGGGATCTCCGACGGTCATCAGCCTGTCGGGAGCCGGCGGCGCTGCAGCACCGATCATTTCGGTCACGCCTGCCAGTGTGTCGTTCGGAAACCAGATCATCAACACGGCCAGCGCGACCCAGACCCTGACCATCAAGAATGTCGGCTCCGCGAGCATGACCGTCAGCAGCATTGCACCGTCTGGCACGAATGCCGCTGCTTTCACGAGGGCCGGAGCCTGCACGAGTATTGCTGCCAATGCGACCTGTTCGCAGACCTTGACGTTCACGCCCACTGCAACAGGACCGTATACGGCTACCCTCACGATCAACTCCAACGCCTATCAGAGCGCTGCGACGCCGGTTCAGCTTACGGGTACCGGCATCGTGACTTCGATCTCGCAGTTTGTCGGTGCGGTCGATGGTCCCGGCTTCGCGAATGGCACGGGCTCAGCGGCCCGTTTCGATAGCCCTAATGGTATCGCCATCGACAGTTCCGGCAACATCTATGTGACGGATAGCAAAAACAACCTCATCCGAAAAGTGACCTCGGCGGGCGCGGTTACCACGCTTGCAGGGCAGATGCTGGTTTCGGGCTCTGCGGTCGGGAGAGGCACAGCGGCGCGGTTCAACGGCCCGTCCGGCATAGCCATCGCAGGAACTACCCTCTACGTGACCGACACGGAAAACCACGTGATCCGGAAGGTGACGACGGCTGGCGTTTCTTCTGCATTCGTGGGGACAGTCGGTTCGTCGGGCAGCACCAACGGCACAGGCACGGCGGCGCGCTTCAATCGCCCGCAGGGTGTTGTGGTGGACAGTGGCGGCAACGTATTTATCACGGATACGGATAACAGCACGATCCGCAAGGCGACCTCGGCAGGGGCTGTCACCCTATTTGCGGGTACGGCAGGTTCTCAGGGCGGAACCGACGGCACGGGCACCGCAGCCCACTTCACGAAGCCCACGGGGCTTGGCCGGGACGCCAGCAACAATCTCTTTGTAACGGATGTTTCAGGCCAGACCGTTCGGAAGATCACCAGCACCGCTGTGGTTACCACCTTTGCAGG
>CAMDBX010000159.1 GCA_945889445.1 Rhizobium sp. Q54
AAAAACTCATGGAAAAGGCTTGGGAGATTGCCCGCCATCTGGCGAAAGGACCGCCTCTCGTCTTTGCTGCGACCAAGGATATCGTTCGCGATGCTGAGGACAAGAAGTTCCAGGATGCCCTCAACAAAGTGAATGCGAAGCAATACAAAACGGTCGAGAAGATGATTCCCAGTGAAGATCGGAAAGAAGGTCCCAGGGCGTTTGTAGAAAAGCGCGAGCCTATCTTCAGGGGCAAGTAGCTTGAACTGGGGAGCGATGTGCCTCAAGCTCATCGCCTCCCAGGTTCACTGCCTGTCGTATACTTTCCCGCCGTGACAACGAGGTAGCCATAGTGACGCGCGATCCGAGGTATGATGTCCTCTTCGAGCAAGTTCAGATAGGGCCTGTCACGGCCAAGAACCGCTTCTATCAGGTTCCCCACTGTAACGGATCCGGATCCGTGCTTCCTCATACGCAGGCTGCAATGCGGGGTATGAAGGCCGAGGGCGGATGGGGTGTGGTGAACACAGAATGGTGTTCGATCCATCCGTCATCTGACACTCCTGCAGCCGGCGCATCGAGGATGTGGTCCGACGAAGACGTCAGGTCAAACCTGATGTTGACCGAGGCGGTACATCGTCATGGCGCCCTCGCCGGTTGCGAACTGGCACATGCCGGCCTAACAGCCCACAATCATTTCAGCAGAATGAACGTGATGGGCCCATCGCCGCGTCCCCTGCCCAGGCAGGACTTCCCTGGCAACGGGCGAGCCATGTCGAAGGATGACATCCGTAACCTGCGCAAATGGCATCGGCAAGCCGTCGCCCGCTGCATCCAGGCCGAGTTCGACATCGTCTACCTCTACGTAAGTCATGGCATTACGGTCTTCACCGATTTTCTCTCACCACGCATCAACTCACGGACGGACGAGTACGGCGGCAAGATCGAGAATCGTGTTCGGCTTCTCCGTGAGACTTTGGAGGATGTGGCCGACGCCGCAGCCGGAAGATGCGCAATCGCATTGAGGTTCTGCGTCGACGAGCATCGCGGTGCTACCGCGATCACCGCGGAGGACGGGCGCGCCGTGATTGAGATGCTGGCCGAGATGCCTGACCTGTGGGATGTGAATGTCGGCGGACCAGATGACATGCTGACGTCGCGGTTCCGCAAGGAGGGCTGGCAGGAGTCAGGTATCGCCTTCGTCAAGCAGATGACGTCGAAGCCGGTTGTTGGCGTCGGACGTTTCACGAGCCCTGACACAATGGTCTCAATGGTCCGCCGCGGTGTCCTCGATCTCATCGGCTGCGCGCGGCCTTCCATCGCTGATCCCTTTCTACCGAAAAAGATCGAAGAAGGCAGACCCGAAGACATTCGAGAATGCATCGGTTGTAACGTATGCCTTGCCTCCAACCAATTGTCCGTACCGATCCGGTGCACCCAAAACCCTACGATGTCCGAGGAATGGCGCCGAGGTTGGCACCCGGAAATCATCCCGCCAAAGCCGAAAAGTGCTCGTGTGCTTGTTGTTGGCGCAGGACCCGCCGGCCTCGAGGCAGCGAGAGCAGCCGGTGCACGGGGATACGATGTCACTCTCGCAGAGGCAGGCCGGGAACTGGGGGGTCACATCAATCATGTGGCGAGGCTTCCGGGGCTCGCGGAATGGAGCCGCGTCCGTGACTGGCGCGTGGGACAGCTTCAGAAAATGGACAATGTCGCCATCTTCCGAGAGAGCAGGCTCGAGGCGGAGTCAATTGTCGAACTGGGCCACGACCATGTGATCCTGGCCACGGGATCGTCATGGCGCAGAGATGGGGTAGGCCTAACCAACTATGTTGCCATCCAAGGACATGATCAAAGCCACGTGTTCACGCCAGATGATGTCCTGTCGGGCGCCATGATTGCGACTCCCGTCGTGATATTCGATGACGATTCCTACTTCATGGGAGGGGCGCTTGCGGAGCTTCTAGCGCGACAGAACTGCGATGTGACGATCGTCGCTGCATCGTCCCACGTCTCACCCTGGACACAGCTCACTTTCGAACACAGCGAGATTCACAAGCGCCTGGTGAGTCTTGGTGTGCGGATCATCCTCAACAGCAACCTCAAACGGATTGGTGCAGATACCGTCGAGATTTCGGGACTGTTCGGCGAGCCAGCGCAACAGTTCCCCGCGGCTGGCGTGGTGCTTGTTACCATGCGTATGTCAGATGACGCGCTCTATCACGACCTCCAGGCACTTTCTTCCAAAGCACAAGGCACGTCCGCTTCGATAGTCACAGTGGGAGACTGCCGGACTCCGGGCATTATCGCTGAGGCCATCTTCAGCGGTCATTCCGCGGCGAGAAACCTTGATGCCGAAGACGATGGCGGTTTGCCGTTCCGCGTCGAGCAAGTTCCTGCGAGCTTTGAACCGCCGTTGCCCGGGCACGGGAGGCCGCAGGGAACATGAGCGAGGATGTCAAGACACCAAATGGCATCCCGGTCATCGGATTCGGACTCTACGCACTCTCCCCGGAGGCCGCCCTTTCCGCGGTGACCACTGCACTCGAATGCGGCTATAGGCATTTCGACACCGCACAGAGTTATGGCAACGAGGAGGCGTGTGGCATCGCGATCGAGCGTTCGGGGCTTTCGCGCAGCGAGATCTTTGTTACTACCAAGGTCACGCCGCGAAACTACGAGTCCGGCCGGATGCTGGGCAGTGTCAGGGCCAGCCTGGACCGACTCCGCAGTTCCTGTGCGGACCTGCTTCTGATCCACTATCCCTCGCCGTGGAACGAGGTACCGATCGAAGTCTATCTCGAGCAGCTCCTGCAGGTTCAGCAGGCAGGGCTCGCTAGACTCATCGGCATATCGAACTTCACGATCGCCCAGACCGACCGGGCCGTGGAATTGCTCGGCAAGGGAAACGTGGCCACGAACCAGGTCGAGGTACATGTCTTCATGCAGAACCGTCCAATAGTTGATCATTGCCGGCGGATCGGCATACCGACGACCGCCTACTGTGCACTGGCGCGGGGTACCGTCTTCGGAGCGCCGGAGGCGGGTCTTGGCCCGCACGCGACACTCCTCGACATCGCACATGCGCATGGCGCCACGGTCGGTCAGATCGCGCTGGCGTTTCTCATTCACGAGGGCCACGTTGTCCTGTCCACGACGACGGCGAGAGACCAGATTTCGGAAAACCTAAAGGCGCGTGACATCTCGCTCACCCCCGCCGACATGGAGCGGCTGCGTCATCTCGACTTGAAGAAGAGAATTGTCGAATGGCCGTACTTTCCGGTCTTCGATGTCTGAAGGCGCGAAAGACTTGCACTCCCACGATACGATCAGAGCCTCCGGCACATGCGCAAGCAAATACGAGCGTGTTCTCGCGGCTTTCGAGAAGAACTTCAACACCGTGAGCGTGGAAGGTTATAGGGACCTGGGCGCCAGCCTGTGCGTGATGGTAGAAGGCGAAACAGTCGTTGACCTCTGGGGTGGTCACATCGATCGCCAGCGTTCGGAGCCGTGGAAGGAGGACACGATGGTCTGCGTGTTTTCCGTGACCAAGGCCGTCGCGTCCATCTGCATGCACATGCTTCACGAGAGAGGTGTGATCGATGTTGACGCGCCGATCGCTCACTATTGGCCGGAGTTTGGCGGGCAAGGAAAGAGCGGCATCACCGTCAGGCAGGTTCTTTCCCACCAGGCCGGGCTCATGTTTTCGGATGCGGCGGGGGATGGGAAGCTCTGGTGCCATCGGGAAATGACCGGTGCGCTCGAAGCCAAGTCGCCCGAGTGGATTCCGGGAACTGACGGTGGATACCACAGCTTCACCTTTGGACCGATCCTCCAGGAAATTGTTCAGCGATCGACCGGCAAGACACTCGGTCATTTCCTGCGACATGAGGTAGTTGCTCCACTAGGCATCGAGTTCGGGTTTGGCCTCTCGGACGAAGAGAACGATCGCTGCAGCCCGTTCTTCGTCAATGAGATGAATGGCACCATAAGTGCGTTCCGGCATGACACCCGGTCATCCGTTTACCGCTGCTGGAAGGCTCTGCCCCGGGATGAGAGCTTCAATTCGAAGAATTGGCGCAAGCTCGAGTTCGCATCGCTGAATGGGCACGGAAATGCACGGGCAATCGCGAAGCTTTTCGCCTGCCTTGCTGGTGATGGGGAGGTCAGCGGTGTGCGGCTCTTGTCGCCCGCCCGAGTGCGGAATCTGTCTTCTCAGCACTGGCAGGGAATGGACCGGTTCTCGGAGAGCCACGCCCGCTACAACGCTGGTTTTCAGTTATCTAATGAGGTTTATCCATTTGGGGGCCACCCGGGCAGTTTTGGGTTCTACGGTATCGGAGGCAGCGTGGGCTTTTGCGACCCGGCCAGCCACCTTGCATTCGCCTACTGTGGAAACAACTGCATCTCAGGAGCTTCGGCAGCGAGCTCTCTTTCGAGTACGATTATAGATACTGTGTATAGACTCCTGTGAAGAGCGCACTCGTTCTTGTAAGGGCAATGGTCTGATCAGTGTTTCGAAGGCATTGGTGTGTAAGCGCCGTCAACGCCCCATAAAGAGTCTGGTTGTGGCCTGATGGACATTCAGAGCGATATTGACGGGGTGGTTGATTGGCTTACACTAAGCTTAGGAGGAAATGCAGGATGAGCGCGATGCCCCAGTCTGCTCTAGCCCGGCACTGAGCTCTCCGCGAAAAGTCGATTCTGGTAAAGTTCCTCATAGAGTGGTAAGATATGTGTGTAAAAACCTTTCCATTCATCTGACATGTCTGTAACTTTTGGTTGGTGTCGCCGCGGTTGCGGCTTCAAGCCATCAGATGCCTTCAGGTTGTCGTGCCATGATCCATGATCATACCAGCTGACTTCTGCGCGAGTTCCAGGCTCCCACGACAGGGCCTGCGGAACAAATGGTATGTTGACCGCTTTACAATAAGCTTCCACCATCCCGTAGGGGTTCTCGAGTAGATCGTCGCTATCAATGACTGGTGGGGCCCTTCCATCGCGATCGCAGAGTTTTCGAAACAATTTGTGTTGATCAACAAATCCCAACTCCTTCAATGTGTACTCGGGTGCTCGAGCAAAAATGGACGTCAGTACCTTAGCGGGGTGACGGATCAGAAATGAATTCGTGAATGGACCGAGGAAATCCGGATCGTCCCACAGATGATCTACATGCGTTGCCATGTCCTTGACAAAAACAGGTTGCACCCTTGCTGCCTGTCGGATCTGATCACTCACTCCCTTGAATGTAAGGCCCGGTATTCTTGGACTATCCGGCTTGATTCTGGGCCAGCGAGCTTCGTCTCCCTGCCACCACACCTGAGCGAACGGCTCATGAAAACACGTCATGTCCCCGCGCATCCGCATCATCCACTCGAATGCCGTTGATGTCGACCGGGGAGTAGACCAGAGTACGAGGATTGGTTTCAGGTTTGTCATTGTCACATCTATCGTAGCATCGACATGAGATGTCCCAATTCCTTGATGGGTCTTAGCTTAAGAGTTTGATACACCCTCCAGTAAAGGGCTAGATCAGAAGCGATAATCGTCTTTCCAATGGATGCTTCAAGCTCAGGCATCAGGCCTATGATCCGCTGCAGCATCCCATTAGCACAGCGAAAACTTGGAGCGCCGGAAACCACAATCACTTCAGCGTTTCTCGCCTTCTCCGCGACATAGCGCATCGACTTTTCTGCTAGCTCATAGGGAAATGTCCAAATCTGTTTGTTGCACTCTGCAATATCCGAATAAAATCCCTGATCGACAAAGTTGCCTGCATAGACAATGTCGAATCCGGCACTAGCCAGGAATCTGGCGATCCCGTCCCGCCAGTCAGGCCACGAATAGACTGCGTTGATTGCAATTCTTTCTACGTTAAGCGCTTGCAGTGCCTCTATCAGGCAATAGCCTGCCATATGAAAAGGTGTTTCGTATGTCTCGCTGACGCGATTGCAAAAGCGTGAAATCTCATCTGGTGTTCTGTTGCCAGCGTGGGACCAGTTTGTTCCAAGTTGACCGACGACATCGGCGCCGCTAGCTGCCATGCAAGCTACGACTTCCTCGAGTAGTCCGAAGTTGTCGAGACGCTGTTCCAGTCCAAAGGCGTAGTTGGGAACATGAAGCATACGCGCCTGCACACCGATGGTATCAGGTGAGACCTTCAAAAAGTCAACCAGTGCGGGATCAAAGTAACAGGGAGGACTGGTAAATCCGACTTGGTAGGGAAATACTCTACCGACCGTCATTTTGTTTGTGCGAGATGGTTCAGTCCAGTTCACCATCTGGTGTACCTCATTCGCAGGTCTTGCTTAGTCGTGCGTCGACATAGCAATTCACTAAGTGGAGATGGTTCCTGCGGCCAATTCAAAATTGAAATAGCGTGCATTTATGATTCGTATGGCGCGAGGATGATCGCGACAGCCAGATGCATGGGAGCGAACATCGGCAGGCACCGTGATCAAGGAGTTCCTGCAATGATGTTGCCACTCTTACGCCTACAGTAATGAGGTTACAGAAATGTCGGTGGTCAGATGATTTGATGCGATTGGGCGCGCGATCGAAGAGAGGATCTCCGGTGAGCTGCGCGATGCAGCGCATTTCCTCCTTGATCTTGTCGGGAAACGCGGGGGCAACGTGTGGATGTTTCGGATCTTCGTCTCAATGGACGCGGTCAAGCGGGGTTGCACTATCCAAATCAGGTCTTAGGTCTCAACAAGGTTTGGATCCTGGCGCGGGATTCGAACCCCAGCATTGCCGGTTACCGAGTCCTTGACTGTGGGCAGTCTCTACCCGGCGCAAAAGTGCGCAATCCTTCGAAAATTGCTCCGGAGCCCAGTTTACGCATTGTCCCCAACAGCTTCGCTTCTCCCCGCCGAGAGCGTTGGTTTCCAGCACCTCTTCCTCCGCCATTTTGCCCTCGGGCAAAGCTCTCTCCTCGAATTCCGAGCGCTCAAAATCGCCAGTATTTGCGGGCTTCTTTGCGAAAAACTCCTGACTGCCGGATTTGTCAAGAGGCCGATTTTGGTCTCTCTCTGCCCGACATTCTCCAAAGCTCCTGACTGCGCGAAAAAAGTACGGCGGCATTAACCCGTTGAAATAGCGTATTTTTCTTGTGGTCTAACTGCCATGCTTTGCATCTTCCTTCCGGTGCGCGAGAGGCTCTCTCATCCAACCTGCTCCATGCCCGCAGTCCTGCGATAGCCCAGGAAAACTTGGGCTTGGGCTCCACAACAGATTGGAACGGGAGCACGGTTGCCACCGGTTACGTCCGTAAAGTGCTGTAAATTCGGAGGTGGGCAGCCACCGCTACGGCTCGGTAGAAGACGATTCTGAGACGTTTTTCACCGAAGGAGCGAAGCGATGGCTGGGTATGATGTTAACGTCGGCAAGGATCTCTTGCCAGGACTTTTGAGCGGTCAGGATGGGCTTGCGAAGCTGATAGAGGCGGTCTTGAACCAGATTTT
>CAMDBX010000160.1 GCA_945889445.1 Rhizobium sp. Q54
GGCCTCCACAAGGGCGTTTCCCGCGGAAATGTCCACACCGGCATCGGCGTAGCTGATGCCTTTTCCTGCTGCTTGTTTCGCTTTGCTCATGCCGCTAGTTTGCCCCAAATCTCTGGTGGAGGTGCCCGTTGGGGCGTCCTTAGCCCGAATTGCTGATGGAATAAAGCGCGGAAGGGACGCCGGACAGGTGTGTGGAAAGTTGGGACCGGCATTTTGAACGTCATTCGCATGTTGCAGGGCCGCGCCGTCGCGGCGGCTCTTGCCGGGTTCCTGGGGTTGGCCGCCCTCATCCTGCCGGCCATGGCGGGTGGCCCTGTGGAAACGAGCATCTTCGCCGTGCAGGGCGTGGAGGTCGACGTGACCTCGACGGATGCCAGCTCCGCCAAGAACCAGGCCCTGATGGACGTGCAGGTGAAGGCCTTCTTCCAGCTGGTCGAACGGCTGGGCTCGGCGGAGCTTGCCGCGCAGCTGAAGGAGAAGTTCAAGTCAGAGGACATCGCCCCCTTCCTGCGCTCGCTGTCGATCGAGAAGGAAACCTCCGCGCCGGGGCGCTACATCGGCACCTTCACGGTGCGGTTCCTGCCCGCCAAGATGCAAAAGTTCCTGGCCGGCTACAACGTCGAGGTTCCGAGCCAGCAGGCCGATCCGGTGCTGGTCATTCCGGTGTTCCGGTCTCCCGAGGGTCCGAAGCTGTGGGAGGACAATCCGTGGCGCCAGGCGTGGATCGACCTCAAGGGCGAACAGGGTGTGGTGCCGATCATCATCCCGCTCGGTGACCTCGAGGACACGGAGGCTCTTGCCACCGCGGACGCGCTCAATGGCGATGCGGTGAAACTCGAGGCCATCCGCAAGCGCTATGACGCGCCCAGCCTGCTGGTGGCGCAGGCGGAGCCCGCCGAGGGTGGCGGCCTCCATGTCTTCATCGAGGGTGACACCAAGCTTGGTCGAGTGAACATCAACAAGGTCTACGTGCCTGAGGAAACCGGGGATGGCACCGTGCTGCCGGCGGAAACCGCCGCCGTGCTGGCTTTCCAGAAGGTGCTCAACAAGGCCTATCAGGCCCAGGCCGTAACTGTGGCTGAAGCTCAGGCGGCCAAGAACAACACGCCGCAGTCGCTGGCTGTCACCGTCCCCTTCAATTCGCCGCGCGAGTGGAACGCCATCCGCTCCCGCATCCTCAACACGCCGAACGTCTCGGCCGTCGACCTCTCGAGCCTGGATTTCGGCGGCGCGGTGATCCGGCTCGTCTATACCCGCAGCCTCGAGGAGCTTCAGGGCAACCTCGAGCGCGTCGGCCTCAGCCTGACCCAGGGTGGCGGCGGCTGGCTGATCCAGCCCATGTGAGGGGCAGGGCGCCATGCACAAAATCCCCAACCTCATTTCGGTCGTGAGGCTGCTGCTGGTGCCGCTCACCGTCTGGCTGCTCATTTCCGGGGCCTATGGCTATGCTTTCACCACCTTCGTGGTGGCCGGGGTGTCGGACGGGCTCGACGGCTACCTGGCCCGCCGTTTCGACTGGCGCAGCAGGCTCGGCTCCTATCTCGATCCGCTGGCTGACAAGGCGCTGCTCGTCTCGGTCTTCGTCACGCTGGGTTTTCTCAAGCTCATCCCAGCCTGGCTGGTGATCGTGGTGGTGTCGCGTGATGCGCTGATCGTTGGCGCCGTGCTGCTGTCGCGGCTGATGGACCACCCGGTGCATGTGCGGCCCCTGATGGTGAGCAAGGTCAACACGGTGGCGCAGATCGTCTTGGTGGTCGTGGTTCTCGGCACCGCGGCGCTGGGAAAACCGCTGGATATGCCTGTGGACTGGGGCAGCATCCCAGTTGCGCTGTTGACTGCGCTGTCCGGGGCGGCCTATCTCGCATCCTGGCTGCGCCACATGGCAGAGCAGCCCGAAGGGGACAACCGGCCGTGACACTGCAGAGACAAGTTCTGATCTGGGTCGCCTCCTTTGCGGTGCTGGGGCTTGCGCTTTGGCTGCTCGGTCCCATCCTGTTGCCGTTCCTTGCCGGCTTCGTGCTGGCTTATTTCCTCGATCCGATTGCCGACCGACTGCAGTCCTGGGGGCTTTCTCGGCTCATGGCGGCGCTGCTGATCGTCATCGTGGCGCTTTTCCTGCTGGTGACGGCGCTGGTGATTTTCGTGCCGATGCTGGTTGACCAGATCGGGCGTTTCGCGGGCGAACTCCCGGCCCTTGTGCAGTCCTTTTCCATCCGTCTCAACGAATGGGCTCCCGCCTGGATGAAGGACGCCGTGTCGAAGAGCGGCGCGGACATACAGGGTTCCATCACGCAGTTTGCCGGCAACGCGGCCGACTGGATTCTCAGCGTGCTCAAGACGCTGCTGTCAGGCGGTCTGGCGCTCGTCAATCTGGTGTCGTTGCTGGTGGTGACCCCGATCGTCGCCTTCTACATGCTGGTCGACTGGGACCGCATGATCGACACCATCGACAGCTGGGTCCCGCGCGACTACGTCAACACGGTGCGCGAGCTGGGTCGCGACGTGAACGCCGCGATGGCGGGGTTCATCCGGGGGCAGGGCACTGTCTGCCTGCTGCTGGGCATCTTCTATGCAGCCGGCCTCAGCTTCGCGGGGTTGAAGTTTGGCCTCGCCATCGGTCTTCTGGCCGGTGCCCTCACCTTCATCCCCTACGCCGGGGCGATGACCGGCGGCGTCCTGGCCATCGGCGTGGCGCTGTTCCAGTTCTGGCCCGACTACTGGTCGATCGGCGTGGTGGTGGCGATCTTTGCCGTCGGCCAGTTCCTCGAGGGCAATTTCCTGTCGCCCAAGCTGGTCGGAAAGAGCATCGGCCTGCATCCAGTGTGGTTGATGTTCGCCCTTTTCGCCTTCGGTTATGCCTTCGGCTTCGTGGGTCTGCTGCTGGCCGTACCGCTGGCCGCGGCGGCGGGCGTGCTCGTCCGCTTCGCCCTGAAGCAATATCTGGCCAGCCGGCTTTTTCTGGGGTTTGAGGACGCCGATGGCTCGCCCGTGTCCGATGCCGCCAAATCCGTCGAGAACCGCCCGGCATGAGCCGACAGCTGGTGCTGGACCTGCCGCTGCGCACCGCTCTGGGACGTGACGACTTTCTGGTGACACCCTCGAACGCGGCGGCAGTGGCCATGATCGACCGCTACCCGGACTGGCCACACCATGTCGTGGTGCTGGTTGGTGACGGCGGCAGCGGCAAGACGCACCTGCTCGAGGTCTGGCGCCAGGCGTCGGGCGCGCGGCTCGTGTCGGCGGCAGCACTTGGTCGCGAACCACCTGACAAGCTGCTGGAGACTGGTGCCCTGGCCATCGACAATGCGCCGGGTGACGCGTTGGACGAGCGCGCGCTGTTCCACCTCCTGAACCTGACGCGCGAGACCGGTGGCCACACGCTGATCGCCTCGGCGTCCGATCCCGCCCAGTGGACGGTGAAGTTGCCCGACCTCGCCTCGCGTCTCAGGGCACTGGCGGTGGCCCGGCTGGACCCGCCGGACGATGCGCTGCTGCGCGGCGTGCTGGTTAAGCATTTCGCCGACCGGCAGATCGGCGTCGAGGAACCGGTGATTTCCTACCTCATGCTGCGCATGCCGCGTTCGCTTGATGCCGCGCGCGCCATCGTGGCAGAGCTGGACGCCCTCGCACTGGCCGAGAAAACCCCGGTCAGCCGCGCGCTTGCAGCCCGCGCGCTGCAGCGCATGACCGAGCCCGGGCTGTTCCCGGAGGAGTAACCCGGGGGTGCCCTCCGGCAGGGCTCCGCCAGCGCTCCCCCATGTGGCCACACGGGTCGGAACGCGAGGTCGAGGCCCCGGCGGAGCCTGAAAAGACAGATTCACGATGTCAATCAGCAGAAGGCACGTTTCTTCGACTATATAGCACAGACTAGGAATAAAGGCAAGCAATAAGAACGTGTCACGCGGGTCGGCGGGCCCGATAACCCTGTTCATGGCGAAGGTTCACCCAACCGTCGTGAGCCTGTTATAGTGCCGCTCAACCACCGTGCTCCGAAAGGGCAACATGAACGAGCAGATTTCTATTCCCGATGCCATCACGGTTGAGGACACGCAGCGCTTCATCAACCGCGAGATCTCGTGGCTGGGCTTCAACATGCGGGTGCTGGAAGAGGCGCGCAACACCGCCCACCCGCTGCTTGAACGCCTGCGCTTCCTGTCGATTTCGGGCAACAACCTCGACGAGTTCTTCATGGTCCGCGTGGCGGGCCTCGTCGGCCAGGTGCGCGAGAAGCTCACCCAGCTGAGCGATGACGGCCTCTCTGCCCAGGAGCAGCTCGACCGCGTGCGCGCACTGGCTCAGGAACTGATGGCCGAGCAGGACCGGCGCTGGATCCACCTCACCCAGGAACTGGCCCAGAACGGCATCGTCATCACCGATGGCACCGATCTGATGGCGCATGAGAAGTCTTGGCTCGACCAGCGCTTCCTGGAGCAGATCCTTCCCGTCGTCACGCCCATCGCCATTGATCCCGCACACCCGTTCCCCTTCATCCCGAACCGCGGCTTCATCATCTGCCTCGAGCTGAAGCGACGGAAGGATGGTGGCAGCATGAACGCCCTCATCCCCATTCCTCAGCAGCTCGACCGGTTCGTCAGGCTTCCCGCGCTGGAGGGACAGGGCTCGGTTCGCTTCATCTCGCTCGAGAACATGCTGGGCCTCTTCATCCCGCGGCTGTTTCCCGGTTATGAGGTGACGGGCAAGGGCGTCATGCGGGTGATCCGCGACAGCGACCTCGAAATCGAGGAAGAGGCGGAAGACCTCGTGCGCGTCTTCGAAAGCGCCCTCAAGCGCCGCCGTCGCGGCTCAGTGATCCGCATGGAGGTCGATGCCGTGACCCCGCCGTCACTGCGCGAATTCATTGCCGAGGAGCTGGACGTCCACCGTGACGCCATCGTGGAATGCGCCGGCCTTGTCGGCTATTCCGATACGCGCCTCCTGATCCTCGACGAGCGGTCGGACCTCAAGTTCAAGCCCTTCATGGCGCGCTTCCCGGAGCGCATCCGTGATCACGGCGGGGATTGCTTCGCGGCCATCCGCCAGAAGGACATCGTGGTCCACCACCCCTACGAGTCTTTTGACGTCGTCGTGCAGTTCGTTCTGCAGGCCGCGAACGACCCGGACGTGGTGGCAATCAAGCAGACGCTCTATCGCACCTCCAAGGACTCGCCGATCGTGGCGGCCCTGGCCAAGGCGGCGGAAGCCGGCAAGTCGGTCATGGCGCTGGTGGAGCTCAAGGCGCGCTTTGACGAGGAGGCCAACATCCAGTGGGCGCGCGATCTCGAGCGTGCCGGCGTGCAGGTGGTCTTCGGCTTCATCGAGCTCAAGACCCACGCCAAGGTCTCGATGGTGGTCCGCCGCGAGAGCGGCGCGATGCGCACCTACGTGCACTTCGGCACCGGCAACTATCACCCGATCACGGCCAAGGTTTATACCGACCTGTCGTTCTTCACCTGCGATCCGGCCCTGGCGCGCGATGCGTCGCGTCTGTTCAATTTCATATCGGGCTATGCCCAGCCGGAAGACCTCGAGAAGATCGCCATCTCTCCCTTGAACCTCAAGCAATTGCTGCTCGACCACATCGACGAGGAGATCGAACACGCCAAGGCGGGCCGTCCGGCGCAGATCTGGGCCAAGCTCAACTCGGTGGTCGACCCCGGCATCATCGACGCGCTGTACAGGGCCAGTCAGGCGGGCGTGCAGATCGACCTCGTGGTGCGCGGCATTTGCTGCCTGAGGCCAGGCGTTCCGGGTCTGTCGGATAACATCAGGGTCAAGAGCATCATTGGCCGCTTCCTTGAACACTCGCGCATCGTGTGCTTCGGTGGTGGACACGCTTTGCCCAACAAGCGCGCCAAGGTCTATATCTCGTCGGCCGACTGGATGCAGCGCAACCTTCACCGTCGCGTCGAAACGCTGATCCCCATCGAGAACCCCACTGTGCATGACCAGGTGCTGGACCAGATCATGATGGCCAACATGATGGACAACCAGCAGAGCTGGGAACTGCTCGCCGATGGGTCCTCGCGCCGCATGGCGCCGGGCCCGGACGAAGAGCCATTCAATGCACATGAGTATTTCATGAAGAACCCCTCACTCTCTGGACGTGGCCGCTCACAGGCCGGTAACGTGCCGCCGGAGATCATCGTGCGGGTCAAGAAGAAGAAGGCGAAGGCCAAGCCGTGAACTGGGACAACTGGCACAAGGGTTTCCGCACCGAGCCGCCGAAGTACCGGCCCGTCGCGGTCGTCGACATCGGCTCCAACTCGGTGCGTCTGGTCGTCTACGACGGTCTGCGCCGCTCGCCATCGCCCATCTTCAACGAAAAGATCCTCTGCGGCCTTGGCCGTGGCGTCGCCACCAGAGGCAGGCTGGCTGAGGAGGGGATTGTCCGCGCCATCGCCGCGTTGAAGCGCTTCCGTGCGCTCGCCCGCCAGATTGGCGCCAAGCATGTCTACGCCGTTGCCACGGCGGCGGCGCGTGAGGCGTCCAACGGCCCACAATTCATCTCAAAGGCCGAGAAGGCGCTGGGGTGTGACATCAAGATCCTCACCGGCAAGGAGGAAGCGCGTTATGCGGCCCTCGGCGTCATCGCCGGCATTCCGGGTGCGGATGGTGTGGCGGGGGATCTGGGCGGCGGCTCGCTTGAACTTATCGACATCAAGGACGGAAAGCTGCGCGACGGCGTCACGTTGCCGCTCGGGCCGCTGCGCCTCATGGACCTTTCTGGCGGATCCATCGACAAGGCGCGCGAGATCATCGACGAGACCTTCGCCCGAACCGACATTCTCAAGCTGCTCAAGGGCCGCACCTTCTATGCGGTGGGCGGCACGTGGCGAAACCTCGCCAAGCTGCACATGGCGCAGAGCCACTATCCGCTGCACGTCCTGCACTGCTACCGGCTCACCAAGCCGCAGGCCATGTCGCTGTCGGGGTTGGTCGCCAACCTGTCTCCCAGCTCGCTGAAAGACATCCGCGAGGTGTCGAAGAGCCGCTCCGACACCATGCCCTTCGGCGCCCTCGTGCTGGAACGCCTGCTCGACCATTGCCAGCCCGCTGCCGTCGAGATCTCGGTCTATGGGGTGCGCGAGGGCATGCTGTTCTCCAAGCTGCCGGGCCGCAAGCGCAACTCCGATGCGCTGCTGTCATCCTGCTGGGACTTCGCCCGACGGTACGCCCGCTCGCCCGAACACGAGCTTGAGCTCTGCGACTGGACGGATCAGCTGTTCGGTCCCGGCAAGCTGCCCGAGACCGATGAGCAGCGCCGCCTGCGTTATGCCGCCTGCCTGCTCGCGGACATCGGCTGGCGGGCCCACCCGGACTATCGCGCCGAGCGTTCGCTATCCATGATCTCGCAGGCCGCCTTCGTGGGCATCGATCATCCGGGTCGCGTCTTCCTCGCGCTCACGGTGTTCTACCGCTATGAC
>CAMDBX010000161.1 GCA_945889445.1 Rhizobium sp. Q54
CCGCAGATGCGAATGGAACTCTTCTCCGCAAGACGAGCATGGCCTTCGATATCATCATGTTGCAGCGTGGCTTCTGCAAAAAAGATGTCATGTTCGGTGACCCGTTCCAGCACGAATAGGGCATCGTGCCAGTTGTGCCAGCGATAGCCAAAGTCCACTGCCATCAGGATGTCGTCGCCCAACATACGGCGGCCTTCGCCAATGAGGCGGATAAGCTCGCGATCGGTCACAAGATCATAGAACAGCACTTCCATCTTCAAGGCGCGAAAGCCCGCTGCAAGCGCGGCGTCGAATTGGCGCCCAATTTCTTTCATGAGATCGCCGATACTGCGGCCCTGGGAGAGGCCTGGATAGATGGTGCAGTAGGGCTTCAGCTTCGCACGACGCGCGCCACCCATCAGTTTGTAGGCGGGAAGGCCGAGCTGCTTGCCCGCTAGGTCATGGAGCGCAATGTCGATCGCCGAAAGCGCATGAATGCCGAGCCCGCGCCGTCCCGGCCAGAAAGTTCCATCGTACAGTTTTTGCCAGATTGCCGCGATCTCGATTGGGTCTTCTCCGACAAGAATCTCGCTGGCATTGCGGCTCCAAAGGTGCGCCGTCGGCATTTCGATGAAGGCTTTGATGGCGGAAGGCGGCGCATCTGCCTCGCCGAAACCGTAGCGGCCGTCTTCATCGAATACTTTGACGATGACCGTATCGGCTGTCCCGTCGAGATCATTGGCGGAACTCGCCGGTGAATAGACTGGTATGACTTCAAGCTTTGAGATTCGGCTGGTCATAAAAAATAGCTCCTAACAGGTCCTGCAGGGCGGAAGACGCGGAGTTTCACCTGCGTAGTCTCATGGGTGTTGGGTTCGAGGCGAAGAAGGTTGCCGCCCGTTGCTTTGGCCTGCGCAAGACCATAGGCAGAACGCGTCGTATTTGGTTCGAGACCGATGAGTTTGGCGCGGCCATGCCAAGGCGCATCAGACGTTCCCGCCAGTTCAAGCCAAGCCCACGCGCAAGGAAACCGCTCGCTATCCCAGGCAAGGGCTACCGCGACCGCATTGTCCAGCCTGCGAATTGCAGCCCAGGCAACATCGAAGCTCTCGAGATAAAGCAAAGCAGCCAGCGGTGCTGCAGGGTGCGAGATGTCTGCAACGCCGTTCTTACCGGGCATCGCATAAAGTGCGCCTGTTGCTCCGGGGTGTATTGAGTTTGTCGCGGGATCAAAGGTGTCATCAGCAGTCACATGTCTTGCGCTGGAAGTAATCTCGACAGGCCCTGCCAGAAGATCTGAACCGAAGGTTGCATGATGACCCCACATCACCTCGATCGGCGTTGTCCCCTCCAACTCCACGTCCTCGTTGATCAGCACTTCATCGTTGGACAGCGAAACCGTACGGCGCATCAGCACGGGAACGGTAAAGAATCGCCTTGAAAGACTGATGGTGCAACCTGCCGTGCTGGCTAACCATGGACTGATTGAAGCTTCACCATGAAAGCCATGAAATACGCCATTGAAGTTGCAGGCGTCACCAGCATTGGGGAACAGCAACGGCCAACCGCCCGTGTAGCGCGTGAGCCACTCAGGCTCGTCACGCGCGGCAAAAGTGGCAAGCGGACGTGTTTGCGCGTCCCACGGAACCTCTCCGAGAACCGAGAGGCCCGAAGGCAGATGAATAATCGAAGTAATGGTGCCTCCCACGTTTGGGTTGAGGGTCAGGCGCAATGTTCCATTGTCAATCGTGATCACTTCACAGCTCCAGACATGAGGCCACGGATGAAGTGCTTCTGGAACAAAATATAGAGAATGAACATCGGCGCACTGGCAATCACCATGCCTGCCATGGTGAGTGGCACCTGGTTGTTGTAACGGCCCTGGAAAATACTGATGCCGGCCATGAGGGTGCGCTTTGCGTCGTCCTGAAGGAAGATGATTGCGATGAGCAGGTCATTCCATACATACAACGAATTCACGATGATGAGCGTGACGAACGCGGGCAAAGACACAGGCAGAACAACTGTCCAGAGTATCTGAAGACTGTTCGCACCATCCATTCGCGCGGCCTCGAACAATTCCTTCGGAATGGTGCGGAAGAACGTGGTTAGCAAGTACACGGAAAAAGGGGTGATCAGGCCCGCGTAGATGATGATGGCACCTGCATATGTGCTGATTAGTCCGAGTTGGGTGTAGAACACGAACAATGGCACGATCATCACAACCGGCGGCACGGCCATGAGCGCGGTGCTGGTGGCGAGCAGCCAATCCCGGCCGCGAAACTCCATGGATGCGATGGCATAGGCGGCAATACAGGATATCACGGCACTGAGAATAACTGCGCCAAGCACAAGAATGAGACTATTCGTCATCCAGCCGATGAAAGGGCTGTCTATGAGGACATCGCGAAAATGGTCCAGTACCGGCGCTTGCGGAAGGCCAAGCTTGTCGATGGCATATTCCTCGTTGCTTTTTAGGGCAGTCATTATCATGAAAAGCGTAGGCACCAGAGCAAGGAATGTTGAAAACACCAGCACGGCCTGCTTGATAATGTTTCCAGGACTGATCATTGCTGCGTTCCTACTTCTTCTGCGCGAGCGCGCCGGCGGGCGCTGAAGAGCGGGAAGATCAATAGAACTGAAACTAGAAACAGCATGACTGAAGCGGCTGCAGCAATACCTGGAAGACTGGTCCTTATTAGGGCATTGAAAATGTAAAGTTCTATGACCATCGTAGCGGTTCCGGGACCTCCACGCCCGCCACCCATGATGAAGATGTAGGCAAATACAGCTGCAAGCATTGTGATAACACTGACGACGGCGAAGAACTCGATGACCCCTCTCATCTGGGGAATGATGATGTGCCACACGCGCTGACGCCATGTTGCGCCGTCGAGTTTTGCGGCCTCGAGAATTGACTCGTCGAGGCTCATAAGACGGGCCAGGAACAGAATTATGCCAAGGGCAGATTCGCGCCAAATGATGAGTATCATCACGGTCCACAATGCTACATTTGAGGAGCCGATCCAGTCGAGTGCCATGAAGTCTAGACTGAACCAGCGCAACACCTCGTTGACCGGGCCGCTGAATTGAAACATGCGTTTCATCACCACGGCAATGATGGGGACTGCAAGGATGAAAGGAATGAAGACAATGATGCGATAGAGTTTCCACCCCGGCAACCGTTCGTAAAGAAGAATGGATACAAGAAGCGAGATGGCAATCATTGCAGGAATGGCGAGCAAAAGCTGCAGGTTGTGCAGAACCGATTCCCAAAACAGCCCTTGTGAGAGAACCAGTTCGTAGTTGCGAAGCCCAATCCATGGACCATCGACTCCGCGAACCATCTTGAAGCTAAATTCAAAGATGCGGACAATCGGATATCCGAAGACAAATGCCAGCAAGACAATCAGCGGCAGCACATAGAAGTATGGTTGAAGGCGCAAGGCGCTCTTCATGACCATAGCAACTCCCCTGAGGGGAGTTGCTCTGTTGCAAAACTACATTTTGGCAAGATCATCCGCCCACTTGCGATAGTTGTCGACCATGTCCGTATTGAACTCCCGCCATTCCTTGGCAACATCGGATGCAAGTTCTCCAGCTTGTTCGCCAGAGATTTCTCCGGCGACGATTTTTTGACCGGTGGGTATGGCGGCGCGCTCGTACCACTGACCGGGAACGAGATTGGTGATATTCGAAATGTTGGGCGCGAGCCCCCATTTCTGCCACATGGTGCGGACGGATTCGTCGGCAATAACGCTGGCATCAAATGTCGTGTTTGACGGAAGCCACCCTGTCGTATCCCAGAATGCCTTGAGCCGCTCAGGCGAATTGAGAAACTCAAGGAAGGCTGCAGCTGCGGCGGGATCCTCTGCGTTGCTTGAAATGCCCAGGCCCTGCATATCGACCAGGGGCATGCCGGCAAGCTTGCCTTTGCCAAACACAGGCATGACCATGTAGCCAATCTTGCCACCGGTTGCCTTGCTGTCCGCCGGAAGCCGAGTGCCGACTGTTTGACCAATGCCGAGCTTGCCGGCAACGACAAGATCAATGCCGGGATACAGCTCAAGCGAGGACATATCCTTGTTGAGAAAGCCCTTGGTCTTCAGCTCTTCAAGCTTGACCCAATGTTCGTGATACTTGGGGTCGCGGAAATCCTTGTCGCCAATGAAGAGTTGAACCATCTCACCAAAGTTGTCGAGATTCTGCACGAGGCTGTGGCTGATATACCATTCGCTCCAGTAGCCGTCCTGAATACCACCACCGATGGCGTCGACTCCGGAGGACTTCAGCTTGTCGCAAGCGGTCAAGAGCTCATCCCACGTCTTGGGAGGGTTCTCTGGATCTAGTCCAGCCTTTTCGAAGAGCACCTTGTTGTAACACCAGAACATCGGCAGCGGATACCAGCCGAGACGATAGATGTTTCCACCGAAGTGGCTCAGAATTGTTGGCTTGGAGGCCTTAATGATGTCATCCTTCACCAAGCCATTCATGGCCTTCAAATAGCCGAGCCAAACGCTCTCCATGTGATAGATGCCATTCCAGAGATACTGTATGTCTGGCGCATTCCCGGCTGCCGCAGCTGTCTGAAACTGGGAGATCACGACAGCGGTATCCTGCAACATCGACTTCACTGTCGTGTCCTTGTAGGCAGCGATCGAGCTGTCGACGAACTTCTGAAGTCCTGGCAATTCCTGTTCGCCCCACCACCAAATGTCGAGGCCCTTTTGCTGCGCCCAGGCGTTGCGCGCGCCGCCCAAAGCAGCTCCCGCTCCAGCAAGCGCGGACGTCAGGATTAAGTCGCGGCGGGAAATTCTGCAGTCTATTGGTGTTGTCACGGCGTTTCCTTTCTAATTTTTTGACTAGAACGTACTCATCAATCCACCATCGATAACCAGCAACTGACCAGTCATATAACGACAATAGTCAGAGGCCAGGAATATAACTGAACCAGAAACATCTTCTGGATAACCGGTGCGCCCCAGCGGTATCTTGCGCCGACCAACATACCACTCCAGGAAGTCTGGTGTGGTTGCTTCTTCCACGCCGTTCACAATGGACATCGGCGTTGCCATGAAGCCCGGCGCAACCGCGTTGACGAGAATGTTGTAGCGCCCGAGTTCAACGGCCATCGACTTGGTGTAGGCGATTATGCCGCCCTTGGCGGCGTTGTATGAGCCGCAATCACCACTCGCGGCGAAGCCCTGTATCGATGCGACATGAATGATGCGACCGCTCTGCTGTTTCACCATCTGAGGTGCTACGAGCTTGGATCCCATATAGACAGCCTCTAGGTTGATCGCGATGCTCTGACGCCATTCCTCCAGAGTATCATTGAGAATGGTACGGGTCGCCGGATTGATTGCGGCGTTGTTGACGAGCACGTCAATCCGGCCAAGCTTGGCTATCACTTCGCCGATAATGGATTCGTAGCGAGCGTAATCTGTCACATCGAGTAAGTAGGGATGCGCCTTGTGATCAAGTGCTTCGATCTCGGCAGAGACAGATGAAAGAGACGTGGCATTGCGCTCGAGCAGAACTACCTCTGCGCCTTCGCGCGCCATTTCGAGAGAGATCGAGCGACCCAGGCCTTGTCCTGCGCCTGTCACAAGGCAAACTTTCCGGCTGAGCAACCCCATGCCTTGTTCCAACCCTCCCAGACGTCAGATCTCTCGAGCTTATTCCGCCATTCCGGACATTGATCTTAATTGCCGGAAATAGTATATTCAGGCAGCCCAACCGTCAACATTATTCATTGCGACGCTATCACAGGAAAGTCTCTGCACATGCCCAATACACTTGAGCTAAAAAGCACGGGACATGTGTTGGATCACCCGGAAGCCGTCGCTTGGGGACCTGACAATCGAGCCTACGCTGGTGGCGAAGCGGGGCAGCTCTATCGGTTCGACCTTGATGACGGAGAATTGGAGGAAGTCGCGCGGGTCCCGGGGGGATTTCTTCTTGGGCTTGCTCATGATGCCATGGGAAATACTTACGCTTGTAATGATCGTGCGCCTGCTATTCACCGCATCACGCCGGAGGGTGAGCTATCGGTTTACTCAAGCGGCAACGCCTCGCAGAAAATGCGCGTTCCGAATTACCCAGTATTCGACGACGCCGGAAATCTATATGTCTCTGACTCAGGCAGTTGGGGTGCTCGCGACGGTTTCATCTGGAAGATTGGACCGGGCGGAGTAGCGGATATCTGGGACCGCCAGGCTAACGGGTTTACCAATGGCATGTGCCTTTCAGCTGATGGCCGTCATCTCTACGTCGTTGAGTCCTCGCCGCCTTTGATCTCCAGAATCGAAATCGGTCCTGACGGGTCAGCCGGCAGCCGCGAGATACTTGTTGAGCTCCCTCGACAAGTGCCAGATGGTGTGGCTCTTGATGTGGATAGTAATCTATACATCAGTCTCTACAATCCCAACATCATTTACCGACTTACACCGGAGGGAATACTCGAAACTCTCTACGATGACTGGGAGCAGCTTATGCTTGTTGCGCCAACCAACGTAGCCTTTGGAGGAAAAGACATGAGAACGCTCATAATCGCTAGTCTCTGCGGCTCGTCCGTACATACGGCACGCATGGATGTGGTGGGGCTTCGAGTTAGGTATCCAAGGATGTTGTTGTGATTGCGGTAGCAATGAGAGCAACAAAGTTTTGGTGCGCATCAAGATGAAACAGGTGCGCGAGGCCCAGTTCGCTCGTTCGGCGCTGTAAGTGGCGCTTTCCGAAGAGGCACACGCCACTGACCTTGAATGTTCACAACCGAAACCCGGCAGAATCTGGAGCGTCATTCCCTTTATGCGGAGCAGCGCGACAGATGAAGCTTCTTGCACGACAATGAGACAGTCCACCGAAGGAGAACGGCGTGGGCGCCCCTAGCGACATGGCGGGAGATCTCATTGAGATGCAGCTGCATGGCCTCAGTGTCGGCATATGACACGGCAATAGCTGCGCCGGTTCCCCGTGCCGGACATATGGCGCCAAATAGATTGGCATTCTCATAGCGTTGATCAGCCGGTTGGCGGGGCCTTGATCCGCGTCTGCTCCATTGGCGGACGATGCCATTGTTCTGGCCGATGCGGGCCTCGTCCTGAAACCATATCTCGGCCGGCGTGTCCTCGGGCAACTCAGAAAGATGAGCATTCAGCATTTGCGGGAAGTTTATGGAATGGCCCGCCCCTCTCCCCAGCGGTGTAGAGTTTCTGGAGTATCAACTGGAGGAACAGGTTATGAGAATTGCAGTTCTAGGAATTGACCTCGGTAAGAATGTCTGCAGCCTTGTTGGCTTCGATGAGAACGGCGCCGTTGTGATGCGTCGGCGGGCCAGGCGAGACCTGCTGGTGGATTTTGT
>CAMDBX010000162.1 GCA_945889445.1 Rhizobium sp. Q54
TCCTCGAAGCCCTTGACGCGCGGTCCCTTGCGCGGCGGCCAGAAGCCCATGTCGATCATTGAGCCGATCCAATCGGAGTCATTGCCGTCGACACCAGCCGCACCCAGGTCTTCCAGCACGTCGGCCGCGCCGAATTGCGGAACCCATGGGTCATCGAGCAGATAGAGGTCATACTGTCCAGCCCCGCTCTGCGCATCGGCGAACCACTTTTCCAGCGTCACGCCATATTCGTCCTCGAGGAACTGGATGTCGAAGCCCTGTTCCTTGGCGAGCGGGATGATCTTTTCCTTGAAGGGCGTGAGGCCGCCATCGGAGAAGGCACCGATCACCACCTTTCCCGCCGCGCGCGCCGGCGTCGGTCCTACCGCGGGAAGTACCGCTGCGCCGAGTGCGAGGGCCGCTGTGCTGTGGAGAAGCGTTCGACGGGTCATTCCGGCCCGGCGTCTAGACTGCGTTGTCATTGCTGACCTCCCTTGTTGTTGTGTGCACGTTGCACGACGGTGACACCCGATGCGTCGAAGAAGCACGCATCCGCGATGTCGAAACTCACTCCGATGGTGGACCCGATGGCAGCGCGAAAGCTTTTTCCTGCGCGCGCGACCAAGCGATTGGGCCCGACGCGAACGTCCACCATCGTCTCGCTGCCCATTGGCTCCACGACATAGACTTCGCTGGCAATCGAATTGGGCGTGCCGGGCGCCACCAGGTGAATGTCTTCCGGCCTGATCCCCAGTTCCGCAACGCCTGCCGCGGCAAGCTCAGGGCGCCGCGCCTCGGGAATGGCGAGCGCATGCTCATGCACCCGCACCTGACCGTCAGCCACGCTGGCCTTGATTACATTCATCGGTGGGCTGCCGACGAAGGTGGCGACGAAGCGGTTGGCCGGGCGGTCATAGACCTCCTCGGGTGGGGCCACCTGCTGAAGCACGCCAACACCCATCACCGCAACGAGATCTGCCATGGTCATGGCCTCCGCCTGGTCATGCGTGACGTAGATCGTCGTCGTGCCAAGCCGCTGGCACAGCCGCTTGATCTCGCCCCGCATCGCAAGCCGCAAGCGCGCGTCAAGATTTGACAATGGCTCATCCATTAGGAAGGCCGCCGGATCGCGCACTATGGCGCGTGCGAGAGCGATGCGCTGGCGCTGCCCGCCCGAGAGCTGGCGTGGCTTGCGATCCAGCAGGTGCTCGACTTCGAGGCTGCGGGCAACCTCGTCCACCTTCACCTTGCGTTGGGCTTCCGGAACCTGGCGCAGCCACAGCGGATAGGTGATGTTGTCGCGGATCGTCATGTGCGGGTAGAGCGCATAGCTCTGGAACACCATGGCGATGTCACGATCGCGTGGCTGCAGCCGAGTAACGTCGCGCCCGCCAATGAACACGCGGCCCGCGGTGGGCGTCTCGAGGCCGGCGAGGATGCGTAGCGCCGTCGTCTTGCCGCAGCCCGAAGGGCCGAGCAACGCCACAAATTTCTCCTGCGGCGCTTCCAGCGTCAGGCTCTTTAGCGCGACGACGCTCTCCCAGCGCTTTTCAATATTCTCGAAGCGAACTTCGGTCACCGGGGGGCAGCTCCCGTGGAATGGCGGATGACGAGCGGATTGGTGTGGATCTCGCGATGCGCCACATGGCCCCCGGCCTGCACCGCGCGCAGCGCCAGTTCCACCGCGCGCTGCCCCATGAACTGCGCGTCAGAGCGCACCGTGGTGAGCCTGATCCGCGAATGCGCAGCCAGCGGAATGTCGTCGTGGCCCGTCACGGACACATCGAACGGCACGGTGCGCCCCCCGCGCTCGATCTCGTCGATCAGGCCGAGGGCGAGCAAGTCATTATGGGCCATTATGGCAGTCGCTTCCTCGCGCGAAACAGCGGAAAGCGCCCGCCGCGCCAGCGCCTGCTCGAAGCCCTGTCTCCGCCGCTCGCCCGACTGCTCAGCATATGATTGCGAGACGAAGGCAAAGCTGCGGTGGCCTAGGCCGAAGAGGTGCTCGACCACGGCCTCCATCGCCGCTGCATCATCAAGGTCGACGAAGCCCAGTCGCCCGTCGCTCAAGCCCCCGAAGCTTGCGAGCACCACCGGAATTCCATTGTCGAGCAAGCTCGTCGGCATCGCTGACCCCGTGGATAGCCCAGCGATTACCACCGCGTCGACACGCCGTTCGAACAAGGCGCGGCTCACTTCAGTCTCGATATCAGGCGCGCAATCCGTGTGGGCGATGAGAGTCGCATAGCCATGCTGCTTCGCGGCGCGTTCGACGGCGACGGAGAGGGCGGCATGGAACGGGTTATTGAGATCGGGCACGATCATGCCAATCGAATGGCTGGTGCGGGCGCGGAGCGAGCGGGCGATGGCGTTGGGGCGATATCCCGTCTCACGGATCGCCAACTCCACCTTGCGGCGCGTCGTCTCCGCCACGGTGACGCGGCCTTGGATCACGTTCGAGACCGTCGATTTCGAAACACCGGCGTGCCGGGCGACTTCGACGAGGGTGGTCATCAGCCCCTGTCCATCCGTTGCAAGATCTGTCGCAGTCCCTTGAGCGACCGTGCCGTTCCTTCTTCCCCTTCATAGCGGGGGTCTTCATGCTCGATCGAGACGACGCCGTCATATCCCGCCTTCTGCATGGCGCGGAAAAGCGACACCCATATCTCCGTGTCGTGACCTTCACCCACGGAAGCGAAATGCCACGGCGCCTTGTCCGGCTCGGTGGGCGGCGCATAATGCAGAACGCCTTGCTTGCGGATGCGCTCCGGATACAGCAGCGTGTCTTTGCCGTGGGAGAAGCCGATGCGGTCGCCCAGCGCTTCGACAACGGTCACCGGGTCGATGCCCTGCCACCAGAAATGGCTGGGATCGAGGTTAAGGCCCACGTTGCGCCCCACCTGCCCCGCCAGCGCCTCGAAGCTCGCCGTGCTGAAAATGGTAACGCCAGGGTGAAGCTCGAGGCACACCATCATGCCCGGCGCTTCCTTCTCCAGCCTGTCGCTCACGGCGCGCCAGAAGGGGCCCACCTCATTCGCCATCTGCCAGTCGAACAGCCGCTCGTCATCCGCTGACGTGGCCCAGCACGGAAATACGCCGAGCGTGCCGCCGGCCGCACCTGCCGGGCAGCCGCTCATGGTGATGACGCGGTTAACGTCCATCGCCGTCGCCAGGTCGATCGCCGCCCAGAAGCGCCGCTGCGCATCCTTGCGTTTTTCGGGATCGGGGTGGAGGAGGTTGCCCGCGGCATTGACGGCTGAGAGCGAAATCCCGAATTCGCGCAGTTCACCTGCGAGCCTGTCGCGCTCGGCGGCCTCGCCGATGGTTTCGATGTCGAGGTGCGGCCGCGGCCATGGTCCCCAGGCGCCGACGCCGAGTTCGACGTCCGTTACGCCGCGCTCGGCGCACCAACGAAACAGCTCGCGGCGGCTGAGCTTCGGAAGGGAGTCGGAATAGACGCCGATTCTCATGCTTGGCTCCTCCTGAATGCGCTGAGCAGAAGCTCCACGTCACGGCGGCCCTGCTCGAATGTCGTGGTGACGGGCGCTCCCGTCGTAACAGCAGCATGGAAGGCCCGCAGCTCCTCGCTGAATGCCTCCTTGTAGCCTGAGCGGATCGCCTTCGTCTCAAGTGCCCCATCCTTGCCGCCGCGGCGCACCGTCAGTTCTGTCGGCATGTTGCGAAGATAGGGGGCAGGGAAGACCAGCTCGACGATGCGATCATCGCCATAGACCGTGATGCGCTCGCGATAGTCGGGAATGCCGGGAAGATTGAGATGCGTCATCGACACGCGCCCGCCGCCCGGCAGGCCGAAGCCAAGCTGAACGCCGCGTCCGCCATCGAAGTGGCGTCCGAAATCCGCTTCCGCCGGAAGTGTCCCGCCAAGATGCAGCAGCATGCCATGCACCACGGCCACGTCGTGAACGATTGCCGAGAGGAAACCATTGGCCAGCGCCCGCCGCGCCTCATCGCTTTCATCAGCGCCGGCCGTCTCATCCAGCTGCGCCCGCGTCGCGGCGGAAAGCTGCTGGCGCAAATCGCCCGGCAGGTCATCCGGCAGCACCATAGGAAGATGGCCCACGAAGGGGTCCTGGTCCGGGTCATTCACCTCGACGGAAATTAGGCGGATGCGGTCAAGCGGGGGCAGGTGTTCGAGTGCAGTGCGGAAAGCGGGGTCATAGCGCTTCATGTAAGCAAGCTGACCGACGCGGCCGGACTTGTCCCGCGCGGCGATCATCCGGTCGCAGCCGGCGAGCGTCAGAGCCAGCGGCTTCTCGCACATCACATGCTTGCCCGCCTCGAAGGCCGCAACTGCCAGATCGGGGTGGAATGCATCTGGCACACAGATGACGACGCCGTCGAGATCGCAGCCCAGCATCTCCTTCATGCTGACGAAGAGATGGGGAATGCCATAGCGCGCGCCCAATGCGGTGCGGACCTTCAGGGAGGCGTCAGCAAGTGCCGCGAATTCGAACCGCTCTTGGTCCTCCCACAAGAAGAAGGCGTGTTCCGCCTGGCCAACCAGGCCGGCGCCGCACAATCCCATTCTGAGACGCTGCATCCCGGTTCCCTATATTGGAACGATCCAACCTCAGTAAGCACCGTTCAAAACAGATCGTCAAGTGGTAGCCTGCAAGAGGCTCAGGCGGCGTCCGGCCGTCCCAGCGCATCGAACTTCCGCTCGTCGACAGGGATGACGTTGCGCAGCTCCGCCTCCTCAGGCGCCATCCCGCCGAGAGCCACGTGGCTAGCGACACCGATATTGTGAATCATGTCGTCGATCTGCTCGTCAGTATGCTCGGGGCTCGTCGGCACCATCACCGTGCGGTTCAGTATATCCAGCGAGCGGGCGCACATGTCCTTGGAATAATCCGTGCGGCATTTCGCATTGGCCGGCATGAGATAGGGGTTCATCGCCGGGTGGGCAGCGCCTTCCTTGATCAGGATCTGGTCCCACTCGGTGTAAGTATGCCGCCCGGTCTTGCCCGCAATCACGCTCGGGAAGATCTTCACGAAACGCTGAGCGGCATCCGCCGAAGGCATGCTGAACATCACATGTGTCGCACAGTCATGGTCCGCGCTGTTCATTGGCGAGGGGCTGAGCCCGAGGTTGCCATAGGCCGCAGCACCCGCGAGGATCTTCTTCTTTTCGGCCCGCATTTTGGCCACCATGCCGTCGATGCGGTCCAACTGCACGTTCAGCATCGCACCCATCAGTTCAGAAGCCCGCGCACCATTACCTGCGAAGGGCTTGTCCTCGCCGTCCCGCCCATGCCAGTAGAAGTGGCACGGATCGATGGCGCCGCGCACGCGCTTGGCGATCGCGTCGTCGTTCACCGCCACGCCGCCACCTTCGCCGCTGGTCATGTTCTTGTAGTAGTTGAAGCTGAAGGCGCCCAGGTGGCCGATGGAGCCAAACTTGCGGCCTTCATAGCCACCGCCCACGCCCTGGCAGGCATCTTCGATCACGATGAGATTCCGCCGCCGCGCGATGTCCATGATGGCGTCCATGTTGCACGCCGCACCCCACATATGCACGGGAATGACGGCACGCGTCGACGGCCCGACGGCCGCCTCGACCGCTGCGGGATTGATTGTGATCGATTCATCAACATCGACGATTACCGGAATGGCGCCCGCCGCCAGCACTGCTGTGCCCGTCGCCATGTATGTGTGCGCGGGGATCAGTACCTCGTCACCCGGTCCGATGCCGATTGCCACAAGTGCCGCGGTCAGCGCGTTGCTGCCGCTCGCCGAAAGTGCGAAATGCTTCACACCCAGATAGGATGCATAGCGCTCCTCGAAGCGGTCGCACTCCTGCCCAACGCCATAGCGAAACAGCGCCTTATTGCGGATCACCCGGGCGATCGCCTCGATTTCCTCTTCGCCAACCGTGTACATGGCAGCACTCCTTATTCGTCGCACCAAATCATTCGTTGAGCGGCTTCGCGGGCTTGGGCGGTCCGGCGTCATAGGCCCCCCAAACGGATTGGTCGAAATTGATGACGGATCCGGTCATCATGCCGCTGTCGCCGGATGCGAGGAAGGTAACCGCACGTGCCACTTCTTCGGGCGCCAGCAGGCGGCCGAAGGGCTGCTCGGCAGCGGCCTTGGCGAGCCAGTCCGGCTCCGCGTCGTGGAAGGCGCGCTGCACTCGGTCCTCACCATCCGACGCCATCCAGCCGATGTCGAGCTGATTCACCCGAATCCTGTTGCGCAGTAACGCATAGCCGGAGTTCCGCGTCAGGGTAGCAAGCGCGCCCTTGGAGGCACAATAGGCAGCGATGAAAGGCTGTCCCGCGCGCTCGGACATCGAGCCGATGTTGACGATGCTGCCCTCCGTGCCCTCGCGGATCATCAGTTTCACCGCTTCCTGCATCAGGAAGAAGGGTGCGCGGACATTGATGGCGAACATCCGGTCGAAGAGGTCTTGCGTGGTACTTAGGAGGTTTCCCCGGTCGGTCAGTGCTGCGGCATTCACCAGAACGTCTATCCGTCCAAAGGCTTTGTCGGCTCCCGAAATGACCTTTTGACATTCTCCGACGTCAGCAAGGTCAGCGGCTATGAACTCAACCCTTACGCCCGTTGTACGTGATATCTCGGTAGCAACCACCTTGCCTTTCTCGGCATTGCGCCCGCATGTCAGCAGGCCGGCAATTCCTGATTGTGCAAAACACTTGGCGATTGCGGCACCCAAACCCTGCGTGCCGCCCGTCACCACCGCGATCCTGCCGTCCAGCCTGTTCACGTGTCGCTCCTTCAGTTCAGTAAAAACCTTCTCTCCCGGACCGGCAAGCCCCAATTGCACAGGGCTCGGTGGAACGGGCTCGCGGTTAGAGTTGAACTCTTGGTCTGTTGGATAAACTGGCGAAGTAGGCCGGCGAACACGCCCGATCTGCCAAGCGCTTCCGCCAGTTGGTTGAAGCACGAGGCATCCAAAAATCCCAGCGCATGATGGTGCGGGCTCTTGACCGACTTACGGGAGCCCGCCGTGGAGGAAACCGCCCAAACGTCTCAACCGGAATCGACGAGCAGTTGATCTTCGGAGGCGGCGGATTATCATCCGGAGTCCTCCGCCGCTGCTGCAATCGCCGAGATCCCAGCTACTTCTATGCGTTTGCCGCGCCTAGCAAGTTTGTGAACGTCAAGCGCATGGGAATTGCCGTCGGTGGAGCCCGCCTCCGACGTCGACAGTACCGTCTCCAAGGCGAGGCCGATTTCGGTGCCGCCCTGCGGCGGTGTGAGGTGCTGTGCGAGTGCTGCGAGGGCACCCGGATCGTCTCCGGCCG
>CAMDBX010000163.1 GCA_945889445.1 Rhizobium sp. Q54
CCGGTCATGCAGGGCCTAGATCCAAATCAGGCGCGAGCCTCGATGCCGGGCAACATGAGCGTCGAAGACGTGACGAACCTTGCCGTGCAATACTTCACGTCAAAGGGCTATGCGGCCGCGGCGCCGAAGCCACTCATCACCGGAGTGGATCACAATGGTGGCCTCAGCTACGATGAGGATAGCTTCGGAACGGGATCGACACGCTCGCTCTACGTCATTCAGCCCTGCGCGAGGGTAGATGATGTCCAAACGCAGGAAAAGCATGGAACCTTGCCGTTCTTCACCTTGTTTGCGCTTTATCCCGCCGAGACGGTTGCGGCGCAGCGCCGGACCAGCGACTTGCTGGAGTTCATGACAGCGGTTGTGGGCCTTGATGCGAAGCGGCTGAGGGTCACGACGACGGAGTTAGCCAGGCCGTTGTTAGCAGACTTCGAGCGCCATGGGATCGGCAGCAATCAGATCAGGCTGCGGCCTCTCGCTGAAGCGCGGGCCGAAGGGACTGGATCAGGCTGGTTTGAGCCCAAGGGGCATCCCAACGCGCCTGCCTTTGCCAGCTATTCGGTGGAATTCGTCATGGCGGATGGCACAGAGAGCGAGATCGTCGAATCTGCGGTGGAGATTGCGCCACCACACAATGGGGGAGCCGGCTTTGGCCTCGAACGTCTGACGATGGCCAGGAATGACCAACACATGAGCTGGGACGACGGAGCAAAGGCATTCAAGCAGGCCGTAGAGGCAGAGGCGCAGCGCACCGGCAAGCCACTTCCGAGCGGCTACTTTGCGATACTCGGGCTTCCGAATCCAGGATAGGCTCCGCACGAATGGCGTGATTTCAAGGCATTGAACTGCTACCGGATGCTTCTTTTCGAACTGCACCCAAGCCTTGCGTTCTTCATTCCGATAGATGTTGGCCTTAGCGCCAGGTAGCCCAGCTTGGGAAGCTGCCGTTCTACCTCTGAACTACGCCCGCGATGAGTAGCACATGGGTGGAGCGGCGCCGAGGCGGCAATGGAAATCGTTCCTGGCCCGACAACAGCTCTTGCACCCTGCGGACAATGCAAGAGTGTACATTGTGGGCCTATCCTATTCGCGGTCTCCGCGTATCGACACGCCCGTTGGTAGATGTTATCCAACATCTCTGACTCTAAATAGGAGTACGTTTGGTGATCAGGCTTGCGCAATCGCTGTGCTTATCCATCTTCCTTGCAATTAACACGCTTGCTGTGTCCGCTACGCAAGGTTGGTCAGCGGCGCAGGCCGTCTACAACACGTCCCCCTCAGCACTGGCGGGCCTATCACTGGATGAACTCAATTCATTCGGCTTGAGACTGGTAACTGAAGCCTATGAAATGCGGTCGAGAGTCGAGAGGCCGATAGCTGATGAGGCCAAGGTGAATACTACCTCCGATGCTGTGAAGGCGGTGATCCACCTTTATGATGATGATGCAGTCATCCAGAGAGCTCGGCTTAACTATGGCTTGACCAAGAATACCTACGTTCCCAATTACACGGGAGCGTTCACGATCAGTAATATTGCAGTCTCTCAAACGAGCAATACGGTTCTCGTCATATCCTTCGATGTGCAGTTGCCTAACCGAACGAGCTTGGAATCAGGCAACGTCTACAGCGGAGACAGCATGCCACGCCTTCTTGTGATGCGTTGGAACGAACGGGACAAGATGTGGAAGATCTTTTCCCATGGTGACTTTGATGCGCCAAGGACTTTCCTATGTGGTGCGAACAAGGACTTCATGCCTGAAAAGAGCACATTCAAGCAGGAAGACATCGAACTCGCCCTCCAGTTGCTCTACAAATTGCAAACGGCCTCGCTGAATGGCACAGAGAAGTCAGTTCAATCCCCCGGATTTCAGTATGTTTTTGCAAGCGGCGAGCGCAAGACCGCGCCGGGCAAGATCCGCGCCCGGATAAAAGAGCGTCAAAAGGCTTTGAATGTTGAGGCCATAAAGTCAGACGATCTGTTGGTCATGCGTTTTGACACGATCTCATCGCTGACACTTGACGGAGGAAAAACCGAGGCGGATCTACGTCCGCGGTTAACAACATTCCACCGTGATGCAGATGGAGAATGGCGCATGAACGCAGCAGCAATATTCACTGTTACAGCCAAGCTCGCCGAGAACGTTAAATGTGTCGATCCATGAACATGCCGGCAGCCGTATTGTCTTTGTTCGCAAAAGAGTGCCGCCGTCCAGCTGACTCGAAGCGGGTCCCCTGTATGCAGGTTGGGAAGCTGCCGTTCTACCACTGAACTACGCCTGCGATCGAGCAGAGATGAGTGGAGGTGGGCTCGGTCGGCAAGGAGGTGACGAGTTTTGCCAACGGATGTGCAAGTCTTGCGCACAAGGCAAAGTGATGGAGCCAACTTTGTTGTCTCTCACTTAAGTGGAATCCCTGATCGACACGTCCATTGGACGATGTTACGAAACAACCTTTGATTTATGCAGGAGTGGATCAAATGGTCAGGGTTGTTCGTTCGATCTTCTTTTCGGTTGTCCTCGGAGCCATCACGCTTGCTGTGTCAGTTCCGCTGACTTCGGCATCTTTGGCTGACGTGCAACGGATATTCAACACGCCGCCTTCAAAGCTTTCAAGCCTGTCTCAGGATGAGCTTAATGCTTTTGGGACAAGACTTGTTACTGAGGCCTACGAGATCCGCGCGAAGGTTGAAAAGCCCGTGGGGGGCGGCAATACCCAAGAAAAAATCAATTCCAATGCCGTGAAGGCCGTACAGAACCTATATGACGGCGACGCCATAATCCAACGCGCGCGTCTCAATTATGGCCTGACCACGAAAACTTATGTGCCCAACTATACGGGTAAATTCAAGATCAGCAACGTCGCCGTTTCCCAGACCAGCGAAACTGTGTTGGTCATCTCTTTCGATGTAAACCTTCCGGACCGTGTCAGCCTGCAATCGGGCATCGTATATAGCCAGGAAGATGCGCCCCGCCTTCTGGTCATGCGCTGGAACGAAGCAGAGAGGATGTGGAAGATATTCACCCACTCCGACTTCGATTCTCCGAGAACTTATCTCTGCGGGGCAAACAAGGATTTCTTGCCTGAGAAAAGCGTCTTCAAGCCTGAGGACATCGAACTGGGGCGGACGCTCTGGGACGAAGTCCAGACGTCCTCATTGACGGGTCAGCCACAGACCATGCATTCAAAGGGATTTCAGTTCGTGTTTGCCAGTGGCGAACGCAAGACCGCGCCCGGCAAGACACGCGCACGACTGACCAAGCGGGAGGAGATCGTTGACGTAGAGGCGATCAAGTCAGGTGATCTGCTTGCCTTGCGCTTCGACTCCCTTGGACCAATGGAGCTCGACGGCGGGCAAACCCGCGAGGCAAAGAGCCCGCGTCTGGCGACGTTTCACCATGACCCCGACGGGAAGTGGAGGATGAATGCGGTTGGTGTGTTTCACGTCACCGCTAAATTCGCAGATGGTGTGGCATGTGTTCAGCAATAGGAAGCACCCGGCGGGTCTCTATACTGGAACTTGCTAGAGACTTTTAGGGGGCTGTCCCGGGGGGCACAATTAACCCATAGGTGGTTCAGGGAGGGTGACCTTCACATAGCGCGGGATGCTCTTTCAAAACATGTAATTTCGGAACTAAGCGGTGTTGGTAACCCTGAGATCGAATGCCAACCCACTTCGTCCACGGTAGTATTCCGTTATAGAATGACGAGAACCTTTACCTCCTGATGCTCCCTTGCGATCTGATCAGAACGGCTCTTGGCTTATCCCGGCGTCCGATGTTCGGCTAACTCTCTACCTTAGTCAGCGAACCGAGTACCCCGTCAATTAGGTTAGACTTTGAGAAACATGTTGCGTGGGATGCAGAGAGGTAAGTGACGTGAGCGCACTCGAGAATAGGACCATGCGAAAGGTCACATGGCGGCTCGTGCCATTTCTCATGGCCTGCTACTTCATTGCCTATCTTGACCGGGTCAATATCGCTTTTGCCGGTCCTTCGATGATGCAAAGCCTTGGACTCACTGCAGCCGCATTCGGTGGAGTGGCAGGCATATTCTTCATCGCCTACTTTTTCTTTGAGATACCCAGCAACCTAGCCTTGAATAAGTTTGGTGCGCGTATCTGGATTTCACGCATCATGTTAACATGGGGCATAATCTCTGGTGCCCAGGCCTTCGTGGCCGATGAATTCAGCTTCTATATCGTCCGCTTCTTGCTGGGTGTAGCGGAGGCTGGGTTCTTTCCAGGCATCATCTTCTACATGACGCTGTGGTTTCCCGCCTCTTACAGGGCTCGTGTCGTTGGCCTGTTTATGTTCGCAGTACCGGTATCAACCGTGATTGGGTCCCCAATTTCTGGTTACCTTCTCAATCTTCATGGTGCGCTTGGTCTGGAGGGCTGGCAGTGGATCTTTCTCATAGAAGCGCTTCCAGCTCTAGTGATGGCAGTAGGGGTTTTCTCCTATCTGACCAATACGCCTAGTGAGGCGCATTGGTTGACTTTTGAAGAAAAGACATGGCTGCAAGATCGCCTCGACGCCGAGCGCGAAAACCGGGAGACACACTTCAAGAAGGACTGGTTCCGCTCAGTCTTCAACATGCGCGTTATCGCGCTGGGTTTGGTCTATATGGCCATCAATATACCTCAATATGGCCTGAGCTTCTTTCTGCCACAGATCATCAAAGAATTCGGAATTTCGGATGTTAAGGCCGGTTTTATTGCTACACTTCCTTATCTTGTAGGCGGCTTGGGCATGATTATATGGAGCCTACACTCCGACAGAACAGGAGAGCGTATCTGGCACTGTGTTGTTCCCTTCATCGCCATGATTGTCGGGTTAAGTAGTGCTGCAGTCGCTGATGGTCTTCAATTCAAGATGTTGGCGCTATGCATCGCCGCCTGGGGTTTCTTCTCCATCTTACCGATCTTCTGGACGTTGCCGACTGCCTTCCTGAGTGGAGCAGGCGCCGCTTCTGGCATTGCGGCTGTCAACTCTATCGGAAATCTCGGCGGCTATTTCGGCCCGCAGGTCTTTGGTATACTGAAGACTACCACGCAGGGCGACGCAGCTGGACTCGTGTTTCTCGCAGCCGTAGCGGCTGCCGGCGCCATCCTCGTCTGGTCCCTTGGGCACAATCCGGAACTGGAAAAGTCACACCAGACTATTGAATAGCCTGACGACATACGCGCTCTTGTGAGAAATCTTGTTTCCTTACTGGTCCAAGCTGCTCTAGCGCCTTGTGGTCATGAGCCACGGCCGGTGCAAGACACCACGCCTGTCGACTACAGTACACCCGTCAGCAGAATGGATCTCACGGCAGATCATCGAAGCTGAGGGTTGGGACCGCGAACCACGCTAAGGACAGCAATGATGGTAACACCGGCTCGGCCTCGTTTGACGCCTATAGCGGTGGTCCTTACGGAACGTGGCTGGCTCAATCTGGTTTCTATGGCGATGCCCTTCTAGAGGTGACGCGCTTCGTGGATAGCGAGGCGCATTTGTCCGGAGGGCAGTCCGTTTCGACCGAAGGCTGGGGCCAGTCCGCCTCGCTCGAAGCAGGCTGGCGGCTGGCCGTGAGCCCGTCCACCGCGCTCAAGCAACTCGGCGCTGTGCCACCCTGATATTGCCCTACACGTGCTTTGTAAGCTTTGAGGATAGGTCGCAGACACTCCTTGTGCTGCGGCCTATTCTTTTGTCGGGTTGGAAATTCCGACTGGTAGGCGAGAGGGTCTGATAACTAACTTACCAAGAAAAAAATGTGATTACTTGAAAATAGTTGTTGACGTCGCCTCTGAGTGTGATACAAGTTCCGGTATTGAAGGCTCGATGAAGTGTCGGAGAGGGTAGATGCCTCGACTGACTTGCCGCCGAGCTCGAATGAATTCACGGGTCCTTCCCAAAGGGAAAGAATAGCGGGGGCGCTCAGCGCAGGCTTTCGCTAGCGACAGGGTTCCAGTTTGGGGTTCCAGTTTCCAGTTTCCACCCCGCTGCCGGCAACATCATCTGAACAGCATCATTCGAAAGAAGCCCCGTATTCCGGGGCTTTTCTGCATTTTGGATCATTCACTCCCCCGGTGAATGAGGGTGGAACCCTGGGCTGGAAACCCCGGCTTAGGGTTCCAGTTTCCGCCCCTCAGGGTTCCACTCAGGTTTCCACTTCCAGGGTTCCACCCATGAGGTTTCCATGATCTCCGAGAGCTACGGCATCGAGCGTGTGAATGTGTCCGCGCTGACGGCGTTCTCGGGAAATCCGCGCACGCACTCCGACACCCAGCTCGACCAGATCGCCGCCAGCATTCGCGAGTTCGGTTGGACCAAACCGATCCTTGTCGACGCCAGGGGGATGAGTGGCTGAGGGAGCGAAGGCGGCGATACCTAACGAAGAGCTGAGGTGCCAAGGACGCCGGTGCACAATTGGGCTCAGAACTGGTATCTGCTTTTTTTGCGAATCCATCTCAGGTAACGTGGAAAAATCGATATGACCAGCAAGGCGCTCGTAGTTGTCGCAACGCTCACGGCCAAGGCCAGAAAAGGCGCTGAGCTCTGTAAGGCATTTCTGGAGCTCGAGCGTCATTCCCGAACGGAAGAGGGGTGCATAAAGTACGACCTGCACCAATCCATTGAGGATCCTGACACCTTCCTATTCTATGAAATCTGGACGGGAGAAGAGGCGCTCGCGCTTCATGCAGATTCCGATTTCATGAATGCCTCGCGAAAGATTACGCGCGAGTTGATCGAATCCGCGGTACTGCAGAAATTTCACTTAGCGTCTTGATAGCCACCCGGTCCCACAACACTCGATGATCATTCTCGACAACGTCATTACCTGTTGAGTCTCGAAGCATGCTGTCTCGAGCGGATCAAGCCGCTCTGGCGACGAAGCCCGGGCCTTTCTGGACGATCGGGCGCATCCAGCCCATTCCACTCCTTGGCAGACACCATCACGAACACGTTCGGATTTGATTTGCGGTAGGGACAGGGAACCAGCTCTTTCCATTCCACTGGAAACGACTCCATCGCCTAAGGCTTGCCCGCCAGGGTAATGACCGCAGGCGCTCGCGCAAGAAACTGGGGAAGAGGGCCTACCGCAAGGATGTGGCCATGTCGCCCGCATCCACGGTAAGGACGGCCGCATTCACCTTGTCCATCAAGGCAAGATGCAGGAAGGCACTTGCGACGTCCTTGGCTGTCACTTCGACACCCAGCAGATTGCCCGACATGTATTGATCGGTGG
>CAMDBX010000164.1 GCA_945889445.1 Rhizobium sp. Q54
TGTCAGCCATCACCCAAGGCTTTCCCCCAACTCCGCAATGAGGGCAGACAAAGCCGTTGGGCCAGCGCAGACGCTGGATATATTCACGGCACGCCTCGTCATCACGGAAGCGCTCCTCCATCTCCTGGAACGTTCGCGGGTAATCGACACCAGGGACCGGGTATGGAGTCTCGACCACCATGACAGCCGAATAGCACATCACTCAAGGTCAGTAAAGGGGATACCCACTTGTGATCATTCGGGATGAAGCAGTTAACCAGTCGCCGCGGGTGATCCAAGTACCCAGTTTTGCGACCCTGCCCTGTCGGGCGGATGATGCAGTGGCCATGGGCGCGGGGCCTCAGGTAGCGCAGCGCCCGATGGCCATTGCTTGCTCAAGCGGCTGCGGTCTGCGAACTCGGCTGGCGTCAGTCAGCCGAGCCTTGAGCGAGGTCCTTGGGTGTTGTAGCCGCGCGGCAACTGCCGCCAAGGCTTACGAGGTTCCAGCGCCACCGCGCCTCGACTTTTTCCGGTCGGTTCCCTTGACCTCCTCCCGCGCCCCCATTCAGCAGGCACCGGCTACAGGCGCGGATCGGGAAACATCTTTGCCCAATGGCGGGCGAGATCACCTCTGCGGCAGATCCAGACGTTCTTTTTCGCCATCATGTGATCGAGAATGCGATGCAGGGAGACAATCCTGCCCGGGCGTCCCAGCAGCCTGGCATGCAGTCCGATGGTCATCATCTTCGGGCTTGAGCTACCTTCCTCATAGAGTGTTTCAAAGCTGTCAACGATGTACTCCACGAACTCGCTGCTTACCTGATAGCAGCGTTCTCCGCGTCCGAAGCGAGAGTCGTTGGTGTCCAGTGAATAAGGAACAAGGAGAAGCCCCGGATAGTCCGGAGACCAATAGGGAAGGTCATCGTTATAAACATCCGAGTCGTATAGAAAATGCTTGCGCTCCAGAAGAAGCCGACGTGTGTTCATCGAAGGCATCCCTGCGTAATAGCCGAGGGGTGGCTGACCTGTGATGCGGGTGATCAGGTCGACCTGTTTCTCGATGTGCGAGCGCTCCTCGGACTCGCTCAGAGTGT
Organism: Rhizobium sp. Q54; assembly: GCA_945889445.1. Taxonomy (GTDB): domain Bacteria; phylum Pseudomonadota; class Alphaproteobacteria; order Rhizobiales; family Aestuariivirgaceae; genus Aestuariivirga. The sequence continues at coordinate 1,074 of CAMDBX010000164.1, forward strand.
CCTGGTCGATCCACCTCCAGCCATGCGGCTGCACGTCGAAGCCTGCCTTGATCATTTTGGCGAGCGCCTGCGGGTTCTTGAGCCCCGCCAGTCCCACGAGGTTGACGGTGGCCGGAACGCCCCTGTCGGTGAAGGCCTTCATCAGCCGCCAGTAGCCGACACGGGAGCCGTATTCGTAGCTCGACTCGATGTTGAGATCGCGGCGGCCGATCCGCGCCTCGACGGCCACGTCTGAGATGCGCACCTCGGACCTATCGTCTCCATCAAGCACACAAAGCTCGCCACCCTCCTCATAGTTGATGCAGAAGTTGACTGCGATCCGGGCCCCGTCCGGCCATGTGACGGAGGGCACGTTCGCCCCATAGCCTATGAAATCACGCGTAGGTTGTTGGAGGTTCGATATGGCGGCGCTCATGCTTTTTCCCCTTGTCAGATCGGGTTACCTGCCGCCTTTCGCTCTACAATCAAGTTGTAGCACTCCGGTCGCCTGTAGAGCCCAAAGTCGAAAAACTTCTTGTAGGCCGTCGTCATGTCGAGGTCGATGGTGCAGGACAGTAGCTCATCGTCGAGTGTGTAGCTGAGCGCGACCACTTCTCCCGAGGGCGCAATAATGCAGGATGACCCCATCATGTCACAGCCTTCCTCGCGGCCGGCCTTGGCCGTCGCCACGACCCATGTGCCGTTCTGATAGGCTGCGGCCTGCATGGGCACGAGGTGATGAAACACCCGCAGTGAGTTCTGTTCTGGCATGTCGGGCAACTGTGCCGGCGAGTTGTAGCCGAGGCATATCAGTTCAACGCCCTGCAGACCGAGCACCCGAAACGACTCCGGCCAGCGTCGATCATTGCAGATCAGCATGCCTACGCGTGACCCCAAGGCATCGAACGTCTTGAAACCAAGGTCTCCGTCGCGAAAATACCAACGCTCCAGATGTTGAAGCTTGAGGGAGGGATCGTAAACTGGATTGCCGGGAACATGGATCTTGCGGTACTTGCCGACGATGTCGCCATTGTGGACGAGGATGGACGTGTTGTAGCGTTCGCCCTTCGGCGTCTGCTCGCAGTAGCCAAGATAAAAGCTGATGCGCAGCCGGCGTGAGGCCTCGAAAAGCTGCATGGTCTCGGGACCGGGCATCTCACGTTCGAAGAATGCCGATAGTTCGGCCTCGTCCTCTATGTGCCAGCGCGGAAAAAAAGTCGTCAGCGCCATCTCCGGGAAGACAAGAAGCTGGCAGCCTGTGGTGGCCCCCCGTTCCATGAGCATCAGCATGCGCTGCAGGACGGAACTGCGCGGTTCTTTTCGCCCAATGGGGCCTAACTGCGCAGCCGCTACCGTGATGAGCCTCGGCATTTCCTCTCCTGTCCAGCCATAAACGCGTGAAGCTCCTGGCCGTTGGAACACCACAAGCTATCGCGCTTCAGTCCAATATTCAGGAAGCTATGCCTTTCATGCTTTAGCGGCAAGAGATTTTCTGGCCATTGTGCCAGGCTCAGTTGCTCGTTGAGAGTGACCGTGGTAAGTATAAAACGTCAAGCAAGTCTCACTCGATCACACAGGTTCATCTTGGCGGCGCTTACCCGGATCGAAGAAGAATTCCGCAGAAAGACCAGACGCTCTGCGGAACTGGCGCGCACTGCCATCGACAGCTTGCCGAGTGGAGTTGTTCACGACAGCCGCTACATCCTTCCTTACGGCATCTACGTCGAACGGGCGGCGGGGCCTTGCAAGTTTGATGTGGATGACAACAGATACATCGACTACTTCGGCGGACATGGCTCTCTCATCCTCGGCCACGATCACCCGGCTGTGAGACAGGCGATCGCGGCATCACTCGCCAACGGCACACACTTTGCCGCAAACCATCCTGTCGAGATTTCGTGGGCAGAGCAAATCCGCGCCATGATACCCTCGGCCGAGAAAGTGCGTTTCGTGTCGTCTGGAACCGAGGCGACCCAAATGTGCCTCCGTCTGGCGCGAGCCGCGACAGGACGCAAGAAGGTACTGCGCTTCGCATACCATTACCACGGGTGGCAGGACGACATGGTGTCCGGCTACTCCTCCCACTTCGACGGGTCACCCGCCAGAGGTGTGCCGGCGGACGTTGCGGCGAACACCGTCCTGGTCCGAAGCAGGGATATCGCGGAATTGCAGAGTGCAATTGCTGCTCACCCAGATATCGCTGCGGCCATACTCGAGCCCCTCGGCGCTTCTACCGGCATGGTGCCGATACGCACCGATTACCTTGCGGTGCTCCGGGACCTGACGACCCGGAATGGCATTGTTCTCGTCTTCGACGAGGTCATTACAGGTTTCCGGGTGTCACCTGGAGGGGTACAGGCTGCGACGGGCATCACGCCTGATCTCACGGCACTTGCGAAGATCGTCGCGGGCGGTTTGCCCGGTGGCGCGGTCGTGGGCCGAAGCGATTTGATGGACCTGCTAGATTTCGGTGCTGCTGCACGCAGTGGCACCGAGAAAATCACGCATTTTGGGACGTATAACGGAAATCCGGTCTCGGCGGCGGCGGGCCTTGCAGCGCTGCGCTACATCGCCACCACCGATGCCTGCGGCCAGGCAACGCTGGCGGCAGAAATCCTTCGCAGAGGCCTCAACGAACTGTTTGAGAGCCTTGGCGTGCCTTGGGCAGCCTACGGGCAGAGTTCTGCGCTCCATATCTTCATGAACCCCTCCCGAAGACCATGCGCCCTGGATGGCTTCGATCCCTTGCTCATTCCGGCGGAGGAACTCAAGGCACGCCCACCCGAGACCTTGAGACTTCTTCGTCTCGCCCTGCTGGTGAATGGCGTCGACATCTCTGGCTGGCCAGGCGGTGTGACCTCTGCCGTCCACGATGCGGCGATCATCGACGAAACACTGGCGGCATGGCGCAAGAGCCTTGACATGCTCAAGGCCGATCATGTGATCCAGGGATGATCCCCCACCACGGCACCTCAGCTGGCAGGGAACGTTCGATGGAGAAGTCATCGGACCTGGTGCGGCGGGTTCTGCATTCCTTGCATGAGTCGAGCGCGGACTCGCCAGGCGTGACGAGGGATGCCTATGGCGCGGGCGAAACCGCTGCCCATGCGATTGTGCGTGCCGAGGCCGTCTCGCTTGGCGCGGAGGTGTCAGTCGACGCGGCTGGAAATCTCTTCATGACCCTTCCCGGTACCGACCGGAGCCTTCCGGGCTTCATGACCGGCTCACATCTCGACTCTGTGCCGCACGGCGGCAATTTCGACGGTGCCGCAGGAGTAATCGCCGGCCTGGCCGCTATGGTCGCACTTCGCGAGAGTTGCATGATCCCACCGCAGGACTTCACCGTTGTGGCCTTCCGTGCGGAAGAGGCGGCCTGGTTTCCGATTTCATATCCCGGCAGCATGGCGGCTTTGGGTAAGCTTGATCCTGACTTGCTGAACGTTCCGCGATCAGACACGGGCCGCAGCCTTGCGGCGCACATGGCCGAAGCGGGCTTCGATGTGGACGCAGTCCGGCACGGGGTAGCCCACATCAGGCCTGACATGGTCGCTGCCTTTGTCGAGGTCCACATCGAACAGGGACCTGTGCTTGTCGGGCGGAACATTCCCGTTGGGTTGGTGACCACGATCAATGGCGGGTTCCGACACATGAATGCGACGGTTACCGGCGAATGGGCGCATTCGGGCGCCACGCCTTTCAGCTACAGGCAAGACGCGGCCCTCGCCTTCGCCGAGCTTGTTGTTGGCTTAAATCAATGGTGGGAGTCACAGGAGGTGGTGGGAATTCCCTTGACCATCACCTTCGGCAAGGTCTGGACTGACCCTAACATGCATGCAGGAAGCCGCGTCGCGGGCGAGGTTCAGTTCAGCGTCGATGTGCGGGCCGGATCCAGCGCTGTGCTCGCGGCAGCCGCAGATCAGCTTTCTGCGGCGGCAACTTCGATTAGTTCCGCGCGTGGCGTGAAGATCGCGTTTGGTTCGCGCTTCGAATGGAGTGTTGAAGAGATGGATTCGCGATTGCTCGATCGCATGGAACAACTCGCAGCGAATATCTGCCTGCCCGTTCTCCGGATGCCGAGCGGTGCTGGGCACGATGCCGCTGCCATGGCAGCCGCAGGAATTCCTGCGGGAATGATCTTTGTCCGCAACACCAATGGAAGCCACAACCCAGACGAGGCGATGGACGCCGAGGACCTCGACCGGGCCGTGGCACTCCTGGCCCTGCTCGCCAGCACACCGCTGGCGGCACTCCTTGATCGGTCCAGATAATGACGTTCTCCCTTTGCTCAATACCCGCCCGAACAACAGGTAAGTCATGATAAGGCCTGTCGCGCATCTTTCTTCCGTTGCCGCCTACCCGCTGGCGCCCCTGCAACCCGGCTGCCAAGGTAAATCGCTGGTGTCCCTTGCGCAGAATGAAAGTGCCTGCGCGCCCAGCGCGGTAGTGCTTGCCGCAGCGAGCGAAGCTGTCAGCGGCGCAAGGCTTTATCCTGATCCCAACTGGACAGAACTGCGGCAGGCAATTGCGAGCGTTCATGATGTGGAACCAGACGGCATCGTCTGCGGAGCAGGATCCATGGATCTCATCGGGGCGATCGCCCGGTGCTTTCTGGCGCCAGGATCGCGGGCGCTAACGACGGAATACGGTTACTATTTCTTCCGTACGGCGACCCATCTTGCGGGAGCCACACTCGATCTTGCCCCCGAACATGGACTGACAGTGAACACGCAAGCCATTCTGGGGCATCTGACGCCAGAGACGCGGGTGGTGTTTCTTGCCAATCCCGCAAACCCGACGGGAACATTCATCGAGCCCGCACAGATAGTCGCACTACGCGATGCCATTCCGCGCGATATATTGCTTGTTGTCGACGAAGCCTACAGCGAGTTCGCCGCAACGTCTGAGACCCGTCTCTTTGATCTCGTCCGGCGTGGCGACACTGTGGTGCTGCGCACATTCTCCAAAGCTTATGGACTGGCCGGGCTGAGGGTGGGCTGGGGATTGTTTCCGCAAGCGATCGGGACTGAGGTACGAAAGCTGCTTCTTCCCAACAATATTTCTGCCCCCGCCCTTGCTGCCGCCACGGCCGCGATGCGGGATCAGGCGGGCATGAGGGCGGCCGTCGCAATGATCTCCAGGCGTCGGGATTTCTTTGCGTCGCGCATGAGGGCGGCAGGTCTCCAGGTTCCGGTAAGCCACACCAATTTCGTACTTCTTTGCTTTGCGTCAGACGAGGCTGCGGTGCAGGCCGACGCCACACTACGCGCATCTGGTTTTGCACTCAGACGTCTTGACAACTATGGCCTCCTCAATTGTCTCCGCGCCACAGTCGGCACTGAGGACGACATGGAAGAGGTGGCGCAGATCCTCGAACTTTTCCTAAGCGTCAGCCACTGAAGGGATGAGAACTGACCACTACGTGGATCGATGTTGCTACTCGATCATGGGAACGTCGCGAGGACATACTCCGCGAAATGCGATCAGAAAACCTCGAGCAGCTCTTGGCCTTCGTGTCCGGCGACCGCCCAGCGGACATTTTGGCCGACTATTGCGCCGCCAAGTGGCCTAGTTTTGCACCGCCGTTGACACACGGCTATCCTTGCGGAGGCCATTGCGGCGGAGCACGACTTGCCAAGCGGCTTTTACCTGCTCGACCGTGTTGCCGGGCTTCGCCATGGCGAGTCCTGCATCCACACCCTCGACCACCACCTTGGCGACGTCCACCATCTGCTGTGGCGGTTGGTCGAGGTAGATCGTCCAGGTACCCGCACTTAACGGTAGCCAACAATCTCGCATTCCCGCTTCGCGTACAGGGCGTGCGGAAAGTGGAACGCAGACGAAAGGTGGGGCGTGTTGGCACCCTCCTCGGACTTGGCAGCCTGCTTGATCGTAAACCTCGTCAGATCTCCGGCGGTCAGCGCCAGCGCGCCGCCGTTCTGCGCGAATTGGCAGGCCCTCCGGAGCCTGACCCGGCGCGCTGAGCGCCCTTTCTCCAATTCCACGACATTATACGAGGTGACCCATGGACCCAGTGCAGGCTGTGCTCGGGATCAAGGCGACGCATCTGGTTGCCGGTGTGGCGGGCGGCACGGTTC
>CAMDBX010000165.1 GCA_945889445.1 Rhizobium sp. Q54
GCCGCAAGGAATATCTCAACAGCGTTCTGGCACGAGCCGAAGTCGGATCGGCGTACCAACCAGCCCGAAAGCTCTGGCAGCGGCTCGAGAAGGGTTACTACCTGCCCTCCCCCGACATGAAGCTGCGACGGCCCACGCCTGAGGGTGACATTTGGATGGGTATCGCCGAAGCCCTCAATCTGAATGCGGTCAGTGACGGGAGTGTGCACTGGCTGTTCGTCATCTATGGCATCGCGCCAGCGCAACTGGTGAAGTAGATCTGTCGAGGAATGAAATCGCTTGGCACCCAGGTTACGCTGCCGTGTGAGGTTGCGTCCTGCGGCTCGGCTAGAGACCAACTCCCCAATAGCCGAGGGGGTCTCTGCGGCTTTTCCAACACAATAGCTATACAAACTGAACGTGTTGCCCGGCACCACTAGGACAGAACAGACCACTGGCCCGTTGGTTTATCGACTATGATGAAAGCAGACGGCGGATTTCCGGCCTGACTGCCATGTTCTGAGTTTCTCGCAGTCGCCGCCGAAATTCGCGAGGGGTCTGACCAAACTGCTGGTGAAACGCCCGCGAAAACACCGACGGATAGGAAAAGCCGCAAGCCAGAGCAACATCCTTGATCGATTGCTCCTCATAGAACAGAAAGTTCCGTGCGGCTTGCAGGCGTACCTTCAAGTAGAGCCTCATAGGCGACTCGCGGAACACCTGATTGCAGACATAGGAAAGCGTGCGAGGCGGAATTTCCACGGCCTCCGCCAGTTCGGCAAGATTGAGCGGAAAATCAAGGTTTTCCTCCATGAGTCTGACGACACGCCCCGCCAGGGGAGACCGCCCGGATTCCATGAGTCCGTCACTCCTCTGTTCGACTTCGGCATTTCGGCGTGAATGCACAAGGGCGTTTGCAACTTCGTTTGCCAGCGCCTCGCCCCTAAGGGCGCCAATCAAGTCGAGCATCATGTCGAGCGTCGCCACACCCCCGGCACAATGAACGCGCTTTTCCCGCCTAAGGAACAACTGGTTCAGTGGCCGGGCCGCAGAAAAACGCTCCTTGAAAGTCGGCGTGGCTTCCCAATGCAGAACGACATCCGTGTCCCGTTCGGTCGCGATCAGGCCTGCCTGTGCAAGAGCAAAGGCTCCAGTATCAACCGAACCAATAATGGCCCCGAACCTTGCAGCGGCCCGCAGACTGGAAAGAAGCTTGGGCGAGTTCCTCTGCGTGGGAAGATTGCCTTCGAAGAGCAGATAAACATGCCCGCGCGGCATCTCCTGGAGTGAGCAATCGGCACTCAACCACATACCGTTGCTTGCGCGAACAGGCTCACCAGTTACAGAGACATAAGTCCATGAAAACAAGGTCTTTCCGCTATTCTGATTGGAGATCCGTAGTGAATCACTGGCCAGAATGAGACCATTCAACGGAAACTCCGGCTGCAGAATAAAATTAAAGTGGGGAACGATGCGTTCGCCAAGCTTCTTCGCCATTCCGGTCTCCGTCGGTATGTTTTGCCAGATTTGTTCTTTAGGCTGCCATTTTTGTCAATCCTGATCCTAAAACGGGTGCAATCCTTCAATCACGGAGGAATGTCCTCCTCATAAAATCAAACCGGTGATGCCCCGTCTCACAACGGGCCGCGCGCAAGGCGTGCGGCTCATTAGGAAGTCGTGCTCACCAAGGAGCAAGTGCAGTGTCGACAGATCACCTGAAAAGACTTCTCGAAGGCTGTTATGTCACTGTCCCAACGCCGTTTTCAGATACGCCCGACCTGCCAGTCAACGAGAGCGCACTGAGACAGTACGTCAGGTTCCTGATCGACTCCGGCCTCAATGCCGACAACGCAACTTTCCTTGCCGGAGGAGCCGCCGGCGACTTCTCGACCATGACATTCGACGAACGGGTGCTGGTCGCCAGCATTGTCATCGACGAGGTCGGTGGCCGCGTACCCGTGGCAATGGGTGCCCAGACGACAAGCACGCTTGAACTGAAGCGGCTCGCTAAGGCGGCGCGCAGCCTCGGAGCCAAGTTCATCCAGGTATCCTGTCCCTTCTACTTCAGTCACACTGAAGGTGATTTTGAGGAATACATCAGGGCCGCGGCCGACGCAGAGCCCGACCTTGGGATCATCGTCTACAATACATTCTGGACCAGCCAGAACCTGTCATTCGGCATGATCGAGCGGCTTGCCGAAATTCCGAACATTGTGGGCCTGAAATGGGCGACACCCAGAACTGACGCGATGGAATTCGAAGATGTGGTCTCGCACTTCTCCTCTCGCTTCACGATCATCGACAACAATCTCTATTTTGCACACTCTGCAATGCCCAGCCTTGGGGCCCGCGCCTTCGAGGTTCACAACTGCAATTTCTGGCCGGAATGGGGCATAAAACTCGTGAATGAGGTGCGCAGCCAAAACTATACGGAGATAGCCCGGATGCTCGTTCAGGAAGCCATGCCTTTCTACAAGCTCTGGGTCGATATCGAGAGGAACTATACCAGCGGAGACGGATATCTCGACAAGCTCTGCATGGAACTCGTCGGACTCCCATCGAGCCGCTGCAGGCCTCCGACGCGCGATATTCGTGAGCTGTACCGTGAGAGAACACGCGACATGCTCCTCGCGATCGGGGCACCGCGAGTGGTGAGTTGATACACGAGATCAAACAAAGAGAAGGCACAGCGGAAGTGTCCGAAAATCGATACGCATACTGAGATTGCCAAACAAACCCCTAGGGAGACGATCCATGAAGATTTTTGGGAAGTTGATCGGCGCGGCAGCTATGGCGGCGCTGGTCGGAATGTCCGCCTCAGCGAAAGCCGAAGACGATGTGAAGTTACGACTGAACTGGATGTACTATGGTTCGCACGCAGGCTTTGCCCTTGGAAAGGTCAAGGGATACTACAAGGACGCAGGAATAAATCTCGACATACGCTCCGGAAACGGCTCCGGTTCCGCGCACCGGCTTGTTGCGAACGGCGACAGCACGTTTTCCTATGGCTCCTGCGGCTCCATGGCCAAGCTGGCTTCAGAGGGCGCTCCGCTCGTGTCAGTAATGGTGATCGATGCCATGGGAACAGAAGCCATCCTCATCAATCCTGATTCCGGCATCAAGGACATCAAGGATCTTAAGGGGAAAGCACTGCTCACAACCGCAAATGCGGGCGTGAATACGTTCTTCCCGATTGTCCTCGCCAATGCCGGGCTGGCAGAATCCGACATCACGCTGACGAATGTTGCAGACGGTGCGCTCGTCTCAAGCTATCTGCAGGGAGCCGGTGGCGCAGTTGGAATTCTCGGTGGTCTGGACGACAAGCCGGCAGAGATCAAGGCGAACGGTGGCAAAGAGCCCGTCGCGTTCCCCTATTCCAGCTATGGCGTGAACCAGGTCGGCTACTGCATCGTGGCGACCAAGGATCTCATCGAAAAGAACCCTGATCTCGTGAAGCGCTTCGTTCAGGCAACCATCAAGTCGTACAAGGAAACCGAGAAGGATCCTGTAGCCGCGGTGGCTGCCATGGGCGATATCGTCGGCGGAACCATGAATGAAGATGCCGGAAAGGCACAGGCCCTCGAAGTGCTGAAGGTGACCCTCGGCATCCTCTACTCCCCCGCCAACAAGGACAAGGTTCTCGGGCTCAACGTGGATTCGGACTGGGCTGACATGATCGCGCTCATGAAGAAGTTCAATGGCCTTGATCCGAACGCAGATCCGAAGTCCTTCTACACGAACGCTTTTGTGCAGTAGGCTTACACATACCTAAGGGGAGGCTAATGCAGCCTCCCCTCCTCTTTCCGGATTTGTGATGCCCCCTTTAATTTCAATTGAGAACGTTAGGAAGACCTTCGGCAGCGGGGCCAGTCTCGTGGATGCCTTTGGTCCTGTAAGTCTTGACATCGAAGAGGGGCAGTTCGTCTCACTTCTCGGTCCGTCCGGATGCGGCAAGTCAACGTTGATGCTCATGCTGGCGGGTCTTCTTGATGTGACATCGGGCCAGATCATTGTCGATGGGAAGGCCGTAAAGGCGCCTCAAACCGATGTTGGCATCATGTTCCAGGACAACACCTTGGTGCCCTGGCGTACCGTCCGCGGCAATGTGGATCTTCAACTCGAGATGCGGGGACTTGATCCAAGGAGGTACAAGGACCGCGTCCTTGACCTTCTAGGACAGGTCAAACTCCTAGACTTTGCCGATCGCTTTCCGCATGAACTGTCAGGTGGGATGCAGCAGCGAGCCGCATTCTGCCAGGCTATGGTCCACGACCCTCATATAATGCTGTTAGATGAACCGCTCGGTAAGCTGGATGCAATGACCCGGGAGAGCATTCGGACGGATCTACAGTCGCTCTGGATGACGCGACGGCCAACCGTTATATTCGTCACCCATTCGATCGAGGAAGCCGTTCAACTATCCTCCCAGGTAGCGGTGATCACACCCCGCCCCGGCCGGATTGACCGCCTCATAGATATCAATCTGCCGTTTCCACGGGACTTGGGAGTGAAGAACTCCCCGGAATTCATCAGTCATGTTCGAGAGATACAGGAGATATTCCGTGGCTACGGAGTCATCTGACCAGTCAAACTTAGGCGCAAAGTTTGGAGCACTGGTCAATCAATCCTGGATGTTCATCATCTTCTTCATCGGGTTTTTCCTCGTCTGGGAATACTCGGTCGTGGTCTTTGATATCCCCAAATACATCCTTACGCCGCCGTCCGATGTCGTGCGCAATGGATGGGCTGACTTGCCCAAGCTGCTTTACTTCAGCTACATCACGGGGCTCGAGACACTGCTCGGCTATGTTGTTGCAATCATCGTTGGCTTGCCATTGGGAATGGCGATCGCGTTCTCGAGCGTATTGCGGAGAACGATCTACCCCTTCTTCGTCTGCCTAGAAATGACACCGAAGATCGCGTTCGCTCCCCTGTTCATTTCGTGGCTGGGTTTTGGATTGCTGCCCAAGGTCATCATCGTATTCCTGGTATGCTTCTTCCCAATCGTCTTGAATGCAATTCTCGCGTTCAATTCCCTGAGCGAAGAGCTTACCAGGTTCTGCCGCTCAACCGGTGCGGGAGTATGGCGGACCTTTCTCAGGGTTAGATTGCCGGCCGCCATGCCCCAGTGCTTCGTCGGATTCAAGTATGCTGCGATCAATGCAACCGTTGGCGCAGCGATTGCGGAGTTCATCGGATCCGACCAAGGCCTCGGCTTTTACATTCAGATCGTCACGGGAAACATGAGGCCAGACCTTGCTTTCGCCGGCATATTCTTCCTGACGCTGATTGGCCTTCTCCTGTTTGGCGCCGTAACGCTTGCGGAGCGCCTCATTATACCCTGGCATATCTCCGTTCGCCGCGTGAGGACCACATGAAGATCTTCGTATGCGTTCCGCTTACCGAGAGGCAGCAACAGAGTCTTGTTCATTCCCTAAAAGGGGATGACATGTTTTTTGTTCCGGAGAATGGCTCGGGACCCGAGGTGAAGGCGGCCTTCAATGCGAGTGAGGTGGTGTTCGGAAATCCGCCGGCTGACTGGCTTCTCGACGGAAGTCAGCCGCGCTGGATACAACTCGAATCAGTTGGTTTTGGTGAGTACCTCAATGCCGGCCTCGCGGCTGGCCCCAATCTTCCAATGATGTCCAACCTGTCCGGATTTTTCTCGGAACCTGTCGCAGAGTCAATGCTGGCGGGGATCTTGGGATTTCTCCGCGGCCTCGGTCCGCTTCAGGAACTACAGCGTCGGTCGGAATGGATGGGAGACGATCTTCGACCGCGCCTGCGCGTGCTCAAGGATTTGTCTGTCGTAATGATTGGTAGAGGCGCCATAAACAACAGACTTGCGGAACTTCTCGCACCCTTCGACTGCCGGATGACGAGTTTCGGAAGTGACCTTGAACTGTCGGACTTGGACGAAGCCTTGCGTGATGCTGACATTGTTGCCTGCTGTGTACCACACACGGAGAGGACCATGAATCTCTTCGGGGCTGGTCGATTGGCATTGCTCAAGGCCGATGCATTGTTCCTCAATTTTGGTCGAGGTTCGTTAGTTGATGAGAGCGCGCTTGCCGATGCTCTTATAGCCGACCAACTGGGAGGCGCGATCATCGACGTGACGCGAGAGGAGCCGATTCCGAATGGTCATCCTTTCTGGGCCACACCGCGGCTCATGCTCACTATGCACACTGCTGGTGGCAGCGTTGATGAACTCGAGCGGAAAATCGAATTCTTTCTCGAAAACCTTGCGCGCCACCGGCAAGGCAAGGCGGTGCTTAGCCCCATTGATTTCAGGAGAGGCTATTGATGCCCCAGATCGCTAATGCCCGCTGCATTCTGCTCAGTTCACCCTACGCTGATGCAGATGATCCAGAGATCAAGGAGTGCTTTCCGAACGGGCCCAAGCGCACCATTGGCATGGTCGAGATCACACTCGACAATGGTGTCAAAGGTATCGGCGAGGGTTACCTGGCTGTATTCGCGCCACTGGTCTTCAAGTCGATCGTAGAACTCTGTACGCCACAGGTAGTCGGCAAGGACGCTTTTGACATAGAGCGTCGCACAAGAGACCTGCGCAGTCTGTGTGATTACTGGTCTCTTCAAGGGGCAGCGCGGCACGTCATCAGCGCATTTGAAATCGCTCTCCAGGATGCCAAAGGAAAGAGCCTAGATAGGCCGGTTTATGACCTCTTAGGTGGAGCCCGCCTTGACAGCATCCAGATCTACGGAAGCGGCGGATGCTGCGACGCAAAGGTACAATTCATCCGTGAACTTGAACTCCTGCAGTCAAAAGGCATTGAGCTTTACAAGATCCGCTCCGTCAAACGGGACATTTTCCGGACAGCCTGGATATTGGAGGAGGCAGCGAAGCGGGGAATCTCCGTTGGCATCGACATGTGCCAGAATTTGGCCGACCCGCCCCAAGCCGTCGAGGACGTCGTGCATTTCGTCTCTGAAGTGCGCAAGGTCAGCCAGCAGCCTATCCTCTTTCTCGAAGAGGCTATTGGACCCGATGCTCCCGAGGGCTTCAAGGCACTGAGGCGGCAGATCGATATCCCAGTCTACGGTGGCGAGATCATCACCACGCCCAAGGAAATGATTACGCGCAT
>CAMDBX010000166.1 GCA_945889445.1 Rhizobium sp. Q54
CAGCGGGTGTTGTTTGGCGGGGCGGCGGGGCCGGGGAAGAGTCATGCGTTGCGGTGGGGGTTGTATCGGGATGCGCTCAGGATTCCGAATTTGAACTGTTTGCTGTTGCGGCGGACGTTCAAGGAGTTGGACCAGACGCATTTGCGGGATATGGCGCGGGAGGTCGAGCCGATCCTGGGGGGGCGGTATCTCTCGGGGGACAAAGTGGCGAAGTTCCCGAATGGCAGTGTGATTCAGGCGGGGCATTGCGAGTCGGAGAGTGATGCGATGCAGTATCTCTCGACGGAGTATGACCGGATTGTGTTTGACGAGCTCGTCACCTTTCCGATGGGCACGGCGCTGGAGATTATGTCTCGCGCCCGCACGTCGAAGCCGACGGTGATTGAGGAGGGCGGGGCGCAGGTGTGGGCGGGGAGTAACCCTGGGGGCCGCGGGGCCCTGTGGGTGAAGAGTTTCTTTGTGGACCGGGTGGTGGACCCGGAGGAGTTCCCGCATTACGACCCGGCGCGGTATGCGTATGTGGATGCGCGGTTGAGCGATAACCCGTACATCGACCCGGCGTATCGGCAGACGCTCGAGGAGTTGCCGGCGATGCGCCGGCGGCAGTTGCTCGAGGGCGACTGGCTCGCGTTTTCTGGTCAGTTTTTTGATTGGTTGCCGACGAAGGACGGGCAGCCGTGGCATGTCAGTGATCAGGGGGTGACGGCATGAGGGTGAGTGACCTGCGCGTCGGCCTCGGCCTCGACTGGGGGAACGCCTCGCCTGGTTGCGTGGTGTTTGCCGCCGCCCTCCCAAACGGCCATGTGCATGTCTTCGATGAATATAAATTCCAGCGCATGACCGCGAAGGATGTCGCCGCCGCGGTCAAGGAGAAGTGCGCGGACTGGGGCTTGTCTCGGGTGCCCTCCTGTGCGTGTGACCCGTCGCTGCTGCCGGCTACGACGGGGGAGCAGGGCGAGTGGATCGGCCTGACGTTGATCCGGCATGGCTTGCCGGTGCATCGGGTGAGCAATGACCGAGTGAACGGCTGGCAGCGGGTGCATGAAGCGTTGGCAATCGACCCGATCACGGGCACCCCGTGGCTCACGGTGCATCCCCGCTGCAAGTATCTCGCTCGCACGTTGCCGCTGATGGTGCAGTCGCGCAACAACCCTGAAGACTTGGATTCGGACAGTGACGATCACGCCTGTGATGCGACCCGCTATCTGCTGATGGGGGGCTTGCGACCGGACACCGGCCGTAGGACACCCGCAGAAGTGCCAGCCTACAGCGGGGCGTGGTGGCGCAAGATGAGCGGGAACCGTAATGCTCGAGGAGTCCTCGCCTAACCCGCCGACTGCGCCCGCGCCTGCGCCCGCGTCGGCTCCGCCGTCCGCCGTGCGTCCGCTGTCGCCGGAGGATCTGACCTTTTGGCGAGCGGAAATTGACCGCGCCCGCACCCTGCGGAACGACGTGATTGCCCGGTGGGATAGCGTCGGCAATCTAGAACGCTACACCCCGGAATCGGTCAAGACGAACAACCTGCTGGATGCGCGGGTGAACGTCGCCAAGGACTTTTCGGACGTGGAGCGCAAGAAGGCCGCGCTGTTCTACGACACGCCGGAAATTGCGCTGGTGCCGGACCCTGGCACCGATGGGTCGCTGCTCCCACTCCATGCGGAGTTCCTGAATACGTTGCTGTCGAGCACGCAGATGGACGCGAAAGCGACCGTGCTGCCGACGATTCAGGATTGTCTGGTGGCGTTGCAGCCCGTCCCGACGGAAATTGGCTACAACTCGGTCACGGTGCAGGTCGAGCAGCCGGTGGTGGACCCGATGACGGGGCAACCGGCGATCGATCCCCTGACCGGGGCCCCACAGATGCAGTCGGTGCCGGTGATCGTTTGGGAAGAGTTCTTCTGGCGGCGGGTGAGTCCCAAAGCGCAACTGATCCCGGTCCAGATGCGCGACACGATTTATGATCGGGCCCCCTGGTTGGCGTTTGAGTGGCGCAAACCGTTGTCGCAGGTGCGCCGGCAGTTCCAGCTGCCCGAGACGTTTACCGGCGGGGGGGATAGTGGCCGGGAACGGCCCTATTTCCAACCGATCGGTGCGCCGTCGGAAGACAGCGAACCGATGGTCAGCGGCGTCAAGCTCTGGTATCGGGCCGCGTTTCGTGATCCCGAGGTCACGCACCCCGAGATCATTCGCGAGCTCGAGCTCATCGAGGGCTACGACCTGCCGGTGGTGCATCGAGACTCTCCGTATCAGTCGGTGAACCCGCAGACCGGCCGGCTGACGCCGGATTCCATCACCGGCTACCCGGATCACCCGCTGGCGTTGCGGGATTTGACGGATTCGCCCTATGTAGCCGCGGATTGCACCCTGACCGGCCCGTTGACGCGGGAACTGAACAAGTCGCGCACGACGAACATCCAGCAGCGCGATGGGTCGAAGCTCCATGTGTTCTACGACCCGTCGAAGGTCAATGAAGACGTGCGCTCGCAGATTGAACAGGGCGATGCTCCGACGATGATTCCGGTGATGCCGGGGGCGCTCGATGGCGGCACGGAACGCATGATGGCGCAAGTCCCCGCGTTGCAGCAGTCGCGGGATTCGTTCACCACGCAGCAGATCATCGAGCACGACCGGGCGGATATTCTCGGGATCAACTCCAACACGGTCGGCGGCAACTCGCGGGGGTCCAAAACCGCGACCGAAGTCCAGAACGTCCAGCGCAACACCGATGCCCGCTTTGAGCAGGAGCGTCAGCGGGTGCTGGAGTGGTGGATCAAAGGCGTGCAGAAGCTCTCGGCGCTCGTCTTGCGCTACGGCGACCGCTTGGCGCTCGACATCCTCGGGCCGCAGCGTGGTCAACAGTGGGCGCAGAGTAAAGCGCAGTTCGGGCCGTTCAGCTTTGAGGTCGTGATCGACTCGGGCAATTACACCGACATCGAATCGCGCAAGCGCCAAGACTTGCAGTTGTATAACCTGACCGCCAAAGACCCGACGCTCAATCGGAGTGTGGTCCAGGCGCGTCTAGCGACGGACTTCGGTTTGAACCCCGCCGAATGGTTGATCACGAAGCAGCCGGAAGAAAAGCCGGAAGCGCCGACCGTCTCGATTGCCGTGAAACCTGAAGATCTTGATCCGGCGCTGCCGTCGTATGTGGGCACCTACGCGATCCTGACGGCGGGGGGAGTCAAAGGCTTGCCCCCGCCCCAACCGATGCTGGGCATGGCCCCACCGCCGCAGCAGCCGAATCAACCCGGTCACGGCGGGATGGCGGAACTCACGCCGCGGTTGAATCAGCACCAGATGGATGAATCGGGAGCGAACCCCGGCCCTGCGGTGAACTGACGTGCTGCTGAACGAGGAGCAGGAACTCGAGCAGGACGCCTTGCTCGCGCAGTTGGGTATCCCACCACCCCCACGTCCTGACGCCAAGACGAAGAACGAGAAAATGCTCGCGGCGTGGCGGGCTTTGGTCGATGCCGGCGCTCCGCAGAAGCCCGTTGTGTCGGGGCCGCGGCCTCCGTCGCTCGGTGGGCGGCGTCTGCCTGATCTGCCTTCCGAAGGCGGCGAAATTCTCGGACGCGCCAAGAGCCTGCCGGATTTCCTGAATAACACCCCACTCGGGCTGCTGGGCGATGTCAGCAACCCGATGGAGAACATGGACGCGGCGGGGCCGGTGGCGGGCGTCGTTAAGGGTGCCACGGCGGCGGCGAAGTCGGCCACGCGGGCAATGCTGGACGAGGCATTCCCGACGTTCGACGCCTACGCGAAAAAGAAGGGGTTCCTACAGCCGCAGACCGTGCTGGAGCGGTTGCTCGCGCATCCGTCCGCGACACCCGACATGATCGCGAAGGCGGAAGCGATGGTCGCGAACGGTCAGAAACTGAAACCAGCCGAAGTGGTGGACGTGCTGAGCGGCGTGAAACATGATCGCGGACGTGTGCTGAGAAAAGGCGTCTCGCAAGTTACGAAGGAGAACATCCCTGGCGCACCGCTCTGGGTCACGTCTCCCGCAAAGGAACGCGAAGCGGCTGATGGCTACCTGCAACTGATGGAAGAGGGCGCACCAGGGCGCAACTTCTATCGCGATTCAGGGGCGAAGTTGTTTCACCTCAGTGGCGAGAATGCCGACACCGCCAACCTACTCGGCATCGGGGCGTCAGCCACGTCACCGACCACAAGTGTCGGCGCGAATACCGGGTTTATGTTCAAGGGCCACGGACAGGCTGTCGCGGGTGTGCCGGTCAAAACGGGACGCTTTCCCGGCAACATGTCGAAGCCCATTACGGCAGCGCACGCGGGCGACAACTCGACATACCTCGGGCCGAAACGTGATCCGTTCGTGCGACAGATCGCGATGGGCGGTGGCTATGCGACACCCGAACAGATGACCGACCGTGCGGTTCACGACATCTGGGAAGGCGAAGCGTGGAAGTACGTCGAGCCAGACGGTACGCCGATCCGCCGGGGGTTCACGCCTGCGGAGCATCGGTGGATGGACAAGATGACCGATCAGGCCATCGTGGACGCCAACGAACGTCAAGTGGCCGGCTTCACCGACTGGGACGCGGGAACAGGGCAGGCGTCAACGTGGACGGGCGCAAAGATCCGCGCCGGCGACATTGAAGCGGGAGACGCAGCGAAGTCATTTGCCGACTACACGCCACGCTATGAGATGCAACTAGGCCGCGAGTCGCGGCCTGGAGCATCGACAGGACACTTGGCCGGCCTGGCCGACCTGCCGCCACAAGTGCAGCAGGAGTATCACGATGGCGTGATGGCGCTCACGCTGGACGCTAAGGGGCGTGATCGGTCATGGCTGGAAAAGGGGTTGCCGAGTGAGGGCAGTACGCGTGGCCCCGGCGTCTTTGAGAATGAGATCTCCCCCGGCACCCAGGTCAGAAACATCGTCGGCACCGAAGGCTCTGGGAAGACACGGCAAGTGGAAGCAGCCAATATGGGGCTGGCGCGGGCGAACGAAGCGGAGTACGCACTGCTAAATGCCCAGAACGCGATGGCCGGAACGATGCCCAACGTCGGGGCGCTGGCTGCGGAACGCGATATGTTCGACCTCGCCAAGCCGTCAGGGAAACTCGCCGAAGGCGATGACGTGTTGACGCATCCACGCATCCAGCAGGAACTCACGGCCGGCAATGGCGGCAATGTGGCGGTCATGCCAATCGACCAGGGCGCAAGGGTCAAGAACATCGGGATGCCGCAGTCCGACTTCGCGTCGTTGATTAAGCAGTTGACGAGAGACACGGGCGGCGTGTCGGAAGCCGCGAAAGATATGGGGTTCTACGAGAACCTGCCGTGGAACACGCCCGACAATGAGGTCGGCCAGTTGTATGCGCGGATCATCCGCGATGAGATCCCGAACGGCAAGGCGCTCTTCAACAAGAGTGCGCCCGCGAGAGCGCAGGCGCGGCATGACTACGATGCCCAGTTCGCGGCGAAGTACAACTTGCCCGTCAACGAGAAAATCCAAGAGCTACGCAGGGCTATCGCGCAGCACGGGTTCGATGGCGTCAACGCGGTCGCGAAGAAGTACGGTCTGCCGCTGGCGGCGGTGATGCTGATGCTCCAGCAGTCGATAGGCGAGGAGCCAGCTTCGTGATGGCCCCAGGGAACCCGTGCTGTTGCACTTTGGCCTTCAGTACAGGATCGGGGTCGGCATACGGGCCATCGAGTGACGGGTCGTCCCAACTAGCCCACTGTCGCCCTGCTGCATCGATGCGAATAGTCATGGCTCCGAGTCTATCGCGGACCCACAGCGCAAGCATAATCAACGTATGTGGATACGTGTATAGGTGAATCCATGACCTGCGAGACCTGCCACGCCGAAATCAATATCGGAGACTGGCCGTTTTGTGACGCGGGCGGTGGACACAGCCGTGGCACCAATACCGTCGTGGCTGATGACGTGCCCGGTGGCTTCGTGGTCGAGAACGGATTCGACCGCCCCACACGGTTCGACAGCAAATCGGATCATGTCCGTGCGCTGGCGGCTCGAGGGCTCGAGTTGCGCGTCAAGAATGCCGGCCCCGACGACAAGGTCATCTCCCGGTGGGATACGGTCGATCTCGACGCGGCCAAAGCATTACTGGAGCGTGGCCCCCAGGCGCGGCGTGAGAAGGCTGACCGCTGGCCGCTGGCGACCGAACCGATCACCGTCACGGTGGGCGGGGTCATTACGTCCAAGGATCTTGCGTGACGAATCCGCTGGAGCGGGACGCGCTGTTGTCACTGCTCGCGGGTGGCCGGATGGAGCAGTCACGGGGGCCGATGATGCGGAACCCGACGCCTGACTGGCTGAAGCGCGAGAACGACAGCGTGTTCGATTCCATGCCTGAGAAGGCAGCGAAGGCGCTGCTGCGGCTGTTGGGTGCCGACGACCCGAGCGGTCAGGTGATTGGCATCGCCGCTCCGGTGGAGGTGCCTGGTGGTGTCGCGTCACCCCTGAAACGGGCGGCTGATGCTGTCGGTGGCGCGGTCAAGAAGGGCATCAAAGCCTTTCACGCATCACCGCATGACTTCGACCAGTTTTCGTCGGCCGAAATTGGGACGGGGGAAGGAAACCAGTCTTATTTACGTGGGCTCTATATGGCCGAAAGCCCAGAAGTCAGCGGTATGGGCGGGGAATACTGGAAGACATTCACGTCCAAGATGGCGAACAAGACCTCTCCCGAAGGATTCGCCAACCAGTTCCTAATGGATTCCGGCGGTGACAAGGCTGCGGCGATTGCTCGCGCACAGTCAACGCTCGATCACGTCACGAACAAACCGTTTCCAAATTTGTATACGGCAGAACAACGAGCGGCACAACAACAGAACATCGATGGCGCGATTGCTCTGTTAAAGAGCGACAAGCCCTTGGGCGCGAAGGTGTATGAAGTGAACATCGACGCCGATCCCGAGGACTTCTTGGACTGGGATGCGCCATTGAGCCAGCAG
>CAMDBX010000167.1 GCA_945889445.1 Rhizobium sp. Q54
GGGGCTGGTCTACCGTACCGCAGAAGCACATGAACGGTCGCGTTCTCTGGTACACCCAAGCCAAGGTACTGGGTGGCGGCTCGGCGATCAACGCCCAGATCTATACGCGCGGCAATGCCGATGACTATGACGCCTGGGAGCGCGACCACAACTGCTACGGCTGGAACTTCCGGACGCTACTTCCATATTTTCGCAAGGCGGAGGGCAACCAGCGCTTCGTGAACGAGTTCCACGGTGCTGACGGCCCGCTCGGCGTGTCGATGCCCATCGCGGCTCTTCCTATCGCCGATGCCTTCATCAAGGCCGCCCAGCAATATGGGATCCCTTATAATCCGGACTTCAATGGCGAAAAGCAAGAAGGGACCGGTTTCTATCAACTGACGCAACGCGACGGCCGGCGCTCTTCCACCTCGTCAGCCTACCTGGGGCCCGCCGCCGGAAGGAAGAATCTCACTGTCCGCATGGGCGTGCAGGTGGTGCGCATCGTGGTCGAAAGATCACGCGCTGTCGGCGTCGAGATCATGTCGGCGGCCGGGCGCGAAGTGCTTCGCGCCGAACAGGAGGTCATTCTCACGTCGGGCGCCATCGGCTCTCCCAAACTGATGTTGCAGTCCGGAATCGGACCGGCCGATGAGCTCAAGACCGTGGGTGTGACACCGGTGCATGACCTGCCGGGCGTGGGCAGGAACCTTCACGACCATCTCGATCTCTTCACCATCGCCGAGTGTTCGGGGCCATACAGCTATGACGCCTACTCCAAGCCACATCTCAGTCTATGGGCAGGCCTTCAATACCTGATGTTCAAGCGCGGTCCGGCGGCCTCGAGCCTCTTTGAAACCGGTGCATTCTGGTACTCGGACAAGTCCGCACCGCTGCCCGACATCCAGTTGCACTTCGGCCTCGGCTCGGGGATCGAGGCAGGCGTCGCCAAGATGCCGAATGGCGGCATCACGCTGAACGCCGCATACATGCGTCCCAAGTCACGTGGCAGCGTCCGGCTGCGCAGCGCCGACCCCTCTGACGCGCCGCTCATCGATCCCAATTACTGGCAGGAACCGGAAGACCTCAGGCGCGGCATCGAGGGCGTTCGCATGGCGCGTGACATTCTCCGCCAGCCCGCACTCCAGCCCTTCCTCGCTGGCGAGCGTGTTCCGGGGCCCCACATCAATACGGACCAGGAACTGTTCGAACATCTCAGCCAAAATGCCAAGACGCAGCACCACCCGGTGGGAACCTGCAAGATGGGTACGGACGAGATGGCTGTCGTGGCGCCAGATCTGAGAGTCAGGGGGCTGGATGGACTTCGCGTCTGCGATTCTTCCATCATGCCACACATCAATTCATCCAATACCAACGCCCCTACAATCATGATCGGAGAAAGAGCTGCCGACATCATCAAGGGAAATCGGGTCTAGGATCACCAGCATGTTTTTGAACCAAGTCTTTTTTGCCGGATTGCTACGTGCCCCAATACGAATATCTCAACAACGAGAGGCCACCCATGTTTCCAGTATTGGCAGTTCGTGACCCCATCAAAGCGCGGAAGGCGCTCATAGCCAACTTCGGTTGGGTCGAAGACGGCAAGCTGATGCGGCTGGGAGAGCAGGCAATACTGGTCTCAGGGATTGGAGAATTCCCCAAGCACTTCATGGCACTGCCACTTGATCACGTCGCCCTGGATGTCAGCGACGCCGACAGCGCTTACAGAACGTTTTCCGCGAGAGGGGCAACGCTTTCGAAACGCTATACCCCCAACGGTCCTCGAGACATTCCTGAATTCTGGGAGCACGGTGTGCGCTTCGTGTTCTTCGAGGCTCCAGAAGGTTGGCCCCTTGAATTCTGCGCTGAGAACGGACGGAGAATGAGGAACAACTCCTTTGGACACAGTCACTATGGCATCCGTTGCCAGAGCGTCGAAAATCTAGAACGAGATCTCGTGAGCAGAGGTGCTTCGCGGATCTCCGAATATTCTCTTGGAAGCGGTCCAGATATCGTGACGGTCGTATTCCTTCGTTTTGGAACAGCCATATTGGAGTTGTTCGACGAACCTCCGTTTGCAGTTGATCACAACGAAGGTTGGATCGGGCTGGCTAAGCCATGAAATAAACTGCAATGGTTGACGTTCCAATCACGGTGGCTGGCGCCGCATCCAGAAGCAAGTCGAATGTTGGCCTATCTGACCAACATGTATGGCAGTTGCTCTCGCCAGCAACTGAGGCGCACCCTATCAATCACTGTTATTGCTTTACCTTAGGCACTGAAATTGACCGGCATTGATTTCCAACCTACTGTCTATCGCCTCTGGAGGGACGAAACGTGGACGAAGCCAAGTACGGCACCCGTGACAAGCGCGGCGACTGGACCCCGAACAGACCGATAAGCTATGGTCCGGCGCTGGCATGGCCACCACAGCCAAAGGCACTCTTCAAGTGGCTGTTCGGGTTTCCGGGCTATTTCCTGCCATGGAATGTCGCTTATGCTGCATTTGCCATCCTGATCTGGACGTGGCTTACGCCATCGCTCGAGCATTTCAAGAGTATCACGCCCACTTGGGCTGGCATCATCCTCCTGCGCAATGTCGTCTTGGCCATTTGCGTCTATGGTGGGTGGCATACTTGGTTCTATGTCTGGCGCAAACAAAAGACCGCTTTCAAATACAACGGTCAATGGCCCAAGGACAGAGCCGAAGGATTCCTGTTTGGCCACCAGACCTATGACAACATGTTCCATACGCTCGTCAGCGGTGTGCCGATCTGGACAGCTTACGAGGTGTTGTTGCTATGGGCATATGCCAACGGCATAGCCCCGTTCATCAGTTTCGCGGAACACCCGATTGGCTTCGTGGCCGTGTTCTTTCTCGTGCCCCTCATCCATGAGGTAGGCTTCTATTTCGCCCATCGCCTTCTTCAATATTCATTTCTGTATGAAACGGCCCATAAGCTGCATCACCGCAATGTGAGCCCCGGCCCATGGTCGGGACTTTCCATGCACCCGATCGAGCATCTGATCTATTTCTCAACGATTCTCCTCTTCTTCGTGATTCCTGCTCACCCGATACACATGATCAATCTTGCTTCCCGATTGGGACTGGCCCCGGCCCAAGGCCACACGGGATTCGACCGTTTGGTTATAGGTGACGAGGCGACCATGGATGTGTCCTATTTTGCGCACTATCTGCACCACAAGTATTTCGAGGTGAATTATGCTGATGGCATGATACCGCTCGATAAGTGGTTTGGTTCCTTTCATGATGGAACGCCGGAGTCCCACGAGGCCATGAGGGCGCGGCGCATGCGGCGCACAAGCTGACATGTGGGATGTCGTCTGTCTGGGCGATCTGTTCATCGATCTTGTTCCGCACTCGAGAGTGGATGGTCAGTGGCTCTATGTGCCCAGCCCCGGCGGTGCGCCGGGCAATGTGGCAGCCGGGCTCGCCAAACTGGATCACAAGACCATCATGGTCAGCAGGGTGGGTGCCGATGCCTTCGGCAGACTCTTGATTGAAGCATTGCTCGGATATGGCGTCGATGTTTCGGGCATCATCCAGTCTCCTACAGAGCACGCGGGACTATCCATCGTGATGCTGGATGGGGAGGGTGAGCGAGGTTTCATGTTCTATCACGACAGGCCGGCTGATCAGCATATCCGTGCAGAGGACATCCGGGAGGAGTGGCTGGCTCAGTCAAAGATCCTGCATGTTGGAATCTTGCCCCTGGCGTCGCCCACATCCGCTGCGGCCCAACGCCGGGCGATGAACTTGGCTGATGACAACGGGATTCCAATCTCCTGCGACGTCAACTTCAGGCCTTCGCTCTGGCAGAACGACGAGGACATGCTGGCCGCCGGGCGGGAGGTGATCAGCCGTTCCGCAATCGTGAAAGTCAGCGAGGAGGAATTGCAGAGTGTGACTGGGAAGGACAACGTCGATGCCGGCGTCCAAGCCTTGTGGCATGACAGGCTTGAATTCTGCTCCGTTACGCGCGGGGCCAGGGGAGCAGTACTCTACACGCTCAATGGCACATATGATTGTGAGGGTTTCAAGGTCGAAGCAACCGATACCACTGGTTCCGGTGATGCCTATACCGCAGCCGTGCTCTCGGGCGTACTCAGTGGAATTGAACCGGAGAGATTGCTCCGCGTAGCCTGTGCCGCCGGCGGTCTGGCGGCCACCAGGAAGGGAGCCATGAAGAGCCTACCCATGAAGGCGGAGCTAGCCGCATTTGTCGAAAGCGCTGGGTCGATGTGACGTCGGTCTAGGACGTGAACTTTGGATTGGGAATGCAAACTGCAGTATCATTTTCCGCAGTTACCAGCGTCCGCATGCCCTTGGTGGCGATCTCATCGTAGTCATGCCCCGCGTCCTGACTGCAGCACCAGGTGAACACCAGCGGCATCCTTCCGGTATTGACGGAGCGGTGCGCCCAATCGGGCGGTATGAACGCACAGACGCCCGGCTTCATCACCACATTGCGCGTCTGGCCGTCACGCGAATGAAGCACCAGCATACCGTGGCCCGACTGGGTATAGTAAATCTCACCCCGATCACGCCTCGCATGATAGTGACCACGTGTCATGAAATACTCATCACCTACACGTCCGGGCATCATGGTCGTCGTGCCAAAGAAAATGTCGGAATTCTCTGCGCGATACTCCTCCACCTTGTAGGTCACAAGATCGCCCGCGGTTTCCAGCAGCGCTTCAAATGCCTTCTGGTCGCGGTAGATGCTCCGGAACTCACTCAGGCGCTTGGTGTATTCTCCGGTCCTCGGAGTTAATGCGCCTGTCAGCGGGTCAATGGTTACGCCTTCGGGCAACATTCTCTGGCCTTTCTTGACATTCAGTTGGACACGGTACAGATCACCAGAGGTGCAATAGGCGAGACACCCGGCATTCGAGCGGACTTCTTCGCATACACCGTCAAGAGTTAGGAGAGGATTCAGCTTGCGTCAAGACCGGCATCTGACAAAGTATTTCCAGTTCTTTGAGGATTGTCCAATGACTGCAAACGCTAACACCGGTTCGTGGCTGAACGAGCCGACAACATGGACTCGAAATGGAAACGACCTCGCGTTTGTGACCGACGCCAAGACAGATTTCTGGCGAAACACCTACTATGGCTTTGTCCGCGATAGCGGTCATTTTCTGGGCGTCGAGACAGGGAGTAGCTTTACCGCAACAGTGAGGGTAGTTGGCAAATTCGAAAGCCTCTATGACCAGGCGGGCCTCATGATCCGGATTGATGAGACACAGTGGGTCAAGACAGGCGTTGAACTGACTGATGGCGAACTATTTCTGTCAACCGTCGTCACGAATGGTAATTCAGATTGGTCAGTTGCCAAGCCATTCAGTGAATTGGATGACTTCCATCTGCGCGTAACCGTGAACAATGGTGCAATGAGAATTCAGGCGTCAAGGACAGGTATGCATTGGCCGCTCATACGATTGGCGCCGTTTCCAACCTCAGAGAACTATCTGGTTGGCCCCATGGCCTGCACGCCCGAGAGAGCGGGATTGAGCGTGGCGTTTTTCGACTTCTCAATAGGTCCAGCCATCACCACCGATCTGCACGACTTGAGCTGACGTCAGATACGCTGAGGTAGATCGACCCGGTCCTGACGCCAATGTCCGTAGTCAGATAATTTGAGATATTTAGGTGCATGATCGAAGAGAGGATCTGGCGCATCTGGGTTTAATGATGTGCGACCTTGCCACAGTGGTACAGACGTCGGGTTTTAACGGCGCCGCGTTCAGACGCAGGACTTCCGCGCAGGGAGAGCTTAGGGGAGGCCTTAACCTTTTGCACCGCCTTCAAGTCTGCGTTTTCTGCCTCACCCGGTGCAGTTGCTTCACCCACTCCTCCCCCTGCCCCCGCCTCTCGGCCTGACGCCACGCAGCCTCTTCCTCTGGCGGCATCCTCTTCGAGACGTAGCGCCACGCCAGCGGCAGCAGCGCCTTTGCCAGCCGCTACCCGAACTCGATCCAGAAGGAGGGTCGCTGCGCCACGAGGAACGCCCCGGCCCCGAGGCCGAGGAGCACGATCGCAACCGCAACGCCCTCCTGCCAGATCATGCTCTGGCCACCTTCTTGTTAGGAATGGCCCAAACCAGTACCGGCGTGACGAGACCGATGACGGTGGCGATAGTGTCAGGCGTCGCCCAGGCCATGCTGAATCCAGTGTAGGTCTGGACAATGAACAGGACGCCCATGATGGCAGCGACCAGCGCCTTGTCGATCGACGTAAACATTGAGACTCCTATGCTTCGTTGGTGGAAAGGGCGCCGTTGGCTGCCAACACGACGGGTCGCACGGCAGCCGGCTGGTTGATCCTCCACGGGCAGCGCCTGCACCCAAGGAGTCGGTTCTTCGCGATTCGCTTGATCATCACGCGGTCGGACTGGTTGCCGCCGAGGACGTGGAAGGCTTGGATGTCCTCACCGACATAGAGCCCCACGTGGCCATGGAAGCCGGAGGACGCGCCCCGCCAGAAGACGAGGACGTCGCCAAGAGAGGGTTTCTGCTGGGGAACGCCGAAGGCCAGCCAATTGCGGGCGCCAAGTGGGTTCATGGGAACATCCCAGCCAGCCTGGAGCGCCACATAGGCCATCCACAGACCGCACCAGGCGGTCGCGTCATTCCGGTAGATGCGGTCGAGCCCCGTAACCTTTGCCCAGGCCAGGATCGAGGTGTTGGACCCTTCGCCTTGCTTCTCTATCGTCCCGTAGGTCTTGAGCGCCTCGACAAGAAGGCGGGGGCCAGGCTCAGCCTTAAGCCACGCGTATTGCTTCGGAAGATCCGTCATGGTTGCCTTTCATCAAGTGGAATGGTGGGGTTGCGCGACCAGGCGCGGATGAACCGCAGCACGCCCTCGCAGATCAGCATGGCGGTGAGGCCGACGAGGAAGCCGATCGCGTG
>CAMDBX010000168.1 GCA_945889445.1 Rhizobium sp. Q54
CGGAAACCGTTGTTTTGCCCTGAATAATGTCCAGAACCAGCGCGCTTTTCCGCCGCGCTGTCCATCTCTTAACGTCCTCGTCCATTGTCGTACTCACGTGTCTCTCTCCTCATCATAACACCTGAGCAGATTTCCACTGGGTCATTACAAACGTTCCAGCTCTCAGTTTGAGGGACGACGATGGCGAAGCGCAATCAATTCCTTGAAAGAAGGCCGGAGAGGGCATCCGATCAATTTGGCGGGCTGAGGCAACTTCCCTCAGTTCAATTTAGGGGCGCTGACTGCCGTCACCTAGCTGAACTATATAGACAAACAAAGGCGCTGCAGAGCATCGAGCCAACGTTGCCCGATCTATTGAGCGTTGGCGCAGACCCGGCATCGCGGAAAAAGGGCGACGTGTCCAGGTAGCTTGAATGCGTCGTTCTCCCACTTGCAACCTGTACCAGCTCCACGCCGACGACGTGCCCTGCGACTATTCGCAAGGACGGCAAAGTCCTCAGCGTGGCGGGGCCGCAGTGTACGGTCTTCGATGCCGAAACCGTCGATGGCAAGACTGTCGTCGCCTCCAATGCCCTGGTCTATCCGGCATCACGACGCTGCGCATAATTGCAAAGGACCACTTGGGCAAAACCCGCTAACCGTCGTAGCCTCTAACAGCGTCTTAGCGCTTCAAACCCATAGGCTCACCCCCGAGGCCGCCGCTTCCCCGAGTTAGGCGGCCTCCCCTTTTGAGGCGCATACCTAGACAGTCAGGCCTTTTGGCTGCCTTTCTCGGTGAGGATCGCTAACAGCTGCGCACTATGCCGCCGATGATACCTTGAGCTGGGGTATAGGTGGAGCGCCTGCAGCACGGCGCCTGGCCGCATTTCCAACGATTGTCCTTTGGTCTCGTCCAGCCGCGCTATCTCTCATTTGCTGCGTGAACTCATCGGCGTTCAGCGCAATGCGATGGCGTTGCTCGGATGGCTCACTTTGCCCGCGCAGCATCGGATGCGAATTTCTCTACAAGTTCATTCAGGGCGTTCTCCGCTACCACCCGAGACTCGGCGGCCGACTTCCAAGCGGCAAAATAGGATACAAACTCTGCGGGAACGTCATTGATTGCCTCCACGGCCTCGGGCAATTGTCCCACCAGGAGAAAGCCTTTCGCGGAACTGATGGCTGCAGTCAGAGCCGATTCGAGTGTATTCGATCCCGCTTCCATTCCAATTTCCACCGCCGTTGCAGCAATGCGGCTCGTCACGGATTCGAGAAACCCGAGCCAGGGGCGCGACTGCTCTGCCAAGAGTGCTGCCGCCGCTGCCTTCTGGAATTCTTCATCCAGAGACTGCAAACGTGGCAGGCCCGTGAGAGCAAAAGCCGTCAGACTGGCTAGAACTCCGTCAAGCTCGGTGCCTTCACCTGAAATTTCCTTCAGGTATCGGAGTTCGGCATCGTAAGGGCGGGACGAGAGTGCAGCCGCGCGAAGTTGTAGGACCGAAAGCGCCGACAAATCTTTTTGATTTCTGGTGTGCGTCTGCCAACTCAACGCGAGGGCAACACATCCAATTAGGAGCGCCAAACAGGCAATCAAAATGATCCAGTTAGAGATCTTCTGCGTCTCGCGGTTTTCCATGATTATTTTCAGCCCTTTGCCTTCGCCTTAGTCTTAACCTCATCCTTAGTCTTAGTCTTAGTCTAAGTCTAAGTCTAAGTCTTTAAAGAATAACAGAGTCTCGTTATTGCTCAGTCGACTATACTACTGATTGAATAACAACCCTAAAGTCTGGCATCGGTATGTCCTCTACCAACTAAGCTGGCATGAGTGTCTGTAAACCGGGTAGGACCTGCTGGACGGTGATACGGACCCGACAGCACAGTGTCCGGCAGCAGCGCCTTTGAGACAAATCGACTGACTTGAGAAAGGGAGGATTTCTTGCGCATCGTAGCTCTTAGGAGAAGTTCAGATGAGGCGGACATCTGCGCGTGAAACCTGGTGTCAACATTCACCAGCTCGACTGAATGATCCGGCCCCACTGAAGTGGTCCAACTTGAAGTATGCCTTATGGCATCAAGGAGGATCGGAACATGCCAAGTAAGAAGCACACGCCTGAAGAGAACGTCGCCAAGATGAGGCAGGTCGATGTCCTTGTTTCACAAGGGGCCCCACCGTTGAAGTGTACCATTGATCAAGGCAAGCGCAATGGTGCCTCAAGTACCGCGGTTTCTTCATTGCCAGTTTCTACCAGAGCTAAGACCAAGCCATTCAGCCAGCGGGCCGCGCAAAACCTCTGGATGTCCAATGGTTGAGAAGACTTCGCGTGGATAGCTCTCATCTTCTGCAGGCTTGAAAAACATTGGATCAGCCACCAGCCACGAGCAGACAATGGTGGCGCGAAGAACATCAACCGCGCATAGATGTAACCTGCATGGCGAAACAGAGAGCATATTGGTTCTCCATCGATGCCGAGGAGGCTGAACTGACACAAGAGATTTCGCGAAACTACGCGCTTCCCGCACGCGTTCTATTAGGACTTGGGCTCTACGACCTGCTGCGCGGCTTCATGCACACCTATGCGCTTCATTGGTCTGCGGTCACTATTGCCGGGTTCAATGTAGATACCACGCCGGTTGATCAGTTCTTCATGCTCGGAACTTTCGGCATTTCGAATTTTCTGACAGGATTTATCTATCTGTTGATCAGCGGGCGGGCTCCCCAACTCTCACCTTACATTCTCGGTCTGATACCGGGTTCCTACCTGCTCGGTCTGATCGGCATCTGGTCAAACGGAATTTACGGCACATCGCAATATGCCGGACAGTATCTCTTGTACATCTACTTTGGTATATGCATCGCGACGCTCACTATTTTTCTCGTAAAAGAGAAATCACTCCAGAGAGGATTCTGACGCTGTAACGTCGATTTAGAGTAGATCGATTGATCTGGCCGGCCCGGTCTTATCAACACCCGCATATTCTAAATTGCTGGGGACCTCAAGAATTTGGTGACGCAACATGAACTACAGAGAGAGCGGGCTATGTTGTCCGCTTTCGCTTACGACCTCCTGCTGATCGGGCCCTATCTATGGGTAACAATCCAGGTTGGCTCGCTCACCACACTGGGTGAAGTGCTGCGTGGCGCCTTAATGATCACGGTCGGCATCATTTCCTTGCTGACGCTGCGCAAGATCCATCGTAACGAGACGGGTGGCTATGACTTCGGCATGGGCAAGGTGGAGCAGATCCTCTCGCTCTCCGTCGCCGTGCTCCTCACCGCCTCCATTATCTTTATATGGTTCAGACTGCTGAATCATAGTCCCGGCGGCCCGCAGCAGGTCGGTTTCATGAACTACCTGGCCATCGGCCTCGCCCTAGCCAACCTCTGCGCCAACCTTGCTCCCATTGCCCCGCTCTACAAAGCGATGAAGTCCGGCAAATCGGTGCTGATCGCCACCCAGTTCCGCGCG
Organism: Rhizobium sp. Q54; assembly: GCA_945889445.1. Lineage (GTDB taxonomy): Bacteria > Pseudomonadota > Alphaproteobacteria > Rhizobiales > Aestuariivirgaceae > Aestuariivirga. The sequence continues at coordinate 3,447 of CAMDBX010000168.1, forward strand.
AAGATCGTCAAGTCGATCGGTTCTGTCGTGGTCACCCTATGCGTGGCGCTTAACCAGCTGTCGAGCAGCGGAGCGATTGCTCTCTGGGCTGAACGCATCGGCGTGGTGTTCGTGACGCTGGTGACGCTCCACGCCGTCTATGAGTTTATAAAGTCCTCGCTCCCGGACCTACTCGACCATACCCTATCTGAGAACCTGCAGGTCAAGATCAACCAGGTTCTCGCGCGGCACTACAGCAATTACGATGCGCTCAAATGGTGCCGCAGCCGCCAGTCCGGTACCAACACCGAGGTTTTTGTGGGGCTGGGCTTTGCAGGAGACATGAACTTCGCCCAAGTCGCGCGGATCGCCAAGGCCGTGGGCGATGACATGGAAGCCTCGATCACCGGCTGCCGCGCCACGGTGACCCCCGTCATCGCGGACTGAGCAGTGACCTGACCGGCAGTTTCTGAACCAGGCGAACTGAGAGAAGATAGCCTGGAGAGGAGAGAGCCTATGCCGAAGAAGAGGTTGGGAGCCGAGCAGTTCGTCACGACGCTGCGACAGGTCGAGTTGCTGCAAAGTCAGCCATCATGCGGAAGACCATCTTCCCAGCAGCTGAGCCCGGCCAAGCCCACCCTTGCAGTGAACGAGAACACATGCACCAGAGCGAACACCGGCGATAAGTCGGGGACCGTGCTCCCGCCACGCCGCTTCGAAGCGCGCATCGGGTGCAGAGACATCGGTGATCGGCATGTGCAGCCAGTCCATGCTGCGGGCACCCGTCTCCGTGACGATGCCCCCGACCTTCAGGGCCTTGATCTCGTGCGGTTCTATCAGCGTGATGATGGTGGAAGCACCCCACGCCTTGATCACATCGAGGTCAAGACCGAGATTGCGGTGCCATGCGTGGGGTCACGTCAGGCGCCGCATCGGCCACCTGATCCATCAGGCGCTGCGGCAGCGACGTGACGATGGTCGAGGACGCCGCAGGCACCAGCAGATCAATGGTCTGGCCGACACCACCTGCCAGCACCCTGATGAAGAAGCCTTGCGAGTACTTCAGATTGCCCGGGGTGACCGTGTCATCCCAGGTGTCGTAGCTGCTTCCGTTCCAGATCCAGATCTGATTGCTGAGGTAGCCGGCCGTTAAGGCCTCGCTTGGCGTGTAGATGGTGCCGGCAGAGCCGCCCACCCTGATCCGCACCTGTGACCATGCGACATCATAGCCAAATGGGTTGCCCAGCATGCGTGTGCCTGCCGCTGTCGTATTGACCGACAGCTCCACGCAGCCGGTCAGCGCCTGGCAGCCAGTGAGCCCGGTGGTGATCGTTGCTGCAGCCCCGGCAACGTTGAGCGTGCCGTTGACCGGCGCTTCGGAGCTCTTCAGCCAGTAGCCCGCGCCATTGGCAAGCGTGCTGCTGGTGAACAGCGAGGTGTTGCCGCTGTTGGTGGCGTTGCGGCCATACACCGACGAGGTGGTGCCATAGTCGGCAGACGCCAGACTGGCGCCCAGCACGCCATCCACGTCCGCCGGGCTGGCACTCGGCACGCAGGGCAGCGCCAACTGCCGCCATTGGTTGACGGTGTAAGCCAGACCATCGCCACAGTCCGAGCCCGAATACATCACTTGGTCGCCGCCATATTCCACGGCGACAAACCGCCCGCCGCCATAGGTGACGGCGAACCAGGGGTCGTTTGAAGACGGGGTCCGGCTGCTCCATGTGATGCCATCCGGGCTGGTCATCACCCCGTCGTTGCTGCCATCGGTGCTGACCGCCACGAACAGCCCGTTGCCATAGGTGACGCTGTTCCAGCTGTTACCAGCCGACGTGCGGATCGTCCATGTGATACCGTCCGGGCTGGTCATCACATCGTTTCCGGAGCCGCTGGAGCTGACCGCCACGAACAGCCCGTTGCCATAGGTGACGCTTTGCCAGCCGCTATTGGCCGCAGAGGTGCGGATCGTCCACGTGATGCCGTTCGGGCTGGTCATCACCCGGTTGCCGGTGCCATCGTTGCTGACCGCTACGAACAGCCCGTTGCCATAGGTTACGCTTTGCCAGCCGTTATTGGCCGCAGACGTTTGGGTGGACCAATTGACGACATCCGGGCTGGTCATCACCCGGTTGCCGGTGCCAGAGGAGCTGACCGCCACGAACAGACCTTTGCCATAGGTGACGCTACGCCACAGGTTATCGGCCGCCGACGTGCGGCTCGTCCATGTGATGCCGTCCGGGCTGGTCATCACCCGGTTGCCGGTGCCGGTGTAGCTGACCGCCACGAACAGCCCGTTGCCATAGGTGACGCTGTACCAGCTGTTATCGGCCGCCGACGTGCGGATCGTCCATGTAATACCGTCCGGGCTGGTCATCACCCGGTTGCCGATGCCGAGGGCGCTGACCGCCACGAACAGCCCGTTGCCATAGGTTACGCTACGCCAGCTATTGGCCGCAGCGGCACTTCCGGCTGTCCAGTCGATGCCGGTCGCTGCCGCGGCGGGGTGCAGTGGAAGCAGGCCGGCGAAGGTCATTGCCACCAGTGCAAGGACTGCGCGCATCAGGCGGTGAACCGTTGGCAGCGACGCTACTGACGTTCGTACCACGGACAGTGGGCTCACAAGTAAAGCTCCATCTCTGCGCGAGTTATGTTTCGTCACACGCAATAACGCCAGTCTGCGAAACACGGTTTCTGTATTGCAAACTTTTAAAAGCGATTCGCTTTCTTCAATCAAACAGTTAATCAAGCGGAGCAGGGCTATTGAGTTGTTCGAAGGACTTTCATCGTTCGGGAGCCATGCACCGACCAAGCAGGGAACACAGCGGAACAGTTGGGATTGTCATTCCAGCTCTGGACTTCGCCTGCAAAGGAAGCGGTAGTGTTGTCACCACGGCGCAATAAGTACTCGCCAATCTGATTTTGATCCTGGCCTGTTTCGTGCCCCTTGCCGCCCGCTCCTGCGCGGGCTTGCGGCGGTGGGGGCGATGGTGCCCTCCTTTAGCCGAGGAAGAGAACTGCCATGACCAGGAAGCCGACGAAAACCGCGGCCGAGCCGAAGAACCCTGTCAAAGAGAAGGTAAAAGCCGAACCGCGCGTACTCTCTGCCACCACAAAGTCTGACACGATATTTGCACTGGTGATCGCCTGACCCCGTCACACACGACCAGGCAGGGCCGTCGCTACCGCTACTATCTCTCAAGGCGTCTGGTCGAGGGAAGCTCGAATGATCAGACAGGCTGGCGCCTGCCAGCGCGCGAGATCGAAGCCGCGGTGGTCCAGTTCCTCAGCCAGTTCCTCCGCACCCCGGATCAGCTGATGGGGGATGTCCCGAAGTCTGTTGAAAATGCCAAGGCTGGCGCTGCTGGTTGAAAGTTATGCGGCATCAGCGAGGAGGTCAACTGCCGGGGTGGTGGATTGACCGCTGCGGTGGTTTTGAAGGGCGGCCTTGAGCACCGGCAGATGCTTG
>CAMDBX010000169.1 GCA_945889445.1 Rhizobium sp. Q54
CGAGAGCATTCAGCATGCCTCAAGAGCCATAGGAGACTGGATCCACTTTTATAATAACCGAAGGCCACACCAGGCCCTCGGAATGAAAACACCAGCCGAAGCATTCCGATTAACAGCGTGACTTGTGCAGATACCGCTGGGTCATTACATTCGCTTCTCGAACCTGACAAACTGCGGCATCATCACGAGCGGACCGTATCGCTGGACGAAGCATCCCGCCTACCTTGCAAAGGACGCGTCGTGGTGGCTCATCAACATTCCCTTCCTCCCGCCAGATGGGTCACTGGCGACGGCGGTGAAGCCGTTCGTCATGCTCGGTTTCGTCAATCTGATCTATCTTCTTCGTGCCAAGACAGAGGAGCGTCACCTCTCTCAGGACCCGGTATACCGCGAGTACAGCGAATTCATCCGGCAACATGGCCTTTTCAGCTACTTGCGCAAATGACGATATGGTTGTCGCTTGGCGGCACCGTCAAAAACGGCGTCAATTCTCTTCAGTGATTTTTGGAGCGCATGTAAATTAGACGGCGGAGAAAAGTCGAGCGCTGACAGCGCAAAAACAGCCAGAAAACCAGAAAGTTGATCGCTCAAATCAACAGCATAGATACTAAAGCAAATTACTGATTTCTGAATTGCGGTGCCAGGTGAATGGCGCGAGTGACCGGGCTCGAACCGGCGACCTTCGGCGTGACAGGCCGACGCTCTAACCAACTGAGCTACACCCGCAATTCGGTGATCGGTCTGATAGGGGAACCGCCTTCCCCTGTCAAGCGAGGCGTCAACGTTTTTTGGCGGTCACCTGGATCTCGATTTTCATGCGCGGGTCGATCAGCGCGGCGATAATCGCGGTGGCGGCCGGCCTTGTTTCGCCGAGGTATTTCCGGAACACCGGCCAACAGGGCTCGAAGTCCTCGGCGCGGGGGAAGATGTAGGTGACGCTCACCACGTCCTCCAGGCTGAAACCGCCCTTTTCCATGGCCGCCCTGATGTTGCGGAAGGTCTGGTCGGCCTGTTCGGCCACGTCTTCCGAGATGGTCATCGCCTCGTAGTTGAAGCCCGTCGTGCCGGAAACCCACATCCAGTCGCCGTCGACAATGGCGCGGGAATAGCCGATCTCGGCCTCGAACTTCGATCCGGATGATATCTGGCGTCGGGTCATGGGCCGTCCTCTTCGGTTGCGGGGGGCATCAGGTCGCCCCAGTCCAGCTTCTTCGCCAACTTGTAGGCCCGGCCGTCGCGTCTCGCAACATGGGCAGCCTCCAGCCGTCCCTCGGAGCAGAGCCGGAAGGTGATCCCGGGTTTTGCCTGCTGCGGCGGGGCGATGATGCGGCCGCCCCGTGGCGGCGCCCCGTCGCGCGCCACAACCAGATAGGCGAAGCGCTCATCCTCGAAGGGCACGCTCGCCGCCTTGGCATGCATGTGCGCTCGGCTGCGGGCCAGGCGAACGTTGAAGTGGCACCAGTCATCGCCCGTGATGGGGCAGTCGAGGGCGTGGGTGCAGGGTGCAACCGGCACCGCCCCCATGCCCAGAAGGCGCTGGCGGGCCACGTGCAACCTGGCAAAGCCCCCCGGTGTTCCAGGTTCCACCAGCACCAGCGCCGTGCGGCTGGCCCGCCAAAGCCCCTCGGCCACTGCAGCAGCGCGCGCCTGCGGCAGTTCGGCCAGGGCATAGGCGGCGATCACAAGGTCGGCCGAAAGCCCGGGGGGCAATTCCTGGATCTGGCCCTGCAGCGCCCGCGCTGCGGCAAGGGGCGCAGGTCCGTGCCGGGAGAGATCCACTGCGAGATCCAGAAAGGCCCGGGCATTGTCGAGAAAGGTGACAGTCTCCAATCCGGGCCAGCGGCCTGCTGCCGCCCAGGCCGCAGTGCCGGGCCCCGAGCCCGCGTCGAGAAGGCTGGCTGGCGCCATGTCCGGGCGCCGCCGCGCCAGTTCGGCCAGCACCCGGTCCACCGCCGCGAACGTCGCCGGCAGGCGGGCCACCAGGTAGGAGCCGAGGTCGACGCGCGCCGAGCTGCCGCCTGCGCGATAGGTCGCCGACAGCGCAGTGCTGGCCTGCCGTCGGTTGCCGGCATGCGTGCCGAGCCAGTCGGCAACGGCACCCTGCAGCGCCTCGGGCAGACTCATGCTGATAAAGGGAAGTTAATTTGCACGGCGAGCGGCCCGGATCCTATCTTCCGCTCCGTCTTACCGCCCGGAACCCTGCCGCGAAAGGCTCGTGATGTTCGTTTCCTTCTTCCCCAACCCCCGCATGTTCTTCAGTTCGGCCATCGTGTGGGCGCTCTTCGCGGTGCTGGTGTGGTTCTTCCTGGCGCGCGATGCCGGCGGCTTGATCGGGCTTCCCAATCCGCCGGCCGATGCGCCGCCGATTGTCGGGGTGTCGCGCTTCGTCTCGCCGCCCTTCCTGTGGTTCTATCTTTACTTCGGTGGCGTGGTCGGGCTGTTCGCCGCGGTGTGGCGGGTGCTCGACCCGCACCCCTATTTCAACTGGTCGGTGCTGGGCTCGGCCCTCATCATTTTCGTCCTGTATTTCATGGTCGAGGTCAGCGTCACGATCAACGACTGGTACGGCACCTACTTCGACCTGATCCAGAAGGCGCTCGACCCGTCGACCAAGGGAACGGTGCCCGCTTCCGATCTCTATGTCGGGCTTGGCCAGATCACGTCCGTGCTCCTCGTCTACATCGTCGTCGCCGTGCTCAACGCTTTTTTCACCAGCCACTATGTCTTCCGTTGGCGCACCGCGATGAATGACCACTACGTCGAGAACTGGGGGGCGCTGCGTGGCATCGAGGGCGCGGCCCAGCGCGTTCAGGAAGACACCATGCGCTTCGCCCGCACCTTCGAAGACCTGGGCACCAGTCTCGTCAGCGCCATCATGACGCTCATCGCCTTCCTGCCGATTCTCGCCGGCCTCTCGGCCAAGATTCCGGAAGTCCCGATCTTGGGCTCGGTGCCCTATTCGCTGGTGATCGTGTCGCTGGTCTGGGCCCTGTTTGGCACCGGCCTGCTGGCGATCGCCGGCATCAAGCTGCCGGGCCTCGAGTTCCGCAACCAGCGGGTCGAGGCGGCCTACCGCAAGGAACTCGTCTATGGCGAGGACGACGCCGCCCGCGCCGCGCCGCGCACCTTGTCAGAGCTTTTCGGCGCGGTGCGCCAGAACTACTTCCGCCTCTATTTCAACTATCTCTACTTCAACGTGGTGCGCTATTCCTACCTGCAGGCGGATCTGATGCTGCCGTTCTTCGTGCTGATCCCGTCGATCGCCGCAGGTGCCATCACCTTCGGCATCTTCCAGCAGGTGCGGGCATCCTTCGGCGAAGTCCGGGACGCCATGCAGTATCTCGTCAAGTCGTGGCCCTACATCGTCGAGTTCATGTCGATCTACAAGCGCCTGCGCGCCTTCGAGGCGGCCCTTCACGGCGAGGCGCTGCCCGAGATCGACCGCAAGTTCCTGCAGGATGGAAAGCTGGCCTGAGGTGAAACGCACATGACAAAACCGGTGCTCTACCACATCCCCGTCTGCCCTTTCTCACAGCGGGTGGAGATCCTGCTGGAGTTGAAGGGCCTCAGCGATGCCGTGCAGTTCAGCGTCGTGGACATCACCAGGCCGCGGGACCCAGCCCTCCTCGCCAAGACGCGCGGCACGACCGCACTTCCGGTGCTGGAACTGGCCGACGGCAGCATCATCAAGGAAAGCCTGGTGCTGCTGCGCTATTTCGAGGACGTCCACCCGCAGCCGCCCGTGGCGCGCCGGTCGCCTTATGAGCGTGCCGTCGAGAACATGCTGATTGCCATGGAGGGCGACTTCACGGGTGCGGGTTACCGCTTCGTCATGAACCAGGACGCCGGCTTGCGGCCCACCTTCGCCGAGCAGATGACGGCGCAATACAGGAAGCTTGATGACTTCCTCTCCTGGCATGCGCCTGGGAGTGACTTCCTGTTCGACCGGTTCGGGCTTGCCGAGTGCGTCTTCACGCCAATGTTCGCGCGCTTCTGGTTTCTGGAGCACTATGAGGACTTCGATATTCCGGACACGCTGCCGCGCGTCAGGCGCTGGCGCGATGCCTGCCTCGCCCATCCGGCGGCCCACCAGGTGAGCCGGGAGGAAATCGTGAAGCTCTATTACGACTATGCCTGGGGTGCCGGGAACGGGGCGCTACTGCCCGGGCGCCAGCGCTCCAGCTTTGTGTTCGAGCCCCATTGGCGGACAAGGCCATGGCCGCCGCGGGGCAAGCAAGCGCCGGCCAGCGATCAGGAACTCGGCCTGATTGCCAATTGACCTCGCCCGCCATACCCGGCAAAGGTGAGCCCTGCACAACCCTCGCATGATCCTCTCGTTTGAACTGGCGTTCAGTTCAGGTGACGAGCGAGCTGGAAATTGCTAGGTTATGGGTGATTTGCAATGAGACCGACATGACGCTGTCCAGATTTTTCGTGTTTGCCACATCCCTGTCGTTGCTGGCCGCCATGTCGCCGGCCGTCGCGGAAGAGGCGACCAGCCGCCAGTATGAGCTGGACCTGGGCGTCGGCCTGATGGCGCAACCCCGCTATCCGGGGTCGGACGAGACCATCTTCGTGCCCTATCCGCTCATTGCGGTCAGCAAGTTCTTCGTGCCGGGATATGGTTCGATCGATGGTGACAAGGATACGCGCGGCCTGACCGTCTATCCGTCGTTCAACTTCATCGGCAAGCGCGAATCGAGCGATTCCAACGAGCTCGAGGGCCTGGATGACGTCGACTGGTCGCTGGAAGCCGGCCTCGGCGTGTCCTATCGCTATGACTGGATTCGTGGCTTCGTCGAGGTTCGCCAGGGCTTCAACGGCTATTCTGGCCAGGTGGCGCAGTTCGGCATCGACCTGATCGGCAACCCCACCGAGGACCTCGAAGTGCGCGTCGGACCGCGCGCGGGCTGGGGCTCGCAGAACTACATGCAAACCTATTTCGGCATCAGCGCCCAGGAGGCTGCCGACAGCCCCCTGTACGACAAGTCCTACAAGGCCGATGCCGGCTTCAATACCGTGGGCCTTGCCGGCAGCGCCAGCTACAAGCTCACTGAAAGCTGGAAATTGCATGCGCTCGCGGGGTGGGATCGCATGATCGGCGACGCGGGCAACAGCCCCATCGTCGAGGAAGGCAGCGAAGACCAATTCTACGGCGGCGCAGGCCTCACCTACCGCTTCGCCTTCGACATTTTCTGATCCAACAATCCGAGCCTCATGTGCTGACAGGCTTGCCATGCCAGTCGTTTGTTGATATTAATCTCTATCGATTTACTAGATGTAATAGAGATGACCTTCAGCCAGACCATCCTCAACTCCTGTCGCGGGATCCAGCGAAGCTGGACCAGGCTCGCGGATTCCGCCTTCGGAAGTGCCGCTCCCGGGGCGCAGGATGAGATGTCGCGCGGTGAATTCACGTCCGCCTTCATCAGCGAGCGCGGCTCGAACTTCCCTGCACCGGGCAGCAAGCCCGACCGCTCCAAAGGCTGAGCGTCCTTGTTCCCTTTCGGGAGGCACTTCGCCCAGATGTCGTCAAATGGCTTCCGCTTGGGGCACCGCTTGTCCTAGATTGCACGGTGTTCGCGCGCGGTCATCGCCTGCGTTCGGTTGAGGCAACCACACCAAACGGGAGACAGCCATGACGAAACCACCTTCTGCGCAGGTCCGCCGAAGTGCGCTTTGGACTGGCGCTGTTATGTGCGCCCTGCTGTTGTCCACCGGCAGCACCCGCGCCGACGATGACAACGGCATCAAGGAACTCGTCAAGAGCATGTCTGACTATCTGGCGGCGCAGAAGTCGATCTCCTTCGACATGCAAAGCACGCTTGATGTTGTCACCACCGATGGACAGCGGCTCGGCATCGCCAGCAGCGGCGCTGTCGAGCTCAACCGCCCTGACAAGATCCGGGCGGAGCGCAAGGGCGGCTTCGCCGATGTCGAGGTCGTCTTCGATGGCAAGACGCTCACCATCCTTGGCAAGAACCTGAATGCCTACACGCAGATCCCGCTCGCAGGCGGCATCGACGAGCTGGTGGCCGAGCTGCGCGACAAGCACGGCCGTCCCCTTCCCGCCGCCGACCTGCTGATGGGCGATTCCTACAAGCACATCATGGCCGATGTGACGGACGTGAAGTACCTCGGCCCCGGCGTCATCCTTGGTCAGCTGTGCGAACACGTTGCCCTGCGCGCCGACGACGTCGACCTGCAGCTCTGGATCGCCGAGGGCGATGTCCCCTATCCCTGCCGTTACACCATCACCAGCCGCACCGTTCCGGGCGAGCCGCAATACACGGTGGACATCTGGAACTGGAAGGCCAGCACGGACGCTGGCACTGGGAATTTCACCTTCACGCCGCCCGCCGGCGCGCAACAGGTCGAACCCGCCAAGCTCGCCGACACCGACGAACTGCCCTCGCACCTCCAACCCGCGAAACAATGATGAGGACCACCATGATCAGCCGTCTGGGCCTCTTGGCCTTCACCACCCTCGCCCTCGGCGTTGCCATCGAGCTGGGTGGCCATGCGCTTGCCCCGGGCAAGCTCAGCCTCGTCAGCCAGGCCCAGGCCGTCGTCGGCCGGCCATTGACGCCCGTCAGCGTGGCCGGGGTCGCCCGCCGCACCGTGCGTCGCTGCGCCGTGGGTGTCTACAATTGCTGATCCGCTGAAGCGCATGGTGGGCGATGAGAGACTCGAACTCCCGACATCTTCGGTGTAAACGAAGCGCTCTACCAACTGAGCTAATCGCCCGACCGGGGCTGGCTTAGCGCCCGGGCTCTCCACAATCAAGCCAACAAAAAACCCCGTGCGATTTCTGAGGGCG
>CAMDBX010000170.1 GCA_945889445.1 Rhizobium sp. Q54
GGCTCAATGCCGTCGAAGGCTTCTTCGCCAAGCTGACCCGCAGGCGACTGAAGTACGGCGTCTTCCATTCCGTCGTCGATCTCCAATCCGCCATCAACCGCTTCATCCGCGAATACAACGCCTCCAGTCCCACACCCTTCGCCTGGAAAACTAACCCGGACGATATCATCGCAGCTCGGAACCGTGGGTTCCAAACGTTGGAGTCAATCCACTAGGGTACTACGGGTAGTACCGAGGCCGTTGCAGATGGCGGCAGCATAGAGATCGGGCTCTATCTCTCGCGCTACGGATACAGCATTTCGCGTCAAACACAGATGCCCAGCCCAGGTGAATTCCTGACCAACATCAGCCATAGCAGGGAATCGCTCAGCAAATTTCCGCGCATGAATAGCGGCGGTGCGGCGCAAGGTGGCGTAGGTCGGTTCCAGGTTTGGCTCAATGGTCGCGCAGGTGCGGGTCACGATGCGGTTGCCGCCGAGGGCGGTATCAATCCGGCGCATCGTTGTGCCCATCGGGTCTGACGGGGTGACCCCCCAGCGTGGTTTGCCACCAAGAGTCGCCATCATCTCGGCAGGAAGCTCTATCGTCATCGAAGCATAGAGAAATACATGCATCAACCGATTGCGGGCGAAGCCGAAGCTTTCCAGATGCCCATTGTTGGCCATGACCACCTTGCCCGCAGTGACGCGACCGCGCGAAGTGGACACGACCCAACCTCTGCCTTGTCTGGAGATGGCTGTGACAAAAGTCTCTTCGCAGACCAGCACCCCCGAGGCTCGCAGTCCTTGCCCAAGACCGCGGACGAAGCCGGCCGGCTGAAGCATCACCGTGCCGGGGGTATAAAGTCCTGAGAGATAGTGCCGGCTTCCGGTCAGCTCGAACATCGCCTTCGATTCGAGGCGCTCGTTTGGCTCTCCGAGCGAGGTGAGGTGCTCTGCGTAAGAGCGGTTCAGCGCATCCGCCGCGTTGCTTGCCGCCCCGTTTACCTTACCTGAGCACTCAAAAAAGTTACGGTCGATCTCAAAATCTTCTACCGCCCCTTGGGCGAAAGTGATGGCGTAGCGGTTCAGCGCAATCATCTCCCGGTCGTCGCCATGTCCGGCATAATCGTCCGAGGTCAGTTCATGTGGCAGGTCGATCATGAAGCCCAAGTTTCGGCCCGAAGCGCCCTCGGCGAGACGAGAGGCTTCAATCACGGCAATCCGGATCGTTGGGTCAAGCTGACACAGGCGGCGCGCCGCAGCCAACCCTGCGAAGCCGCCACCCACGATGGCGACGTCAACCGTAGTATGGCTAGCAAGCGGCACCGGCGCAGGCTGGCCGGGCAGTATCTCGGACCAGGCGGCCGGACCCTTGTGACGGGGTGTCCGGCTCGCGGCATAGGCAGTCATGGCAGGCCCCTGTCAGACGGCCTCGTCAAGGTCATCGGCCAGATCGACCCAGATTGTCTTCATTTGGGTGTACTGGTCATGGGCGTGAATGCCCTTATCACGTCCACCAAAGCCTGACTGCTTGAAGCCCCCGAACGGAGTCGATATGTCACCTTCGCCGAAGGCATTCACCGTGACCGTTCCGGCACGAATCGCACGGGCACCGCGAAAGGCCCGTTTGACGTTTGCGGTGAAGATCGACGCGGCAAGCCCATATTCGGTCGAGTTGGCCAGTGCTATTGCCTCATCCAAACTGTCTACGGTGAGGACCGAGAGGATAGGGCCGAAAATTTCCTCCTTCGCCTGCTTCGACTCACGAGAAACTTCCAAGACCGTCGGTTCGACAAAACCTTGGTCGGCCTTCCCGCCGAAGATGACCTTGGCGCCGTTCTCGATATAGGAGCGCACCTTTTCGAAGTGCTGTTTCGAAACCAACGCGCCGACACGATTCGCGGGATCGAGAGGATCGCCCATCGGCCATTCACGGGCATGGGCTACGATGCACTTCAGAAGGTCGTCCTTCACGCCCTTTTGTACGATCAGCCGCGAGGAAGCGGAGCAGTTCTCGCCCATGTTCCAAAAGGCGCCATTAACAATATGGGCGGCGACGCAGTCGAGGTTCTCGGCGTCGTCGAGCACAACAGCGGGGTTCTTTCCACCCATTTCAAGGGTGACTTCCTTGAGGTTCGATTCCGCCGAATAGCGCAGGAAGCGGCGGCCGGTTTCGGTCGAGCCGGTGAAGGAGACCGCGTCGATGTCCATGTGGCGGCCGATGGGTTCGCCCACGTCAGAGCCGGTGCCGGGGAGGACGTTCAGCACCCCGGGCGGGATGCCGGCCTCCATCGCGAGTTCGGCCATGCGGAGCGTGGTGAGCGGAGTGTCTTCAGCCGGTTTGACGATGACCGAGCAACCGGCTGCCAACGCTGGGCCGATCTTCCAGGCAAGCATCAGGAGCGGAAAGTTCCAGGGCAGAACGAGGCCCACAACCCCGACGGGCTCCCGCACAATCATAGCTATGTGGTTGTCAGAAGCTGGTGCGACCTGATCGTAGATCTTGTCGATGAGTTCTGCATGCCACGTTAAGCAATTCACCGTCTCGGGCACGTCAACTTGCTCGCAGTCGTAGATGGTTTTCCCTGAGTCGAGGGACTCTAGCACCGCCAGCTCGCGCGAGTTGCGATTGACCAGCTTGGCAAGCTTGATCAAGATTTCCTTTCGTTCCTTGGGAGGAAGGCGCGACCAACGGCCGTCCTCGAAAGCGTCTCGGGCTTTCTGGACGGCGAGATTCACATCCTCGGAGCCGCAGGCGGCAACTTCAGCCAGGACCGCGCCGGTGGCGGGGTTGAGCGTTTCAAAAGTCTTGCCGCTAATCGCCGGACGAAAGTGGCCGTCGATGAAGGCGTTGGTCGGGAAGTCAAGACCGGCGGCTATGGCCTTGTATTCCTCATGGGTCAGAAGGCTCATGGCTTACTCCGCAACGATCTGAGAGATGGTTGTCTTGAGGACGCGCACGACCTGTTCCAACTGGCGTTTGTCGTCCTTGTTGAGCGGCTTCAATGGTGGGCGCGGGGGACCAGCATATTGCCCCATAATCTCGCAGCCGTGCTTAATACACTGTACGAACTTTCCACCCTGTTCCAACACATGCATCAGCGGCAGAAGCGCCGACATAATTCGGCGGCCCTTGTCAAAGTTACCCCCGAAGGCGCAGGCTCTGTACAGCGCGATATGCTCGGCCGGGAGGAAGTTTGACCCGCCGCAGACCCAGCTGCGCGCGCCCCAGGCGAAGAACTCCAGAGCCTGGTCGTCCATGCCGCAAGACATCTGGATGTGCGGGTAATCACGTGCCAATAAGTGCACGCGATTGATATCGCCCGACGACTCCTTGATGGCGCAGAAATTGCGGCTGCGGCCGACGCGATCCAGGAATTCCACTCCCATATTGATGCCCATACGGCCAGGATAATTGTAGAGCATGATCGGTAGGTCGGCAGCCCGATCGATTGCCAGTGCGTTCAGGGCGTTCTCGCGCTCGGTAGGCACAGCATAAGGGGGGGAGCCCACAAGGATCGACTCGGCTCCTATCTTTGCAGCATGTTCGGCCATGGCCCGACTATCTTCTAGCCGTATCGCAACGGTGCCTACCATCAGGTGGCAGCGCCCCTTCGTGACCTCACGGGCAAGAGAGGCCATTTGGCGTCTTTCGTCCATCGACTGGGCATAATACTCGCCCGTCGAGCCACCATTGATGATGCCATGCACTCCCGCAGCCATGAGGAATTCCAGCTGCGCAACAAAGGCGTCGCGGTCAATGCCGCCGTCCTCACGGTGCGGTGTGATTACAGGCGTATAGATGCCTTCGTATCTCATAAGGCTCCTCTTGTCTTGGCGGTGCCGGGCGCGCGGCCCAACGGAATGGTCATGCTTTCGGTGATGACGAAACTCTCGATCTGTGCTCGGCTGAGTTCCCAGTGGGCTACGGCGAGGTCGGCGGCGGCATCAGCATCACCTGCCTCGATCAGAGCGATGAACTGGTCGTGCTGGTTGGCGGCAAGCTCTTGTTGTGGCGCCAAGTGCAGCTTACGCGGATTGTAGAAAGTCATCCCGATTCGAGTGTGGTCGATAAGAAGACGGCGAAGGGAGGGCGTCAGATATTCGTTGTCGGCCATCTCACCGACGATGGCATGGAAGCGCTCGTTACCAAGCGCTCGTTCCGCCGCATCACCAGTCTTGATGGCCTGGCGGAAGGCCCACTGCGCTTCCTTGAGCTTTACGATCTGCGCAGTCGTGGCATTTTCGGCAGCGAGACGGGAGGTTGCTGCATAGATCATCGGCGCCGCGACAAAAAAATTGCGCATCGTGTTGATCGTCATGGGCGCTACCTGGGCACCCCGGTTTTCGTGCAGAACGACATAGCCCTCGCCCGCCAACTGCCGAAGTGTCTCCCGCAAAGGAGGCCGGGAGATGCCGTAGGCGTCCGAAAGGTCGGTCTCGTCCAGATAGGCGCCTGGCAACAGCTGCTGCGTGAGGATGTTGCGACGCAGGTCCTCAGCGCACAAAGCCTTCTTGCTTCGATCTTTGGTATTCATCGGGTCGTATCTCGAGAATGAGGCTGCTGGCATTTTTTAGAAAGACACAAAAAACAGAAAAAATACAAATTGTCTACTCCTCTTATTGCCTATTCGCGGCTCTCTGATTAGGTTAGGTCGGCGACCCGCTGCAGTCGGCCACGCGCGTTTTAAGACGGCCGATGCTTGCATGTCGCGACAGCGTTAGAGATAACCGCCAAATCGAATTAAACCTCTGTAATAACTATATTTTACATAAGGCGACGCTTCGAGTTGGGCCGGCATTTTGAGGCACGGGAAGGTTCCGCAGTTAGAGGAAAATTGAGAAGCCAATGGAAACCGAAGAGAGCGCTCCACAAGGACGAAGCATCGTCGATGGTGAGGCCGCAGGTGAAATCCTGTCGTTGGCCGAGGGCATCAGTTTCTGGGGCGGTGTTGACCCCGACACGGGTAAAGTCATCGACGTGCACCACCCGAACCATGGCGCCTCGGTTGCGGGAAAGATTCTCATGATGCCAACATCGCGCGGGTCCTGCTCGGGAAGCGGTGTGCTGCTCGAGCTCTCACTCAATAGTAATGCGCCGGCCGCCCTCGTGTTTTCGGAACCCGAGGAGATTCTCACTCTTGGCGCACTGGTTTCCGACCGCATTTTCGGTCGTCCACTCCCGGTGGTCCGCCTTACCCGCGCGGCCTACAGACGCTTGGCGCAGGCATCCGAGGCCCGCCTTGCCGGAGGCAGGATCACCGCACCGGGCTTTACGATAAATCTCAACCCCATCGAGGCCAATTACGTAAATCTGACCGACGAAGACCGGGCACTTTTGGACGGTAAGACCGGTCTGGCCGCACAGATGGCGATGGAGGTCATCTGCCGGATGGCTGCGGCTGGCGATGTCGCCTCCCTCACGACCGTCACCCGGGGGCATATCGATGGCTGTATCCTGGCCCATTCAGCCAACCTGATCTTCGCCGAAAAAATGGCCGAACTCGGAGCACAGGTTTCAATTCCAACCACCATCAACGCCATTTCTGTCGACCGCGAGAACTGGCAGCATCAGGGCGTCGCGCCGGATTTCGGTTCAAGAGCTAGCAGGCTCGCCGATGCCTATGTGCGCATGGGAGCAACACCAGTGTTCACCTGCGCACCGTACCTGCTGGAGAACCCGCCCGACAAAGGCGAGATGATCGGGTGGTCGGAATCCAATGCCGTGATATTTGCCAATACGGTTCTGGGCGCACGCACGCCGAAGCATCCGGATTACCTGGACCTGTTCATCGCGATGACTGGGCGGGCGCCGTTGTCAGGCGTCTATGCGGAAGCCGGGCGGAGAGCCGGGGCCATCCTCGACGTCGTGCTGGAGGCGGGGACTGTAGACGATCTATTCTGGCCGATTCTGGGGTGGATCGCGGGACGAAATGCGCCCGACCGGATCCCGTTGATCCGAGGTGTCGCAGCATTCGATCCGTCACAGGACGACCTCAAAGCGCTCTGTGCCGCCTTTGGCACAACCTCCGGCGCTCCCATGTTGCATATTGAGGGCGTTACGCCGGAAGCTCATCTTGTACCTGCCGACGGGGCACAGCAGACGAAAATCAGCGCGACTGACTTTGCGGGAGCTTGGCGGGAACTCAACCGCGGTTCCAGCAAGATTGATCTTGTCTCAATCGGCAGCCCTCATGCCTCAGGGGCAGAACTGCGCCGCATGGCCGAGCTTTTTGCTGGCCGGAAGCGCCATCCGGCTACGGAGGTCATCGTCACTGCCGGCCGGGACATCCTGCGCGATGCTGCGGAGGAGGGTACAATTGCAGTGCTACAGGCATCCGGCGTGAAGTTGCTACCCGACCTGTGCTGGTGTTCGATCGTCGAACCGGTGTTTCCGCCGCAGGCGCAAGGGATAATGACCAATTCCGGG
>CAMDBX010000171.1 GCA_945889445.1 Rhizobium sp. Q54
GAGGGCGGTGGTGGCACCTTCGAGTTGCTTGACGACCGGCAAGACATCCGTCGCCATCATCACGCCCGACCTCTGCAGGGCTTCCAACTGTGCCGCGCTGGCATCAATGATGTCTCGCATTTTCAGGGCGTTCACCTCCGCAGCATCGAGTGATTGCCGGATGCTTGCATCGGCATGCCGCGAGAGGCGTTTCATCCGCTCGTCAATTTCGAGCGTGCGGGCGTCAAGATCCGCGAAAAGGCTCTCAAGCGATGCGGCAGCCTCGCGCAGCGCGCGCCCGTCGAACTCGGGGGGCTGTCGCGCGTTTGTTAGCAGGCGCCGCCACATTGCCTCAGTCACAGCTTGTCGGTGAGCCGAGAGCGCGAGACCCCACTGCAGAGCCAAAACAGCGCAAAGCGCGATCAGGAGCGTCGCGTGCTGGCTGGGATCGCGTAGCAGCGCGGCGAGTGATCCTCGGCTCGCGAAGCCTGCGAAGAGTGCGAGAATCAGACAGGAACCGAAGCTTACGATGAGAGCCGCCCAAAAATGGCGAGAACCGACGAAACCCGGCCGAATACGCGGGCCGGAGCGCGGTGTATCGTCGTTCGCGGCCCGGGCGGTTGTGGCGTCAAAACTAGAGAGATCGCTTCGGGCGGAGAGCGGCCTCGCAAGGTGGACTTCATCCACCCATAGGCTGCCGAGTTGATCAGTCGTTTCCTCAGTTATTTCATCCGCTCGACTTCGCTGCGCCCGCCTCTTCCTCGCCGCCGCCACCTACGTTACCTCCGAATCATTCAACTTTTATACGCTGCACAATACCTACAGCGCACGTGTTGCATGTGACGACTGGAACTGAGCGAGACACTAAGCTGTGGAAAACAACGACTGGGCGAACTCACCCGCGGCCAGGAAATGTCCTGCTGTCACTCACTTGGTCTAAGCGCCAAAGAGTTCT
This sequence comes from Rhizobium sp. Q54, assembly GCA_945889445.1. Taxonomy (GTDB): domain Bacteria; phylum Pseudomonadota; class Alphaproteobacteria; order Rhizobiales; family Aestuariivirgaceae; genus Aestuariivirga. Next base: position 935 of record CAMDBX010000171.1, read on the forward strand.
ACAGCTTTTTACTTAGAGAAGTACGGGGTCATACGTAAGCGTAAGATTGTCTGTTGGTAGCTTGCTGGTGCGCGTGGCTGCTAGATACGAATGACTTCGCCCCGGTCATGATGGATACGTCACTTGGGGGGTGGTATCTTGCTGCGACGGACAATCATCAGGAAGGCCTTGGCTTAGGCGACGGTCTCGTAGCCCTTGAACTCGTCCGGCGTCACGAAGCGGTCAATTGGCGGCGGGCTTGCGGGTGGGCTGGAGGTGCGTGCCGATGCTGATGAAGCCGATGTCGGCGGCGCGCATGTCGTCCATCACCTGCATCAGCTGCTCGCGCGCTTCGCCCAAGCCCACCATGATGCTGGACTTGGTGAACATGGCGGGGTCGAGTTCCGTCACCCGCTGCAGCAGGCGCAGCGAATGGAAGTAGCGCGCACCCGGCCTGATCTTGAGATAGATGTCCGGCACGGTTTCGAGATTGTGGTTGAACACGTCGGGCTTGGCTTCGACCACGATCTTGAGGGCGCCGTCCTTCTTGAGGAAGTCCGGCGTCAGCACCTCGGTGGTGGTGAGCGGCGAGGCCTTGCGGACTTCGGTAATGGTGCGTGATCGGCCCCCAAAGAGTGGTCCGGGTGGAGTGTTAGTGCATGGGTGGGCTCGGCGCCAGCGGGGGCGGCGAAGCCGGTCGGGGTTCCGGCGATCTCGTTCAAGCTGCTCTACGGACTTCTGGTGATGAGCCACAACCGACGCAAGATACCACACCTGTCGGCGACTGCACACCCGTCAGCGGAATGGATCGCCAGGCAACTCACCGAAGCTGTGGGTTGGGACCGCGCTCCACGCTACATCATTCGTGACCGGAACGGTGTCTACTTTGAAGTCTTCAAACGTAGGCTCCGGGCGTTGGGCATTCGGGACCGTCCAATATCCCCGCAATCGCCTTTGCAGAACGGACATTGTGAACGTCTCCATCGGCTCGATCGGCTCGATCCGGCGGGAATGCCGCGATCATGTCGTGATCCTTGGCGAACGGCACCTCCGGCACGTTCTGCATTCCTCAGTTCACAATTATGACCGCACAAGAACACATCTATCGTTGTGCAATCATTCTATCGTCTGCCGGGCGGTGCAGACGTTCGGGAGCAGCCAACCCATTCCACTCCTTTGTGGGCTCCATCACCAATACGTTCGGATTTGATTTGCGGTAGGGACAAGGGTCAACTAATGAACGTTAGTTCTGGCTGGTTGAAATGTAGCATGATGATTGAAACAGTACTGGCATTTATCGCGCAAGTTCCCTTGTCCATCTCGATCACTGCAGTCCTCTGCGCTGCCGTGATCATCAGCTTGATTAAGCTTTTGATCGTCCGAGAGCTCTATACCTACCAAGAAATGGTCGGGAACAATGATGTCATTGGCCTGAAATACGGTCTCTTTGGTGAGGTATTCGCTGTCGCTCTCGGTCTTGCTCTTGTTGGATCATACTCCCTTTATATGGGCGTGCGAGAGAACTCCAGCGGCGAGGTCTCCGCACTCAGGTCGCTATACTACAGCGCGATGGAGCGTGACGATAAGCTGGGCGGGAAGGGTACCGAGATCTTGAGGGCAACCGTGGTCAGCTATGCGCAATCTGTCGCCGAAGACGAGTGGAAACTCCTGGCAAATGGCCAGATGAGTGAAAAGACGACGATACGCCTGACCGAAATGTTCGATTCGTTCATGAAAAACAACGAACCGAACATCATGAATGCAGGTCAGTTGAATTTTCTGGGCGATGTGGTGAATTTACGAGGACTGAGAACTTCCACTTCAACACGCACCTTAACTCATGTCGTATGGGCAATCCTTGTTTCGGGGGTTACATTAGTTTTCCTAGGCCCAATCTTCGTTGCAGCTGAGAGTTCCTTTGTTCAGATTGTGCTAGCAAGTGCTCTGTCGGCATTCATCATGCTCAATCTATTGGCGCTGGTGCACCTTTCCCATCCGTTCATCGGGGAACTTGCAATTACAGCAAGCCCTTACCTTGAGTTTATTGAAGAGACAAAAATGCTCTCTTCAATCAAGAACTAGAATACTTGGTGCGCCCGAGGGCATGTCTGCGAGCCTTCAGTGCGGCAGGAAGCCTCGATCGGTCGCAGTGATCCCGGTTCGGAAACCAAACAGGATGATTAAAGGTCGGAAAGTGCGATTCCGATTTTCCGACCTTGTTGTTGGAGCGAGCGGCATACGTCAGTACCAGCAGTTCGTCTTGCGTACCCTTCGGCAGGATATTAACGCCGCCGCTGGTTACCTACCTGCGGGCACAGCAATGACGAATTGACCGTCAAAGAAACAGTCACCGCAGAGATACAGAGGCTGTACAGTATTGCCTCATGACGGACGCCGGGATGGCGTATGGAAGAACAGGAACGCGCGGCAGGAAGTCGGTGTTTGGACGGCCGGGCGTTTTGAACGGTATCCGGCAGCAGACGCCTAGATATTCGATGTGCAGGACAACCCGGTCGCGGGCGTGCTGGAGAGCACGCCATTATCTCTTCCAGGTCCGCCTTGCACTGGAACACCTGATTGGTTCAGCGCACTAGTTGCTGAGAGCCGGGGAGGTGGCGTCCTCAGCCTTGGGTGCAGAGCCAGACTCCTCCGGGTGTTCAAAGTTCAGAGTTACTTCCGGGAAAAGCGCAACCAGTTCAAGTTCAACTTCCGAGAACTTGTAGCCATTAACCTGCAAGTCCGCGGCGGTCTCGTCCAAATCCAACAATCCCAGCAGGATGGCACGTTCGATAGTACCATATTGTTTTCCCGGGTCTTGAAACTCGCTCCGGAGTTTGGCTTCGGCGGTTTCGTCAAGCGGGTTCCGCACCTCAAGGGTTAGCGCGATCTTGGGAATAATGTCAGGCGAGATGCCGATCATTGAGAGGTCGTAGCCTGTCCGGCTGACATCCTTCGAAAATGACTCCAGCTCGGACTTGAGTTTGGTGGCAAACTTTACCTTCTCTGCTGCAACATCGGCCTCAGTCTTGCCGATTACATCCCAGGCCATCGTCCACGCTTGTTGAAAAGGATAGGCCAGGGTGTCAATCGACTCATTGACCATCCGGTATCCCCAATTCACCCAGCCCCCATCGGCCGCAGTGTCTTGAGCGCTGGCGGGCACGGCGCTCAGCGCCAGCAGTCCCGCAAATGCCACTGTCCTTGTCAATTTCATTTTATGTCCCCAAAGTTGGGAATAAGCACTGTAGGTTATGAGACGCAATGCCGATAAGTAACACACGATCCCGTAGAATCACAGTATACTAGAATTGGTTTGTTAATTCCTTCTATGTCACAAGCAGTTAAAATTGGCTCGCCTAGATCAACCAATTCGCCGCTATCTGCTTCCTCTGACAACATCATGACGAAAGTGGATCCCGCCATTGTAAGCAGAACGAAAAAGGGATCAGGCTTAGGAGATTTAAGGGTCATTATATCCTGGCGCGCTGGTAAAGTTGTATGGTCAATAGGCTCCCGGTCACACTCTGCTCTTACAAAGCGGCAACTCTGGTTTTTCAGAGGACGCCCATCTCCTCTTTCTAGTTCCATGGACAAGGACATCGACAATGAGAGTTTCCGTAAGCACGTTGGCAGGCGTCGCGGCCATTGCCGCCATGGGAGCCACCGGGGGGCAGTTCACTGCTGCGCAAGCTGGGGACGCCGTGCTGCAGGTCTTCGCCTCGCCGCTGGTGATTGATCAGGCCAATTTCGTTAGCAATGTGGCCGGGATCTCATCCGTCGAGACGATTGAACTGCAGTCCATCGCCGCGCTCCAGAGATTATGCGCCGCCGCCAATGACGGAATTCCCTCAGTCGCCATGGTGGGTACCAAGATTACTGCTAACATTTCGGATGAATGCGTGTCGAATGGTGTAGGCGACCTGTTGGAAGCTTCACTCGGTTTCAGTACGCTGGTGCTGGTGCAAAAGGCATCAGACCCGGCGATGAACCTGTCTTCCAAGGTGCTCTACCAGGCCTTGGCCCACGATGTGCCAGACGACGAGTCTTTCAAACCGAACACGGCCAAGACGTGGTCTGACGTCGAATCCAGCCTTCCTAACCTCGACATTCGCCTCTTCGTTGGACCGCCCGGTAACGCGGCTCGCAGGGTCTTCGAGTATGAGGCGATGGTAGGTGGTTGCCGCCAATTCAGCGTTGTGCAGAGCATTTTTGACGCCAAGACCAGGGTTTCGACTTGCACCAAATTCAAGGAAGGCGCCGTTCTCGTGGTTGACAGTTTGGACGAACGCGTCGCTGCCCTGCGCGCGGCGGCGCCGGGCGCAGTGGCAGTATTGCCGATCAACATCGCACTGAAGCACAAGGACTGGCTGCGGATCGTTCCGTTCGACGGCTTCCTGCCGACGCCCGAGAGCATAAATGCCGAAGACTATGTTCTCACTGTTCCTATCTACGTCTATGTGCGACCGGAATACCTCGCCAAGGAGGGCCCCGTCCGATTGTGGATGGAGGAGATGCTGAGCGAGGAGGCTATTGGCGACGCGGGCTACGGCAAGGATCATGGACTGATAGAGTTGCCGGCAGCGACACGTGAGTGGCAGCGCCGCTCGATGTTTAAGTAGGGGGAGGAGTAAATTGATGAGAATGTTGAAAAAAGATAACTGGTTACTGGCCGTCTCCCTCGCATTTGGTGTAGCCGCCTCCTTCACCCCGGCAAGCGCCACTGCGTCGGGGGAGCAGGCGGCCGGCACCCAAAGCTATGTGGATCAGGCTTTGGGTACCGCGGGCCAGTACTGGACTACAATTTCAGATACGCTTCTGTCCTGGCTTCCGGGCCTTCCCTCCGGATCGGTCATCACAAGGCATTTAGAAAGTCCGCATGAGATGTCCGACACGGACTTCAAATATTTGATGAGCGTCGCCGGCTACTCGATCAAGTCGGTCAACATGGGCGTGGGCATCGTCCCCAGGTTCTCATTATACTTCGGGCAAACGCGCGAGATGTCTGATGCCGACGAGATCTACCTGGCTCGCCTGCTGCGCAAGCATGAACGCAGCATGGGCGGCCCTGTGGCCGCAAGCCAGCGCCTCATTGTTCGCACGATCACGCAACTCCAGCAGTTTCCGGATTATCATCTAACGAAAGTTGCCGTAACGATGCTTCCGGTCCCTTCCGTGGAGTTTGTGGCCGAACCGAAGCATACTGTGCTCAGCCCAGACCTGAGCTACATTGCCCAGCGCATCAAGGATGTGAACATTAAGCTGGAACAAATGCAGCATTCATTCTGAAGGGGCCGGAAACGCTGCCTCCGGCTCTCTAACAATTTGCTTCGATCTCAGCGGATCGTCCGGAACCAGCGCGTAGAGAAAAAGATGCCTCTGGG
>CAMDBX010000172.1 GCA_945889445.1 Rhizobium sp. Q54
CGCGAGAAGCCGGACAGCAGGATGCCGCAGACCCCGGCGAGAAAGGCACTCAGCACATAGGTGAGGAACCGCGTGCGGTCCACGTTGAGGCCCGCAAGCCATGCCGCGCGGCTGTTCTGGCCTACTGCCAGCACGCTTCGGCCATAGACGGTGCGGCTCAGGACCAGCGCCATGCCGATGGAGACGGCCAGCACGGCGAATGTCATGATCGGGATGCCTGCGAGCCTTGCGGTTGCAAACTCCGCCAGCGGTTCCGGCGGCTTGATGCGGATGCCGCGGCCATAGGAGATGGCCGTGGACAGGATCAGGAAACTCGACGACAGCGTGGCGATGATGGGCGGAATGCGCAGCAGCCGGATAATGCCATAGTTGAAAATGCCGACGATGGTGGCCGCGCCCAGTGCCGCCACGATACCGATGGCCATGCGCCCCGTGTCCTCATCCATAACTTTCATGGCGACGACGCCTGACAGCGTGATGGTGGCAGGGATCGACAGGTCGACGTTGCCCGGGCCGGTGGTAATGACCATCATCTGCCCCAGCCCGACGATGATGGTGAAGGTGGCGAAGGAGAGCGCGGCGGTGAGGATCGCCCCGGCACCCTGTCCGCCGGTGTAGGTGATGGTGACAAGCCAGACGGCAACGGCCGCCGCGACCGAGAACACCCAAGGCTGGCGGAGAAGTTTGCTGATCATCGCTTCTGCTCCCCGTATGAAACCAGCGCCCGGAGCGCCAGCACGATGATGAGGATGGCGCCTTGCGCCCCGATCTGCCAATCCGGCGAGATCTTGAGGAAGATGAGGAAGGAACCGGCCAGCGCCAGCGTGAGGGCGCCCACCACCGCACCCAGCGGCGACACGCGCCCGCCGATGAATTCGCCACCGCCCAGGATCACGCCGGCGATGGAATAGAGCGTGTAGCGGTCCGCCACATGGGCATCGCCGGATGTCGTGAGGCCCAGCAGCGCGAGGCCCGACAGCACGCCGAAGAGGCCCGCCAGCATGTACATCACGACCTTGGTCCTGAGCATCGACCAGCCGGCGCGGGTGAGCGCCTTCGGGTTGCCGCCCGCACCGCGCGCGATGACGCCATAGGAAGACAGCATGAGGGCCAGATGCACAGCAACGCCGATCACGATGGCGGCGATGATGGGGAAGGGCACCCATGGCGTCTGAACCGTCATCAGCGCCTTCAGCCAATCCGGTGCCTTGCCGCCGGGTGACGGCAGGATCATGACCGCGATGCCGAGCCACACGAAGGAAAGACCAAGCGTCACCACGATGGAGGGCAGGTTGCGCAGGTGGATCAGCGCGCCGATAGCGCCATAGGCGGCGATCAGCACCAGCAGCACCAGCACGCCAAGTGCCGGGTTTTCGAACAGCAGCGTGGCGCCGACGCAACTCACCAGCCCGACGAAGGGGCCGATCGACAGATCGAGGTCGTTCACCGTGATGATGAACATCTGCGCGATGGTGGCGAGCGCAATCGGCACCGCGTATTGCAGCATCAGGTTGAGCCCGAAATAGCTCATGGTGCGCGGCTGCACGTAGAACGTTGCGGCCAGCACCACGGCGAGCGTCAGGAAGGGCAGGGCTTGCCTGAGGAAACGACGGTTCATGCCGCGTGCTCCGCGAAGGAGGCCTGCAGGACCCTCTCTTCCGTCAGTTCATCGGCGCCGAGTGATGCGACGATGGCGCCATCTCGGAACACGTAAGCGCGGTCGCAGTGGGTCAGTTCCTCGATTTCGGTTGTGTACCAAATGAAGGTGCGGCCCTTCTCTGCCTCCGCGCGGATCATCGCATAGACTTCCTGCTTGGTGCCGATGTCCACCCCGCGCATCGGGTCATCCATCAGGATGATGGCCGCGTCGGAGGCAAGTGCGCGTGCGAACAGTGCCTTCTGCTGGTTGCCGCCGGACAGCGTCAGGATATTGTTGTCGACGTCCGGCGTTCGGATTGCCATGCGCTGCTTCCATGCCTCGGCCAGCTTCTCCTCCGCGCCGAGGTCGATGAAGCCACCCTTGCGAAGTGCCGCAAGCGAGCGCGTGGTGATGTTGCGGCCGATGGACCACAGATTGAACACGCCGTCCGACTGGCGGTCGCCGGCGATGAAGGCCAGTGCCCCCTTCACTTCGGCCTGGCGGCGCTCATAGATCTGCAGAAGCATGCGGGTTTGGCCGTGGCCGGCAAGTCCAGTGAGGCCGATGATCTCGCCCCTGCGGGCTTGCAATGATGCCGTGCCGCCACTGCGCGGCTGGGCGCTGACCATGACCTCGCCCGTGGCGTTCTTTGCCGCGCCGCGCGTGTGCTCACGTGCTTCCGAACCCATGGCGGAGACCAGCGAGTTGCGGGTGAATTCTGCCGCCTTGCGGTCGGCAACGGTCTTGCCGTCCTTCATGACCACGATGCGGTCGGTGGTGGACAGGATTTCGCCCAGGAGGTGCGAGATGAGGATGATGGCGGTGCCGCGCGCCGTTTCCTTCTTCACATAGGCAAGCAGCTGCTGCGCTGTCACGGCATCGAGCGAGGAGGTGGGCTCATCGAGGATGACGAGCCGCAGTGCGCCCTCGGTCACCGTGAAGGCCCGGGCGATCTCCGCCATCTGGCGCTGGCCAATGGCGAGATCGGCGATTTCGTCGTCAGGGCCGATGCCGTGGTCGGGGAATATCTCGTCAAGCTTGGCGCTGATCAGCGCGCGGGCGCGGGGCTTCCAGCCGAAGCCCTTCAGCGACCGGTGCACGATGCGGACGTTCTCGGCCACCGTGAGGTTGGGGCACAGCGAGAGTTCCTGGAACACGCAGCGCACGCCCTGCGCCTGCGCGGCGGCGGCCGTCCAGCTGCCGGAATGGGGTACGCCGGCGATGGACAGCATTCCGGCCGAGGGTGTCAGGTTGCCGCTCAGCACATGCATGAGGGTGGATTTGCCGGCCCCGTTGTGGCCGACAAGCCCAAGGCATTCGCCGGCGGCGACCACAAGGTCGACACCCGCCAAGGCGCGGACGGCGCCGAATGATTTTTCGACGCCGTCCAGCCTGATCGCGTGTTGCGGCAAGAGACTACTTGCCCGCGACGACTTTCGCCGCGTCTTCGGCCGAATACTCGACGTTGGCCACGCCGCCCTTTTCGGTGGAGGCGAGATTGGCCTCGAGCGTTGCCTGGTCGATCTGCAGGAACGGCACCGTCAGGTCCTTCGGCACGTCCTTGCCGTCGAGGATCATCTGCGCCACCCAGAAAGCGAGCGTCGAGACACCGGGTGCGATCGAGACGGACATGGTCTCATAGCCGTTGGCGTCCTTCTGCTCCTTCCACCACTGCAGCTCATCCTGGCGGTTGCCCATGATGATGGTGGGGGTGGGGCGTCCGGCAGCGGCGAAGGCCTGCGCGGCGCCATAGCCGTCACCTCCCTGGGTCACCACGGCCTTGATCTCGGGGAGCGACGGCAGGATGCCGGCCACGGCTTTCTGCGCCACTTCCTGCGCCCAGTCGCCATGGACCGAGCCCACGATCTTGAATTGCGGGTTCTTGGCCGCGCCGGCGTGGATGCCCTTGGAGATCTCGTCATCGACGAAGACGCCCGCAAGGCCGCGGATTTCGAGCAGGTTGCCGCCATCCGGCATCTTCTTGGCGAGGTAGTCGACCTGCACTTCGCCCATCTTGGCGAAGTCGACCGCGATGCGCCAGGCGCAGGGCTCGGTCACGATGCCGTCGAAGGAGACGACAACGATTCCGGCGTCGCAGGCCTGCTTGACCACGCCGTTCAGCGCGTCCGGCGAGGCGGCGTTGATGACGATGGCGTTGTAACCCTGAAGGATCAGGTTCTGGATCTGGGCGGCCTGTTCGGTCACCTGGTTCTCGGAGGTGGTGAAGGGGTCGGCGGCGGCGACGATCCCGGCCTCAACGGCGGGTTTCGTGACCTTGTCCCAGCTCTTCAGCATGGCCTGACGCCAGGAGTTTCCGGCGTAGTTGTTGGAGAGCGCGATTTTCTTGTCCTTGGTGTCGGCCATGGCAACGCCGGTGGCGAGCAAGGCCGAGAGCGCGATGGTGCAGGCGAGTGTCTTCCTGAGCATAGTGGAGTCCTCCCATGGACGGTGGTGGGCCCTCTGGTCCCGGGGCCCATGCCTTGCATGCTAACATACTAGTTGACAGGGGCAATGGCAGGAGCCCTTCAGAAACGCTTGACTGCCCCAATTCTGGTGCGGGTTGCACATTTTGCCGTCCTGCTCTATAGGGTTCTCTATGTCCAACGCGCGGAACATCCTGTTCGTCCCAGCAGCCCTGCGGCTGCCGCTTGCGCTTGGCCGCCTCCTTCTTAGCTGCCCCTGAGGGCCGGCCGGGCATCTGCCTTGGCTCTCCGGGGGCATCACCGACCAACCAGCTAAGCCAGGCAATTCCGAAAGACCCCGAACATGATGATTTCCCCTCGCGAGAAGTACCGTCCGTTTCCGCAGGTCAAGCTGACTGACAGGCAGTGGCCGAACAAGACCATCACCCAGCCGCCGGTGTGGTGTTCCGTCGACCTCCGTGACGGCAACCAGTCGCTGATCGAGCCGATGGGCCTCGACCGCAAGATGCGGATGTTCGATGCCCTCCTGAAGATGGGCTTCAAGGAGATCGAGGTTGGTTTCCCCTCTGCCTCCCAGACCGACTTCGACTTCGTGCGTTACCTGATCGAGGGCAACAGGATCCCCGACGGCGTCACCATCCAGGTACTCACCCAGTCACGCGAGGAACTGATCCGCCGCACATTCGAGAGCCTGAAGGGCGTCAAGAGCGCCATCGTGCATCTCTACAACTCGACCTCGGAATTGCAGCGCCGCGTGGTGTTCAAGCTCGACAAGCTGGGCATCATCGACATTGCCGTGAAGGGTGCCACGCTCATCCGCAAGCTCGAGCGCGAATACGGCCTCGAGAACGTGACGCGCCATGAGTATTCGCCCGAGAGCTTCACCGGTACCGAACTCGATTTCGCCAAGGAAATCTGCGAGGCGGTGATCGATTCTTACGATCCCACGCCGCAAAAGAAGCTGATCCTCAACCTGCCGGCCACGGTGGAGATGTCCACCCCAAACGTGCACGCCGACCAGATCGAGTGGTTCTGCCGCAACATCAAGAAGCGCGACAGCCTCCTGATCTCGCTCCACCCGCACAATGACCGCGGCTGCGCCGTGGCGGCGACCGAGCTCGGCCTGCTGGCCGGCGCCGACCGGGTGGAAGGAACCCTGTTCGGCAATGGCGAGCGCACCGGCAACGTCGACCTCGTGACGCTGGCGATGAACCTTTACAGCCAGGGCGTTGACCCCGGCCTTGATTGCTCGAACATCAACGAGCTCGTGCGCATGGCAGAATACTGCAACCAGCTGCCCATCCATCCGCGCCACCCTTATGCGGGCGAGCTGGTGTTCACCGCCTTCTCGGGCTCGCACCAGGATGCGATCAACAAGGGCTTCAAGGCCATGGCGGCATCGAACGCGCCGCTGTGGGAGGTGCCCTATCTGCCCATCGACCCGATGGACCTCGGCCGCTCCTATGAGGCGGTGATCCGCATCAACTCGCAGTCGGGGAAGGGCGGCATCGCCTATATCCTCGAGAAGGAACACGGCATCGAATTGCCGCGTCGGCTGCAGATCGAGTTCTCCAAGGTCGTCCAGGCCATCGCCGACGGCGAGGGCGTGGAGCTTGCGGCCGACAGGCTGTGGGACGCATTTCAGTCAGAGTATCTCGAGGGCAATGGGCGCTATGGCTTCGTCTCGCACTCGGCCAGCGCCGACCAGGCGGAACAGGATGTCGTCGCCAAGATCACGGTGGATGGCAATCTCAAGACCATCCTCGGCCACGGCAATGGCCCGGTCGACGGCTTCGTCGATGCCATCCGCAAGGAGTCCGGCCTCAACTTCGACGTGGCCGACTACCGCGAGCACGCCATCGGCATGGGCGCCAATGCGGCAGCCATCGCATATGTGGAATTGAGGCTCGCTGACGGCTCCAGCCTGTTCGGCGTGGGCGTCGACAAGAACATCGTCGTGGCCTCGCTCAAGGCCGTGATTTCGGGCGTCAACAGGGCGCTAAAAAAGCACTAGACGGAGGGCGGCGGGCGATGTACTAACCCGCCGTCGGCTCCGGACTTCTCGGGGCCGTACGTCCTTAAAGGACGGGCGATTAGCTCAGGTGGTAGAGCAGCTGACTCTTAATCAGCGGGTCGTAGGTTCGAGTCCTACATCGCCCACCAA
>CAMDBX010000173.1 GCA_945889445.1 Rhizobium sp. Q54
GGCCATGTTGATGATGCCCATCATGCCGAAAATGACGATCAGCCCTATGGCGGAGAGAGCAAGAAGCGCAAATGCATCCGCGTACTGATAGAGAAATATGACTACTTCCAGCATCGCGCTTCCGCTCTTCGGGGTTATTCTACTTCAAGTACTTAGCGAGGTTGGGATCGTCCGTTGGAAGGTACTGCCGCGACTCTTTCTTCTTCGTCAGATCGACCCCAAGCGAAGACAGCCACCAAGGCTTCACCTCGCCCAGCTCCGCCACAAACTTCACGGAATGATCGGCCTGCACCTGCGCCATGCGCATCTGCATCATGAGGTGATGGGTTGCCGGGTCGAGCATCACCTTGCCGTCCGGCCCGTCGAAGGAAATGCCTGACTGCAGCGCCTCGATCACGGCATCCGTATCCGTCGTGCCGGCCTTTGCCCAGGCAAGCGACATCAAGTTCACCGCGATGTAGGCGCACCTGGCACACTCGTTAACGTATGTCATGTCCGGATACTTCGCACGGATGGCCGAGACGAACTTCTTGGCACTGGGGTTCGTTTCGGCAAGCTCCTCCAGGAAGGGAGCCGGTACGTAGAGGTTTTCGAGCGTGGGCGGTGCAAAGAGCTTGTGCTCGTATCCCTGTTGCAGGTTGACAGAGGAAATGGACGGATACTTGAGGCCGGCCGCCTGTGCCTGCGGGAAGTACTGCGACTGGTTGGATCCCACCAGCAGCAGGAACAGGAAGTCCGGCTTGGCCTTCTGGATGTTGGCGATCGAGGAGGAGAACTCGGAATTGCCGAGCGGGATGAATTCAAGGCCGACGATCTCCGCGCCGTTCATTCCGGCGCTGGCCTGCACCCACTGGGCGCTCACCTGTCCGAAGCCGTAGTCGGCGGCAAGAACATAGATCTTCTTGCCGTACTTCTTCACCATGTATTCGACACCGGGGAGGATCTGCTGCTCGGGAATCGGACCGGTGAAGAAGGAATAGTTGTCGGCAATTCCGCCTTCGCCCTGGTTGTTGTGCCAGAAGATCGTTTTGTTCTTGACGGCGACGGCCCTGGCGGCCTCACGCTCGGAACTCGTGTAGCCCGCCATGAGGACGTTGACCTGGTCCTCGAGAATGGCACGCTGCGCAAATTCCTGGTGGCGGCGCACGTCGGACTGCCCGTCGTAGTGGATGAGCTGCAGCTGCCGGCCGAGAACGCCGCCGGCGGCGTTGATCTCGTCAACCGCAAGCTGCGCGCCCTGGGTCTTGGGAATCACAGCTGCCGCAAAGTCACCCGATGCGTCGTCAATCGCCCCGATCTTGATCGGGCCGTCCTGGGCAAAGGTCTTTCTGCTGAAATAGGAGAATGAAGTCGTTGCGGCCGCAGCTGCGACTGAGCCCTTCAACACGGAACGGCGCGTAATTCTCATTGCCTTGCTCCCTTGTTCGCCCGCCCCCCATGGAGCACGGGCCATGTGTTCCTTCCCGAACCCCGCTTCAACTCCCCACGCCAACACCACTATCTCAGGCGAAGGGAAGGATATCCGGGGTCTAGACTTTTTCTCTCAGTGTATAGCCGTTTCTTCCAGCCGTACGTTGACGATACTGCAATCGCACACACAGCCTGTCAAGCAGCGGTCTTCAAGACGCATCCCTACCGGCTTGCAAAGTCGGCTAGATAGATTTATAGACGTTTCCTCTAATTCTTTTAAGGGACCGGATGGCTGCGGGCGCGGTGCAGTTCGACAGAGCCTCTTGCGAGACTTTCTAGCTCCGGGCTAAGCGCCAGCATTACATGAAACTTTCGATTGGCTTTCGAAGATGAAGATACTGATCGCCGACGACCACTGGATCGTCAGGGAGTCTCTGAAGCAAGTCATAAGGCGCCTACAGGGCACCCACGCGATCTTCGAGGCTGCCACTTTCGATGAAGCAATGCGGGTCCTCGATGAACATGTGATGGATCTCGTGCTGGTGGATCTTATCATGCCGGGCTTCAACGAATTCGAGGGCCTCAAGCGGCTGCGCCAGCGTTTTGCTCAAGCGCCCATTGCGGTGATCTCGGTGCACGAAGATCCTGCCTACGTCCTGCGCGCCATCGAGAATGGTGTAATCGGCTACATCCCAAAGTCATCGAGTGGGCCAGAAGTGGAACGCGCGCTGGAGCGCGTGCTGGGCGGCGAGGCCTATTTTCCACGGCGGCTGCTCGAACGGCAGGCCCAGGCCGAGCCCTCCCTTGCCGTTCCGCAGGTTGCGCCTCCGGACCAGGCAGCCGCCACGCTGACCCGCCGCGAGCAGGAAATCGTGGAGTTGATGGGAATGGGATTTTCTGTCCAGAGAATTGCAGACAAGCTGAAGCTCACCGATCATACAGTCCGCATTCATGTTGGGAATTTGATGAAGAAGCTGGGGCTTCCGGACCGTTCTGCGGCCATTCACTACGCTGTGAACCTCGCCACCGCGAGAAAGCAACGGAAAGCCGCAACTTGAGCCAGCACGCAATCGCCGATACCCCCGACATCGCTGACATCGCCGGCGGTCTTGACGCCATGGAGGATGGGATCGGCATTTTCGAAGCAGACCGCGTTCTGCTACATGCCAATAGATCATTCCTCACGGCATTTGAGTGCCTGTCTTCCCTCGGGCGGCAGTTCACCTATGGCGATTTCGTAGCGCACCTCGCGCGTTCGGGGGAGATCGTCCTCCCGCTCTCCGCAGAGCACTGGATTACACTCGAGCTCAGCCAGTACGGGACCCGCAGGAAATCGGAATATCTTCTGGCCGATGGCCGGACCCTCGAGTTCGGGCATCACGCCGCTGTATCGGGTGGCTTGACTGTGGTGCTGAGGGACGTCACAGCGGCCAAGAGCCTCGAGGCCATGCTGAGACGTACCAAGGCGGAGGCCGAAACCTCAAACGAGACGAAGTCGAGGTTCCTGCGGGCCGCCAATCACGATCTCCGGCAACCCCTGTCAACCCTCAAGATCCTGATCTTCAGCTGTATGCAGGAACAGGAGGAGGAACACCGCAGGGACCTGCTGCATGCTATGGACATCTCGGTTTCGATCATGGAAGACCTGCTCGGTGCACTGCTCCAGATTGGACAGCTCGATGCAGGCCAGATCGTGCCGCGGGTGTCCACCTTCCAGCTGTCCCAGATCTTCGAGCGAATAGGCCTTCAGTTCAGCCACCAGGCGAGGGAGCGCGGACTGAAGCTCCGTTTCGTCCAGACCAGGGCGACGGTCGTCTCGGACAAGGCGCTGCTCGAGAGGATTCTCACCAATCTGGTGGCCAACGCCATCCGCTACACCGACGTGGGCGGCGTGGTCGTCGGCTGCCGCAGAAGCGGATCCGGTATCCGTGTCGAGGTGTGGGACTCCGGCAAAGGCATCGCGGAGCAGCATAAGTCAAGGATCTTTGACGAATTCTACCAGATCAATCACGACCGGCATTCGCGGAAGAAGGGCCTCGGTCTGGGCCTGAACATCGTGCAGCGCCTGGCGGGCCTCCTCGGGCACAGGGTCGGCGTGAGGTCAGTCGAAGGCAGTGGATCGGTGTTCTCCATTGAAATGCCGATTGGCGATGTCTGGCAAAGCGATACTGTCGCAAGCGAAGTCAGTGAAATGGTTGGTGGCGAGTTCGCGGGCACCCCCGTGCTCGTGATCGAGGATGACGCTGTTCTGCAGGACGCGATGCGGGAGCTGCTGGAGCGCTGGGGCTTCAGGGTCACCGCCGTGCAGACGGAAGAGGACGCGCTCGAGGTAATCGCCAATGCCGGCGAGCGGCCCGCGCTCATTATTGCGGACTACAGCCTGCGCGGACAGTTCGGAACCGACGTTCTCCAGAAGATCATGGCGGCAGCGGGCGGCCACATACCTGCCCTGATCGTGACTGCGGACGTGGAACCCCGTATCATTTCGGAGATACAAGCGGCGGGCCTTCCCGTGCTGATCAAGCCGATCAGCCCCCCGCGGCTGCGCGTGATGATGCACAACTTGCTCTTCGAGCCGGGATCGGTGACGGCCGGCCGGCCTGAATAGAGACAGCACGCAGCCATGAGCAACAACACCATTCCTGTCGGCAGCCTTGTTCCTCTTTCCGGACCCTCGGCAATCGACGGCGGCGAATTCCGCAAGGGGCTCCTGCTGGCCGTCGAGGAGATCAATGAACGCGGCGGCATTCTCGGCCGGCGGGTCGTGCCTGTCTTCGCCGACACCGGGCGCCAAAGCGCCGACGAGGTGGTCGCAGCCGCTGCACGCCTGATCAAGGAGAACCGCGTGCACGCGATCATCAATGGCTACAACATCGGGCCGCAAAACTCTGAGTACGAGACTGTCGCCGACGCTGGCATCATCTACATCAACCATAACACTCTGCTCCAGCATCACGACACGGTTCAGAGCAATCCCTCGCGGTATTTCGGCTGCTTCATGGCCAATCCGGCGGAGTACTGGTACGGACAAGGCCTGATCAAGTTCCTGTCCTGGCTCAGAGACACCGGGCAGTGGCAGCCATCGAGCAACCGGATTGCGATCGTCTCAGGCTCAAAGCCCTACTCCATCGTCATCGCCAACGCGATCGCCAACGCAGCTGGCAAGTACGGGTGGTCAATCGGCTACGGACCGCGGGTTGTCTCCACGCCCCGGTCGGAGTGGCATGACATTATCAAGGAACTCAAGGCATGCGAACCTGCAGTGATCGCCAACACCCACTTCTATGCAGGTGATCTTGCGGCATTCCAGAGGCAGTTCTTCGAAGCGCCATGCAACGCGCTAGTATATCTGCAATACGGGGCCATGCACCAGGCCTTCGCGGACCTTGCAGGCCAAAGTGCCCGCGGCGTGATTGTCAGTGCGGTCACCGGACTGCTTCGGGACCAAGTGGGAGAGGAATTCGGCCGCCGGTATTTGGAGCGTTTCGGCGCTGATTCGACGCCCCAGATCGGTTGCCAGTGCTATAACGCCATGCATCACTTCGCAATTGCCGCCTCGGTAGCGGGGGGTACCGGGGGCCCCGGAGACCTCGAGCAGAACCGGAAGGTGGCCAAGGCTCTCATCGATATTCCTTACCGGGGTGTGGCCGGGACCATAAAGTATCACCCATCATGGCAAGCCGCTGTTCCTTTTCCTGATCATGTGCACGACCCAAGTCTCGGAATGCCGCACCTATTCTATCAGGTGCATAACGCCACCGGCAGGCTCGCATTGATAGCTCCGGCACCATACAACGTTGAGAAATTCTTCTTACCCGATTGGTATCGTTGACAAGGCTTCTGGAGCTTAGCGCAACAGGCCCTCAAATTGCACATGAGGGCGGAAAGATGCACCAGCTCTTGATTCTGCATCACCTTGCGCTTCGCAAGTGATTCCACTTGCTCGCACGATGCTTTAGGAACACGAGCTATTCTGACAGCTGCCGCTCGGCTCACGCCTTCCTTTCCCTGAAATACGCCTCCATCCATTCGAGCAACAGCGCCTCTTCGTATGAACATCCCTCGCGCCTCTCTTCGATCTCGGCGCGATCACGCGCCATCTCGATGTGGAGGAGGATTGGACTGCTGTTCGCCTTGATGGTTCGCAGCGGCTTCGGCCTGGTCCGCAGTTGATAGTTCGAGGCCAGCTTCCTCTGCATGCCGCTTGGCGGCAGCGAAGTACGGCAAAGAACGCCAAAAAACTCTCTTTATTTCAGATGATTACGGCTTCCGTACTAAATTCCGGCAGTCAGGAGCTTTGGAGAATATCGGGCTGAGACAGACGAAAATCACCCTCGTTGCCATTCCGGCAGTCAGGAGCTTTTCGCAAGGAAGCCCGCAAATACAGGGGATTTTCAACGCTGGGATTTCGGGCAGAGAGCTTTGCCCGAGGGATAAATGGCGGAGGGAAAGGTGCTGGGAACCAACACTCTCTGCTCCCAAAATATTGATTTTGTTAGGCTTTGATTTTCACTCTTTCTGAAACCCGCGCCAGGATCCAAACCAATCGCAATAAACGCGACAACAGCGTCAGCGCCAAGTGGACGCCCAGATCCCGAAACTGCTCGCGGAGCGGATGGACTCCGACGCTTCAGATGTCGCCAGCATTACTCAATTGGTGCAAGTTGGCCCTAGCCTGATGAACGATTACCAGAGGAGCCTCTATGACCATCACCACGCTGAAGCTCGAAGGACGCCTCGACTCAGCTGCCGCGGCAAAGCTCGAAACGGGATTTGCCACAAAGGCC
>CAMDBX010000174.1 GCA_945889445.1 Rhizobium sp. Q54
TAATTAATTAACGGCCTCGGCGCCAGCACGGGCGGCGGCGCCGGTCGGGGTAGTGCAGCCGCCCGCGCCAAGGCTGTTGTAGTAGCGCCACCAGCTTTCCACGACGACTCGGGCCTCAGCTAGGGCATAGAAGATCTCATCATTGCGCAACTCGTGGAGGCGGGCGTTCAAGCTCTCTATGTAGCCATTTTCCTATGAGCTTGCTGGTGAGGTGTAGGTGATCTTTGCACCGCCGGCGAGGATCCTGTCCTGAACTGTCTTTGCATCGGACTCGGCGCTGGTCCAGATCCTTTCTTCCATCGGCAAATGGAAATCCAAGAAAGGGGGCAGATGACCTGCCGAACATGCCGTCGAGGACTGTCTTGCATCCGGATATTGAGCCGTGCAGTCTGTTGTCAACCGACTTACAGGGGAGGATACCATGCTCGACATAACGGCGACCGGGAAAGTCTCAGCGTTTCTGGATGCTTTCGGTGCAGCACTGGCTGCAGGTAACGTCGACGCCGTCACCAACATGTTCGAAGATGATTGCTATTGGCGCGATCTCGTTACCTTCACTTGGAACATCAAAACCATGGAAGGCAGGGCGGAGATTGCCGACATGCTGCGCAACCAGCTTGCGGCCTGCAAGCCGTCAAACTGGCAGATCGCCGAAGGCGAAAGCGCAAGCGAAGAGGGCGGGGTAATCACCGCATGGATCAGCTTCGAAACGGCTGTTGCCCGGGGCTATGGCCTCATCCGCCTGCGCAACGGAAAGATATGGACCCTGCTGACGACGATGGTTGAACTCAAGGGCCATGAAGAGTCGTTGGGCTTTGATCGTCCTCTGGGCGCCAAGCATGGCGCCGCCAAGCACAGGCCCACGTGGCTGGAAGAGCGCGAGGCCGAGGCGCGTGAGCTGGGCTACAGCAAGCAGCCTTATGTGGTGATACTGGGTGGTGGCCAGGGCGGCATCGCGCTGGGCGCCAGGCTGCGCCAGCTGGGCGTGCCAACCATCATCATCGAGAAGAACGCGCGCGCCGGCGACAGCTGGCGCAACAGGTACAAGTCCCTCTGCCTGCATGATCCCGTCTGGTACGATCATCTTCCCTATCTGCCGTTTCCGCCGAACTGGCCCGTGTTCGCACCCAAGGACAAGATCGGCGACTGGCTGGAAATGTATACCAAAATCATGGAGCTGAACTACTGGTCCAAGACCACGGCAAAGTCTGCCAGATTTGACGAGGCCACCAAGGAATGGACCGTCGTCGTCGACCGCGGCGGCGAGGAGGTGGTGCTGAGGCCCAAGCAACTGGTTCTCGCAACAGGCATGTCGGGCAAGGCCAATCTGCCGAAATATCCCGGCATGGAGAAGTTCAAGGGCGACCAGCACCATTCCTCCAAGCATCCGGGACCCGATGCCTACAAGGGCAAGCGCGCGGTCGTGATCGGCTCCAACAACTCCGCGCATGATATCTGCGCGGCGCTGTGGGAGAATGACGTGGATGTGACGATGGTCCAGCGTAGCTCGACCCACATCGTGAAGTCCGATACTTTGATGGATGTCGGCCTTGGCGGGCTCTATTCCGAAAAAGCCGTGCGCGGCGGCATGACGACGAACAAGGCCGACCTGATATTCGCCAGCCTTCCCTATCGTATTCTGCACGAATTCCAGATCCCTCTCTACGATCAGATGCGAGAAAGGGATGCAGAGTTCTACGCCGGACTCGAGAAGGCCGGCTTCAAGCTCGATTGGGGTGACGACGGGTCGGGCCTTTTCATGAAGTATCTTCGGCGCGGGTCGGGATACTACATCGACGTCGGCGCAAGCCAGCTCATCATCGATGGCAAGATCAAGCTTGCGCATGGCCAAGTGAAGGAGATCACCGAGACCGGTGTCATGCTCGCGGATGGCACCCACCTCCCGGCTGACGTCATCGTCTACGCCACGGGCTATGGCTCGATGAATGGCTGGGCGGCTGACCTGATCGGCAAGGATGTTGCCGACAAGGTTGGCAAGTGCTGGGGCCTCGGCTCCAATACCACCAAGGATCCTGGGCCATGGGTCGGCGAGCAGCGCAACATGTGGAAACCCACCCAGCAAGAGGCGCTGTGGTTCCACGGGGGCAACCTGCACCAGTCCCGTCATTACTCGCAGTTCCTGGCGCTGCAGCTGAAAGCACGGCAGGAGGCGCTTGCAACTCCTGTCTATGGCATCCCGTCGACTCACCATCTGGGTTAAGCGAGACTGGCACTCCAGTGGCTCATTCACGGGCAACTGGGGTGTCCATATCATTCCGTGCTGCACGGTCAGGTCACGTCATGCGGAATACAGAAGATTGTAGAGGACATCCGCCGGGCGCCACGGAAGCACAATTCGGCCGAGGAGAAGATCCGTGTGGTGCTGGAGGGGCTTCGTGGCGAGCATAGCATCGCCGGTCTGTGCCGGTGGGAAGGCCTTGCCGAGAGCCTGTATCACAACTGCTCGAAGGAGTTCTTCGAGGTCGGGTCAAAGCGCCTCGCGGGGGACATGGCCCGGGCAGCGACCAGCGGAAAGGTGAAGGATCTACGCCGTGAGGTACGGGGCATGAAGGTCGTGGTTGCCGATCTCACGCTGGAAAACCGCCTGCTCAAAAAACGCATAGTCGCGGATGGGGGAGATGAGGAATGAGATACCCCGCCTCCGAGAAGCTTGGGATTATCCGGCTGGTTGAGCAGTCGCACCTCCCCGTCCGGCGGGCGCTGGAGAAGCTCAGCATGCCCCGGCCGACGCTCTACCACTGGTGCGGCCGGTATCGCACCGGGTGGCCCGAGGTGCTCAAGGACCGCCGTCCACAGCCGGGCCGGGTGTGGAGCCGCACGCTGACCATGGCACTTGGCTCCTCAGGCCTCGACGGCATGAACGTCGCACACCGACCACGACTGTTGAGCGACAACGGCTCGAGCCAGTCCGCCGGTGACCTGGCGGACTGGCTCGAGGAGACGGGCATGGACCATGGTCGCGGGGCACCACTGCACCCCCAGACGCAGGGCAAGATCGAGCGCTGGCATCAGACACTCAAGAACCGCATCCTGCTCGAGAATCACCACCTACCCGGTGATCTCGAGCAGATGATCGGTGACTTCGTTGCCTACTAAAATCATCTCCGGCACCAGGAGAGAATCGCCAACCGGACCCCGGCCAACGCCTACTTCGGGCGCGGCCTGACCATCCTGCTGGACCGAGAAAGGATCAAACGCGACACCATCAGAACCCGACGCTTGCAATACCGCGGCAAGGCGGCATAACACCGAACCTAAATGTGCCAGATCCTCTCTCCGATCACGCACCCATACGTCTCAAATTATCCGATGACGGACAGTCTATGCCTCTTCGCTAGCGCAGCATGATCTACCAGACACGATAAAGTTCGAGCTGCGATCTGCTACAACGCTGTCGGGAATAATTTTTTGTGTCGCCCATGCCATGTTGAGCCGAGCGTAGGTCTGGACCTCACTCCCCCTCAAGTAATACGCTAAGTGTAGCGCTGGCGAAGGCTTTTCACGGCGCTTCGAGTTGGGAAAGAGGCCAGAGCAGACTGCTTGACCCCCTCTCTTGAATTTGACCAGACGGACAATTTCTGCAGACGGATCAATTGACTTTGTTCAGCTTTCGCTGCTTTGATGCGCCTGCTGTCCAGGACAGCAATAACGACACTCAGACAAGAAGAGAGATTAAACTGTGGCTACAGGCAAGGTTAAGTGGTTCAACGAGACCAAGGGTTACGGCTTTATCGCGCCGGACAACGGCGGCAAGGATGTGTTCGTTCACATCAGTGCTGTTGAGCGTGCCGGTTTGCGCTCGCTCGCCGAGAACCAGGCTGTCTCCTACGAGATCGTGGCCGACCGTCGCTCCGGCAAGGAATCCGCCGACCAGCTGCGCGCTCTCTGATCGCGACTGTGAGTTGATCCAGCCGCGCCTGCGGCCGATCAAGCTCCCATCACGCGCTCCGGAAACGGAGCGCGTTTTTTGTTTCCGGGACATGCTTCGGTTCATGCGTCTTCAGATAATTTAAGGCATTTGGGCACTAACGGCTCACCGTGATAGCCTCATCATATGAATCAGATTGCAGGACCGTCATGATCAGAAATTTGTCCCGTCGCGATTTGCTGAGAAGCGGCACATCTGCAGCTTCAATACTGATCCTCGGTGCGCGGTCCATCACACCCGTATTTGCAGCAGCACCACCATCACTTGAGCAATTCATCGCAATATCAAGAAAGTTAACCGGCCATCAGTCGCTTGATAGCGACATGGGCAAGAACATCCTGGATGCGTTTGTGGCAGCTGGACAGGCTGGAGACATCGTCACGCTCGTCGGAGATCCGGCTCCCGAGCAAAGCCAATTGAAGATTGCAAGCGCCATCGTCGCCGCCTGGTACAGCGGCATATCTCCACGACCCGGCACCAGTCAGGTCACCGGGTTCAACGAGGCTCTGGTCTGGGATGCACTGACCTACACCAAGCCGTGGGGATCCTGCGGTGGAGAGACCGGATACTGGGGCGAACCGCCCTCCGAGCAGGAGCCTTGAGTATCATGAGCGATGCTTTGATGACTGACATCGCCATCATTGGCTCAGGTGTTGCCGGCGCATTGATCGCGGCGCACCTCGCCGAACGAGGTTTCAAGGTGACCATCCTGGAGGCCGGAGAGGAAGTGGATCGATCTGCAGCAGTCGACCGCTATTGGGCGGCCGCAATCAAGGTACCGGAATGCCCCTATCCCCCGGTTCCACAGGCGATGCATCCAGTCTCGGATGATCTCGATTTCTGGTACCAGCAAGCGGGTCCCGACAAGTTTGCGAGCACCTATATCAAGACAGTCGGAGGGACAACCTGGCATTGGCTGGGAACAGCACTTCGGCTGGTGCCGGCCGATTTCGAGTTGCGCAAGCGCTTTGGCCAAGGTGAGGACTGGCCAATCAGCTACGCAACGCTTTCGACCTATTATGACAAGGCGGAAACGGAACTAGGTGTGTCTGGGAACGCAAAGGACGATCTGGGTTCGCCTCGATCGACTGACTACCCGATGCCTGCCATTCCTCAGACCTACCTTGACAAAGCCTTTGCATCGGCACTTCAGGGCTCTGCCTACGACGTACGATCCACACCGCAGGCCCGTAACTCGACGGATCAGCCTGACCGTCCCGCCTGCTGCGGCAATGCGAGTTGCATTCCGGTGTGTCCGGTTCAGGCAAAGTACGACGCCACAGTTCATGTCGCTCGTGCGACGAAGGCTGGTGCAGTGCTGCTCAGCAAGACTACCGTGGTGGCGCTCGAAACGGGCGTCGACAACAGGATCAAGGCTGCCAAATTCGTCCGCTGGGATGGCAGCACAGGGTCGCTACAGGCCCGCCAGTTCGTGCTGGCGGCGCACGCAATCGAAAGCCCGAGACTCCTGCTGAACTCGGCAAACGAGCGTTTTCCAAAGGGGGTGGCAAACAGCTCGGATCAGGTGGGCCGAAACCTGATGGACCACCCGACGCAGCTCTCCTGGGCGCTTGCCAAGAACCCGGTGTATCCCTATCGCGGCCCACTCTCCACTTCCGGCATTGAGAACCTGCGCGATGGCAACTTCCGGCGCACGCGTGGTGCCTTCCGGATCGAGATCGGGAATGAGGGGTGGTCCTGGCCGACGGGAGCGCCAATCTCAACCGCCGCAGACCTTGCCAACCAGGGGCTGCGTGGCGAGAAGCTGAATCAGGCCCTGCGGCAGCAGACCTCCCGACATGTGCGCCTCGCCTCCCTTGTCGAACAGCTACCTGATGCCAATAACCGTGTGACCCTCGATCCCGGCAAACGGGATATCTACGGCGTTCCACTGCCTCGCCTCTTCTACCGGATCGATAGCTACGCTCAGGCGGGTCTTGCGGTCGCGCGGACAGCGCATCAGGAGATATTCGACCGGCTGGGTGTCAGTGAGATGCACCACAGCCCGGACGCGCAGGGTGCGGGTCACATCATCGGAACGCTCCGCATGGGCTCAGACGCAGGAAGCTCAGTGGTCGACGGTGACTTGAGAAGCCACGATCATGCAAACCTCTTTGTCTCCGGCTCGTCAGTCTTCCCAACATCAGCGACGGCCAATCCAACCCTGACGATCGCAGCATTGGCACTCAGGTTGGCCGACACGATAGCAGCGTCTGCTCAACAGTAGC
>CAMDBX010000175.1 GCA_945889445.1 Rhizobium sp. Q54
TGCAGTTCCCTCTCCTGCATCGAGGTGACGACCGTGGTTCCGTCAGGAGACCATGTCACGGAGAGATGACTACCCTTCCACTCGAGTTTGCGAACCAGATTCTCCTTCTGCTTCGCGAGCCAGAGCAACACACCGCCATATTGCGCGACTGCGAGCCGCCTGCCCCTGGGGTCGAAGCGGATGTCAGACGGGGTTGAGGCGCACTCGAGTTGCTGCAGCTCGCCCCCCTGACCGCGCCTGTAGCACGCGCGGCCGGCGGTCCAGGCCAAATCCCCCGCTGGGGAGGACGCCACGGCGTCGATCCATTTGCCGGCATGATGGCAAATCAATTCGCCGGAGCCATCAACGCTGGACAAGCGAACCTGCCCATCATCGCCGCCACTCAGAATTCCGCGCGGTCCCGAACATGCCGCCAGGATGGCGCCCTTGTGAAGTTGCCGCCGGCTCTCACTGAAACCGTGTTCCGCCACGAACAGGGCCGACCCATCGCCGCACAGGAAGGCCAACACGCCATCGAGCACCGCCACGTGATTGACCGGTGCGTCAAGGTTAGCCGACCACACTGGCTTCATGGACTGCCTCTGCCGGGCTTCAGACTCTACCAGGCCTTCCATCACGCAATACAGCGCTCGAAACCTGCTTGCAGTTCCTCCCGGTTGAGGTTCCGGCCAATGAACACCAACCGGCTCTCACGCGGCTCATCTGCCCGCCAAGGAAGCTGAAGATCGCCATCGAGCAGCATGTGCACGCCCTGAAACACGAAGCGCCGTGGCTCATCATTGAAGGCGAGTATCCCCTTGGAGCGGAGAATGTCGGGCCCCTTCACCGCGACAAGGTCCCCCATCCACTTCTGGAATCTCTCATGACTGAGCGGTCGCATGGTTTTGAAGGAGTAGCTCTGGACGTCATCGTCATGGTGGTGATGATCCTCACCGAGGAACTCCGGCTCCAATTCCAGAATACGGTCGAGATCGAATGCGCCACACCCCAGCACCTTGTCGATCTCGATCCCGCACTTCTGGGTATGGTAGAGCTTGGCATAGGCATTGATCGACCGGATGCGCTTCTCCACGGCCGCCAACTCGTCGGGCGAGACAAGATCGGTCTTGTTCAGAAGAATGATGTCGGCAAAGGCAATCTGTTCTTCGGCCTCATGAGAGTCCTCTAGCCGCTGTAGCAGGTGCTTTGCGTCAACAACGGTGACGATCGCATCCAGCTTCGCGCGCTGTCGAACCTCGTCATCGACGAAGAAGGTCTGAGCCACGGGCGCAGGGTCGGCCAGACCCGTGGTTTCGATCAGAATGGCGTCAAACTTATCCTTCCGCTTCATCAGCCCGCCAAGAATTCGGATGAGATCGCCCCTGACGGTGCAGCAGATGCAACCATTGTTCATCTCGAAGACTTCTTCGTCGGCGCCGACCACCAGATCGTTGTCGATGCCGATTTCTCCGAACTCGTTGACGATCACCGCGTATTTCTTGCCATGCTTCTCCGTCAGGATGCGGTTGAGAAGGGTGGTCTTCCCGGCTCCGAGATAGCCAGTCAGAACGGTAACGGGAATGGGCTGCATGATTGGCCTCACGATCCGGTCATGGCTTCGGTGAGAAGCCTGGTGTTGTACTGCATCATCTCAATGTAACTCGGCGCCGGGCCGTCCTTCGCCGACAGGGCATCGGAGTAGAGCGCGCCACCGATCTTGAGGCCCGTCTCGCGCGAAATCTGCTCAATCAACCGTGGGTCGGAGATATTCTCGACGAAGAGCGCCGATGCCTTGTCCTCGCGGATCTGCTCGATCAGCCGCGCCACATCCTTGGCCGAGGCCTCACTTTCCGTGCTGACGCCTTCCGGCGCGAGGAAGGTCACCCCGTAGGCATGAGAGAAGTAGCCGAAGGCGTCATGGGATGTGATGACTGTCCGGCGGCCTTCCGGAATGTCGGCCATCACCTTCTTGATCGAACCGTGCAGCGAGGCGAGTTCCTTGGAGTATCCTTCCGCGTTTGCCATGAATTCAGGGCATTTCAACTTCTCGATGCCGCAAAGGGCGTCAGCGATGTTCTTGACATAGACCTGAGCATTTGCGGCGCTCTGCCAGGCGTGGGGATCAAACTCGCCATGATCGTGCCCGTGATCGTGCTCAGCCTTCTTCTCGCCTTCCGCGTGATCGTGATCATGATCATGCGTGGCCTTCTTTGCTCCTTCGGCATGGGCATCGCCGTGCCCCTCATCCATCTTCTCTGGTTCAATTCCATCGCTGGCCTTCACGAGCGGGCCCTTGTAGCCGCTGCTGTCCACAAGACGGTCCAGCCAGCCTTCGAATCCAAGACCATTCACCACGACGAGTTGTGCGGCGGCCATTGCCTTGGCATCATCGGGCTTGGGCTCATAGACATGGGCATCGCCGTCCACGCCAACGATAGTGACGAGATCGACATGATCTCCGCCGACCCGCTGGACGAAGTCGGAGAGGATCGAGAAGCTGGAAACGACCTTGATCTTATCGTGAGCGGAAGCGATGCCAGACGATGCGGCAAGACTTGAGCTTGCGAGCAACGCTCCCAAGACTGCGGACTTCAGTTTGGTTCCCATGATCTTCTCCTTCATGCAATGCGATGTCGTGTTGGGGTGAACCGTGACCGGATGACGCCTTGCGGCGCGGCAACAAGGGAAACGGCATAGGCGGCGCCGGCCGTCAGAATGATGGCAGGCCCGGATGCGACACTGACGTGGTAGGAGACCAGCAGCCCTACATAGCCGGAGAGAAATCCGATACCGGCTGCGAGGAGGCACATGGCTTCCAGCCTGCGGCACCAAAGCCGGGCCGAGAGCGCAGGCAGCATCATCAGGCCCACCGCAAGCAATGTGCCGAGCGCCTGGAAGCCCCCGACGAGATTGAGTACGACAAGTGCCAGGAACAGGAAATGCACCGCCGGGCCGATCCGGCTCACGGACCCCAGAAACACTGGATCCATGCACTCGGCGACGAGAGGACGCCAGATCACGGCGAGCGTGAGGAGCGTGATGGTGGAGACCCAGGCGATCAGTTGAAGCGCGCCGTCGTTCAGCGCCAGTACGGTGCCGAAGAGAATATGCATCAGGTCGATGTTCGATCCCTTGAGGCTGATGAGCAGAACGCCAAGGGCGAGGGAGACGAGGTAGAATCCCGCAAGACTCGCATCCTCCCGCTGGATCGTGAGTCGCGACACGGCGCCGGAGAGGAGCGCGACGCACAGCCCTGCCACGATGCCGCCCAGCGTCATGGGCAGCAAGGCAAGACCCGATATCAGGAACCCGATGGCAGCACCCGGCAAAATGGCGTGGGCCATGGCGTCACCCGTCAGGCTCATGCGGCGCAGCATGAGAAACACCCCGATTGGGCAAGCCGAAAGGGACAACGCGGTCGCACCGGCAAGTGCGCGCCGCATGAAGGCGAAATCCGCGAACGGAGAGATCAGAAAATCATACAGCATCATGCCGCGTTCTCCTCGCACCATGGCGCATTCTCGTCCCATGCCTCGTTCATGCGGCGGGCCTTGAGCAGGTTCGCCGGCATCAGGGCATCTTCCGAAAGCCCCCAGGCAACCGGCTCCCGGGCGAGAACCAGAGATTCCGGAAAGTGAGCGCGGATGAGATCCGCATCATGCAGCACTGCAATGATCGTGCGCCGTTCGGCATGCCAGCGATGGATGAGCGACAGAAGATCACTCACGGTCCGCGCATCGATGGCGGAAAACGGTTCATCGAGCAGAATGACCTTGGCATTCTGAAGCAGCACGCGCGCAAACAGCGACCTCTGCAACTGTCCGCCCGACAGCGATCCGATGGGCCGCCGCTGGAAGCCGCCGAGCCCCACGGCCTCAAGTGCCATGGCGATTTCCTCGCGCTGGCCCTTACCGACGGCAGAGAAGAAGCCTGTCCGTCTTATCAGCCCCAGGGAGACGAGATCATGAACCGAGGCCGGAAAGCTGCGGTCAATCTCCTGAGCCTGGGGAAGATAGGCGATATCCCGTGCATCGAGATCGAGACGCTCGATTGAGCCACTGAGCGGCTTCAGCGTCCCCATCAGGCCCTTCAGGAGTGTCGACTTGCCAGACCCGTTGGGGCCGAAGACGGCGGTCATGGAGCCCGCTTCAAAGACACCGTCGAGGTGATGAACAGCCGGGTGCCCTTCATAACCCAGCGTTACGTCGGTGAGGCGGAAATGGGGAGCGGGAGTCATTGCATGACCGCCAGAGTTGCTATCCAGATCGCAGCACTCAGGGCGGCGGCCACCAGCAAGCGTGTCCAGACACCGGCATCGAGAAAGGGAGAGTAGCTTCTCACGACGATCTTGCCCCCGTCGATGCGCAGCGCGTGCACAGGCCTCTCAGCTCAATGCTCGCCTGCTGAATCTCAAACCCACGGTCTGTGGGATGGAGCGCGCCGAGGACGGGTCCGGGATCGAATTCGCAGGTGGAACCACAGGCGTCGCAGATATAGAAGCCCGCGGGTGTGTTGTGGGCCTCGCAACGGCAGACCACGAAGGCATTGAGGCTCTCGATGCGATGTACGCGGTTCTTGGCGATCAACCGCTCGAGCGCGCGATAAACCTGGACAGCCGCCTTGATGTTGGTGTCCCGGAGCGCCCCGAGGATCTCATAGGCGGACATCGAGCGGGTCGAGTTGCGCAAGGCAACGTAGACCTGCTCCTCATTGCTGGAACGGCCGCTGGGCGTGTCTGGAGTTTCGATGGACAACATGATGAACAAACGTTATGTTATAACATTGCATATGTCAATCGAGCCTGTCATGTCCCTGAATCTTCTCAGTCAACAGCCGGAAGCCCCCGTCAGCAGCGCCGAGGCGATGAGGGCCGTGCGCACCCTCATCCGCTGGGCCGGCGACGACCCCGACCGCGAGGGACTGAAAGACACGCCAGCGCGGGTGGCCGCTGCCTATGAGGAATTCTTTTCCGGCTATCGCGAGTCGCCCGAAGCGGTCCTGGCGACCAGTTTCGAGGACGTCGCGGACTATCGCGGAATGGTGCTGATCAAGTCGATCCGCCTGCAATCACACTGCGAGCACCACATCGTGCCGATACTCGGCATTGCCCATGTCGCCTATCTGCCCAGCGACCGGGTTGTCGGCATCTCGAAGATCGCCCGCCTCGTGGATATCCTCGGCCGAAGGCTCCAGACGCAGGAAACACTCACCGCCCAGATCGCGGCCACGCTGACATCGGCATTGAAGCCACGCGGGACCGCCGTCTGGATCGAGGCGAGCCATCAGTGCATGACCACGCGCGGCATCCGCATGCCTGGCGTTGCCACAGTCACCTCTCAATTCACCGGTGCTTTTGAAACGGACCCTTCCCTCAAGACCGAATTCCTCGCGGCCATCAGATGACGCGGCTGGCCCCACGCCTCAGCAACAGTGGCGCCGCCCTCCAGAGCCAACCTACAGATCACCACTGCCAACCCAAGCGGGACTGACTCATCATGCCTCGACATTCTTCCCAGGATCGCCTTCCCGTCACCGGCTTGTCCGGATTTCTCGGTGCTGGAAAGACAACACTTCTCAACCACGTTCTTAACAACCGTGAGGGCCTCAAGGTCGCCGTCATCGTGAACGACATGAGCGAGGTCAACATCGACGCGAGCCTGGTGCGGGACGGCGGATCGAACCTCTCGCGCACCGATGAGCAACTCGTCGAAATGTCCAACGGGTGTATCTGCTGCACGCTCCGCGACGATCTCCTGCGGGAAGTGACACGGCTT
Source organism: Rhizobium sp. Q54 (assembly GCA_945889445.1). GTDB lineage: Bacteria > Pseudomonadota > Alphaproteobacteria > Rhizobiales > Aestuariivirgaceae > Aestuariivirga. The sequence goes on from CAMDBX010000175.1 coordinate 5,754, forward strand.
GCCGATGAGGGACGGTTCGACTGCCTTCTGATCGAAAGCACAGGCATCTCGGAACCGCTTCCGGTCGCAGCCACCTTCGAGTTTCGCGGCGAGGATGGTCGCAGCCTGTCAGACGTGGCACGTCTCGACAGCATGGTGACTGTGGTCGATGCCGTCAATCTGCTCAAGGACTATGGATCGGCGGACTTTCTCGCCACACGAGGCCTTGCACTGGACGACATGGATGAGCGTACCCTGGTCAACTTGCTCGTTGATCAGATCGAGTTTGCCGATACGATCATCATCAACAAGATATCATCAACGAGCGACTCCGAGCGCAAGGCTGCCCGCAGCATTGTGAAGGCGCTCAATCCGGACGCGAGGCTGATCGAAACGGATTTTTCGCGCGTTCCATTGCCGGAGATCCTCGGCACCAA
>CAMDBX010000176.1 GCA_945889445.1 Rhizobium sp. Q54
ACGGACAAAGGGCTTTTGGATCGGACTGTTTCTGATTACGGGACTTCTGCTCCTGTCGCTCATCTATCCCGAAGTTTCGAGCCTTAACCCGATGAAGATGAGCGTGAAGGAGAAATTCCTGCCGCCCATCTATATGGGAGATGGCTGGACCTGGACCCACCCACTGGGAACAGACCAACTCGGCCGTGACATTCTCCTCCGCTGTCTCATCGGACTGCGATACTCGCTGCTGATTGGTGTTTCCACAGTGGTGCTGATGTTTGTCGTTGGATGCGCTCTCGGAATCATCGCAGGTTTCAAGGGTGGGTGGATCGACACCATCATAATGCGAGTCACCGATGCGCAGCTCTCCATTCCCATGATCATCTTGGCAATTGCCATTCTCGGCGTGTCTAGGCCGAGTGCGGCCTCCATCATCATCGTGCTCGGACTCTCGGGCTGGCCGCTCTATGCCCGTGTGGCGCGCAGCGTGACGCAAAGCGAACGTGGCAAGGAGTTCATCCGCGCCGCCCGTGTACTCGGGGCCTCCGACTGGCGGATCATCCTGCTCCTCATCGCACCGAATGTGTTGCCGCCCATCGCCTTCGTGGCGGTGCTAGACGTCGCAAGGATGATGATCTTCGAGGCCGTCCTCGGCTTTCTGGGCCTTGGCCTCCAGCCGCCCACACCCAGCTTCGGGACCATCATCGCCGATGGGCGTAAGTATCTAATCAACGCTTGGTGGATTGCAACTTCTCCCGGAGCCTTTCTGGCCCTAGCGCTCACCAGCATCAACCTAATAGGGGCAGCGCTAGAGCGGGCGCGGAACCGAGTCTACGCAGGCGAGGCATGACAAGCCCGATGATTTCTTCCTCTGCCAATATGCTTCTCAGTGTGCGCAATCTGTCGGTAGGCGCCGCAGGCAAAGGCACCATCCGGCCAATCCTGCACGATGTGACTTTCGATCTGGCTGAGCAGAGAATTCTGGGCATCATCGGCGAAACCGGGTCGGGAAAGTCGGTTCTCTCGAGGGCCGTGGCGGCGTGGCTAACACGGCCGCTGACCGCAACCTCGGGCACGGTGGAGTTCCGTGGGCGTGATCTGCTCCAGTTGCCACAGGCCGAGTTGCGCCAGTTCCGTGGCAATCAGATCGCCTATATTGGCTCAAATCCATCCGGAGCCTTGGACCCAACGCTTCCGGTAGGACGGCAGATTGTCGAAAAGCTCCGTAGCATCGAGCCTGGTCTTTCACGGGCTGAAGCGCGCGACAGGGTGATCAGCCTCCTTGCTGCCGTCCGCATCCCCTCACCTGCATCGCGCTTTGAAGAATATCCCTCGCAGTACTCCGGGGGAATGATGCAGCGGGCACTGATCGTAGATGCGTTGGTTGCGAGGCCCGCGCTGCTCATTGCCGACAATGTCACACAGCCACTCGACGTCACTGTCGCGGCACAGATCCTGCGATTGATACGAGAGCTGAGATCCGAGTTCAAGACTGCAGTGCTATTTGTTTCTGCTTCCTTGCCTGTCGTTGCCGAGATTGCGGATGACATTCTGGTTCTGAGCCAGGGCAGGATGGTCGAACGCCAGTCGACTGCAGAGCTCGTACGCAACCCAGCGCATGAATACACGCGCCGCTTGATCGCACTTACGCCGACCATCTGGACCGCCGCTGCCAGCCTTTCGGCAGCAGGTCACACCAGTCATTCTTCAGCAGATCGGGGGGCAGATATCCCGATCCTGTCGATTCGCAAACTTTCGCGCACCTATGTGGTGCGCCGCCGCGGAGGGTTTCTGTCCTACAATCGGATCAAAGCGGTGCGTGATGTAAGTTTTGACGTCCGCGAGGGCGAGAATTTTGGCATCATAGGTGAATCGGGCTGCGGAAAGTCGACGCTCACACGTCTGCTTGCCCGACTGGAGGAACCGGATAGCGGTGAATTGCTTTTCTCTGGTAATAGGCTCTCGGGCAAATCGCGTGCAGAGCAACTAAAGTTCCGCCGTGCGCTGCAGCTCGTGCTCCAGGATCCCTATACCTCGCTTCCTCCGCGCATGACGGTAGGGCGTGCCATCGAGGAAGCTCTGCTGATCCACAAGGCTGGCGGGGACCATGCCATGCGGCGCAAGCGGGTAGTTGGCGTGATGTCCGAAGTGGGGCTTCCGGAGGAACTCTACGATCAGTTGCCGACGGGATTGAGCGCCGGACAGCGGCAACGCGTCAGCCTGGCGCGCGCGCTTGTGCTCGAACCGCGAATTCTCATTCTCGACGAGACTCTGTCATCGCTGGACCAGCCTGAGCAGATGAGGCTGATCGCCCTTTTCCGGCAGTTGCAGGCGCAGCGTGGCCTGACCTATATCTTCATCTCGCATGACCTCGCGATGGTGCGTCAGGTCTGCTCGCGGCTTGCCGTCATGTATCTTGGCGAGATCGTCGAACTGGCCGGCAATGAAGACCTGTTCCGTGATCCCGGTCATCCCTACACTAAAGCGTTGCTGAGTGCCGTTCCCACCATGGAAACAAGACCGTTCGACAGCCGTGAACACCTGCTTGAGGGTGAGCCGCCAAGCCCGATTGACCTTCCGCCAGGGTGCAGTTTCGCGAGCCGCTGCCCGCAACGCTTTGAGCGCTGCGACGTTGAAAGTCCAAAACTGGTTGAACGACGGCAAGGGAATTGCTCCGCGTGTTTCGTTTTGCAACGGGCGCGCCCTGCCAGCGTTGGGGCTGGCCCAGCGCCTTACGGCTCAGCGTGAGGATCTGACGAAATGAGCCTTGAGAAGATTCGCCATGAGCATGTGCTGATCCGATTGACATCGGCCAAGAAGGTTTCAGTTGCTTCGCTTGCGGAAGAGCTGGGGGTCTCCATGGAAACCATTCGGCGTGATCTCAAGATCATGGAGGACCATGGATTGCTCCGCCGGATCCACGGCGGTGCCGTTCCTGTCGTCGGCGATCAGGACCGCCCCCTGCATGAGCGCACGCGAATGGCGGCGAAGGAGAAGTCCCGAATCGCAGCGCTCGCCATTCCGCTGCTCAAGGCCGGCATGACAGTCTTTCTCGACACCGGCACCACGACGCTAGCGCTGTCGCGTGAGCTCGCACGGGTCGCACAGCTCAACGTCTTTACGAACTCGCTGGATGTCGCGCTGCTTGTCAGCCAGCAGGGCCGTCACCGTGTCCACTTGGTGAGTGGAGACCTGCGGTCCAACGACAACGCATTGCTTGGATACGACACATTGGACGCGGTTCGGAAATACAGCTTCGACATCGCTCTTATGGGCATTGCCGCCATCCATCCGGACGCCGGACTGATGGACTATGAGGACCACGAGGCTGAACTCCGCCGCGTTCTGGTTCAGCAGTCCCGCACATCGGTGGTGCTCGCCGATTACAGCAAGTTCGGGAAGAAGGCGCGGATACACACACTGCCGCTCAAGGCGGTTGAAGTGCTAGTCACCAATACGAAGCCCAGCGATGCAATAACGGCGGCGCTGCAGCGAGCAGAAGTGGAGCTCATTCATGGTTGATCGCTCTTCGCTGGCCAGGCGCTTCCATGAAATGTTCCGGGAGTCCGCTAACTTTGGCAGGAAGGGCAAGGGTGTCTCGCGCGTCGCTGGCTCACCAGAGGATGGCCACGTACGTGACTGGTTCGTACAGTGGCTCGATGCAAACGGGTTCCGCGTCATCGTTGATCCGATTGGAAATATATTCGGTATGCTGGATTTCGCGGGATCGGCTGCTGCGGTCGTGCTCACGGGCTCCCATCTGGACAGTCAGCCGAATGGCGGGCGGTTCGATGGAGCATATGGCGTAATTGCCGCGGCGCAGTCCGCGCTCGCTATAAAATCCAAGGTTGAGGCGGGATTGCTAGCGCCACGCCGTAATCTGTGTGTCGTTAATTGGACGAATGAGGAGGGTGCTCGTTTCCAGCCGAGCCTGCTTGGCAGTGGTGTCTATGCTGGCCGCATTAGTCTCACCGATGCGCTTTCGGTGACGGATGGTGAAGGTATCTCGGTCCGCCAAGCCCTTCAGTCCATTGGATATGCGGGGTCAGGTCAAGCGCCGCGGGCTGAAAAATATGTTGAGTTGCATATAGAATGTGGTCCTGAGCTCGAGCAAAAGGGCAAGACAATTGGCGTCACGGAGAAGTGGTGGGGTGCCATCAAGATCCAGATAACTGTCAGGGGTGAACAGGCTCATACGGGTCCAACGCCGATGTGGCGGAGAAAGGATGCTCTCTTCGGAGCGGGGCTGCTGATCACCGGGATCCGGGATATGGCTGACAGCGTGAATGCATCGGATGTTGAGAGACTCTACACATCCGTCGGCCGAATCGAAGTTACGCCAAATTCCCCAAATGTCGTTCCAAGCTCTGCGACCATCTTCGCCGAGTTGCGCTCCTACGAATCCCAAGTACTGGAGCAGGCTGAAAGCCGGCTGAGGGTGCTCCTGGAGCAGGTTGAGAAACGTACGGGGCTTCCCGTGACAATCGACGATTTCTCCGTCCGCGAGGCCGGAAAGTTTGACCCAAGCCTTGCCGGGCTCGCCTGGGACGTGGCAGTTGCCAATGGGTACCCGGCCCTGTCAGTCGCCACTATCGCCGGGCATGATGCAATTCCCCTCGCATCGGTGTGCGAGAGTGTCCTTGTGGTCACACCCAGCGTGGGAGGCATTTGCCACCATGAGTATGAATTCACGAAGGACGAAGATCTCGAAGCGGGACTCTTCGTCTTGACGGACATGCTCGAGAAGCTGTGCGGCGGCGAAGGCAACTGAAGGCGGAGCGCACGGGAGGACAGAATGCGTCGGATGTGTGAGGGAAAATCGCAGGATGAGGGACGCGTAGAAGCGGCACTCGCAGCGGTGCTTCAGAGCAACCTCCATATCGGCGGGCGAGCACCGGTCTATACCCGGGTCACCAGTCCGGTTGCGTCTCCGATGCACAGCGGGGTTGACGGAGATGGTTGGCGCGTGGATATGGGCGGCGACTCCTTTTTTCTCAAGCTGCATGATGGTGATACGGCCGATTTCATCGATCTTGGCGCTAGTTTCAAGGCGGCGGCAGCTGCCGCCATCGTCGGCGTCGCGCCGAAGCTTCTCTGGAGTGATCTTGGGCTCGGAGCGGCGATGTGGGAGTACAAGGGTATGGACTGGCGTACCGCGCTCTTTGATGACAGCTGGAATCCCGATGTCGTACCCAAAGTGGCGGGAACATTGCGTAGGCTTCACGGCAGTCAAAGCTTTGGCGTGACGCGCAGCATATTTGACACACTCGAACGGTATGTGGAGTTGGCCCGCGGGCGTGGGGTGAAACTCCCGGGCGACTTCGGGTGGATGCTCGGAAATGTTCGCGATGTCGCCGCAGCAATGTTGGCCGCGGGGGCAGATCGCTGCCCCTGTCACGGCGATCTCATCGCGTCCAACATCATGATCGGCCCACCTCGCGATGCGATCTTCGTCGACTGGGATGAAGCTGGCGACGCCGACCCCTACTGGGATATCGGCGTCTACATGGCCGAAGCCTTTCCTTTTGATGAACCGGCTCTTGCGATGATCGAGGAGTACTCCGGCCGGGCAGACCGCCGCCTGCTCGCCCGCGCGCGGCTTTACGGGATTGCGACTGATCTCGCCTGGGCGGTGCGAAGCCTTATTCTCGCCCATCAGGCAAGGCGCAGGGATGTCGAGTACTTCAAGTACGGGCAATGGCGGGCCTTGCGATGCCGCGTGGCGCTACATGATCCCAAGTTTGAACAAATGTTGAGATCTCTGTGAGGATCCGCACATGAAGGTGCTGGGAAATCCCGTAAATGATGCGGAAGTGCTTCTTGAGGCGAGTCTGCTGCGCCTCCCGCAATATGCACCTAAGGGGTTGCGCTATGCCGCAATCAGTGGAGGAATAACCAACGCGAATTACCGCGTCGTGTCAGCCTCGCCTGAAGCCGTGCTTTTCGTCAAAATCCCTGGTATCGGAACAGAAGCCTTCATTGATCGCAAGGTTGCCAATGAGGCGGCGGTGCTCGCGTCCACTGTCGCGCTGGGTCCGAGGGTCTTGCATTTCCTCTCGGACACCGGGGTGGAAGTATCAGAGTTCGTGGAGGGCTATCGTCCCTGCAACAACTTCGATTTTCAGACCAAAGCCGTCCGTGAAATGGCCATTGACTGTTACCGGAAGTTC
>CAMDBX010000177.1 GCA_945889445.1 Rhizobium sp. Q54
ATCCTCGCAGTTCCACACTGGTGGCTCGGTGTACGCCGATCGAAAGGTTTCGACAGGACGATCGGAAAGCCGGCCTTTCGCAGCAGCTCCTTGAGCTTTTTGACAAGCATCTCATGCGCCTGCCAGTTGGAGCGTCTCCAGTCCAGAGCGATGCGCCCGTCCTTCAGAGTGACCCTGCTTTCTGGATTCGGAAGATCTTCGGACATCGCATAGAGATCCACCGAGCGCCGGGCAATCCAGCCGGCGAGTGCAGGCGGAATTGGCGAGCCCGACGCGAGGATTGTCCCTGTGATCTTGCCCAGAAGCTGGATGTTGCCCAATGGCTCACCGTTCGGACCACCAGTCAAATAGAAGTCGTTCACCTGAAGTGTCTTCTGGTAGATGGAATCGTTGCGGCGGAACGGATGCAGCGCGAGGACCGCTGAACAATTGTGATTCATGAAGTTCCGGCCGACCTGATCAGATTCGTTTGCAAGGCCCGTCGGATGCGAGGCGTCGGCGGAGCCGAGAAGTAGGACGGCTGTCTGCACAGCCCCCGCAGCGAGAATGATCACCGGTGCCGACAGGGTCTCATTGCGGCCGGCCAGGGAGGCTTCTACGGCCGCAATCCTCCCGCCGGCACTGGCGACCAGGCGCGTTACACGCGCGTTTGTGATGAGCTTGACATTCGGATGCTTGAGGGCTTGGGCAAGCGCTGCCGTCTCGGCGTCCATCTTTCCGCCGCATGTGTCGGGAAATGCATCCCATGTTGTCTTCCCGTTCGCAAGCCATCGGGAGAGGTCAACACCAAGAGGCAATGATGACGGATGCAGTCCGACTGACATCAATCTCCGACGCAGGTCTGCAATTGGCGGTTCGTCGGGAACGGGCGGAAACGGATAGTCACCGGAATGGGATGGCTCCGTAGGGTCTTCTCCCAGCTTGCCGCGCACACGGAACAGATCCTCTGCCTGCTGGTAAAACGGTTCCAGGTCTTCGTAACCAATTGGCCAGCCAGGCGTCGTTCCGCCGATGTGCCTTACTGGCCCGAAGTCCTCGGCACGGTAGCGAAGCAGAACTGCGCCATAGAACTTGGAATTGCCGCCCACATTGTAGTAGTTGCCCGGATTGAACGGTTTTCCACTTCCGTCCAGCCATTCCTCCTTCGGGCGGAAGTGACCGCGCCCGAAGATCGCCGCGTCATCTCGATCCGCAAGGCTTGGACGCAGGAAATCACCACGTTCGAGAATGACGATGCTCCGCCCGGTTGGCGCGAGCGCGGCGGCCGCAGTGGCCCCACCCATTCCCGACCCGATGATGATGACGTCGGGCGCACTCATACGACGATCCGGTTCTCACTCTCGGGATCAAAGGCAACGGCCTTGTCCATATTGATCGCAAAATCGAACGTTTCACCGGGGACCACGTTCGAATCGGCCCTCATTCGCGAGATCGCATCCTTGCCGGAAAGGGTCATGGTCACGAAAGTGTCTGAACCAGCAGGTTCCGTCACGGTCACGCGGTTCCGTATCTGCTGCACATTTCCCGACTTCCGGTCAGCCCCTTCAGGATCGGTTATTGCCTCCGGCCGGATGCCGAGCAGAATGTCCCGATTGGCCCAGGATGCGATGCCATTTCCACTGAAGCGCAAATGCCGCTTCTGGCCGTCCGCATCCGTGATCTCCGCATGTGGCGCACCATTTTCTGTCACGACACGCGCTGGAAGGATGTTCATCGCCGGTGAACCCATGAACGTCGCGACAAAGAGGTTGGCCGGCGTGTCATAGATTTCCTTGGGTGTGCCGAGCTGCTGCACATAGCCCTTGTACATGACGGCTATCCGCGTCGAGAGTGTCATTGCCTCGATCTGGTCGTGTGTGACGTAGACGATTGTCGTCTTCAGTTTATGGTGGAGCTTCTTGATCTCCGTTCGCATGTCGACGCGCAGCTTTGCATCGAGGTTCGACAGAGGCTCATCGAACAGGAAGACATCCGGATTGCGGACGAGGGCGCGGCCCATGGCGACGCGCTGGCGCTGGCCACCTGACAGTTGACCGGGCTTGCGCGACAGGAGGTGATCGATCTGCAGGAGCTTGGCAACCTCTGCCAGCGCCTTGTCGCGTTCAGCCTTGGGAATGCCGTGCATCTCCAGCCCAAAGGTTATGTTCTGCGCGACGGTCATGTTCGGGTACAGCGCGTAGCTCTGAAACACCATCGCGATGTTCCGCTTCGACGGATGGACGCCGTTCACCACCTTGCCTTTGATCGAGATGTCACCGGAGGAAATCCCCTCCAGGCCCGCAATCATGTTGAGTAGCGTAGACTTGCCGCACCCCGAAGGTCCGACGAGAACAAGGAACTCGCCTTCCTGCACGGAGATGTCGACATGGTGGAGGACCTCCACATTGCCATAGGCCTTGGTGACGTTTGAGATATCGAGAAAACCCATGACCTATCCCTTCACAGAGCCCGCCATGAGACCGCGCACGAAGTAGCGGCCGGCGACGATGTAGACGAGTAGCGTTGGAAGTGCCGCGAGGATGGCACCTGCGAAATGCACGTTGTATTCCTTCACGCCGGTCGAGGACTGGACCAGGTTGTTGAGCGCAACGGTCATCGGCTGACGCGTGCCCCCGAATGAGACGCCAAAGAGAAAGTCATTCCAGATGTTGGTGAACTGCCAGATGACGGACACGACAGTGATCGGACCCGACACGGGCAACAGGATGCGCCAGAAGATGCGGAAGAAGCCTGCCCCATCGATCATCGCCGCGCGGACCAGTTCGGTGGGGAACGCGGCGTAGTAGTTCCGGTAATAGAGCGTCGTGAAGCCGATGCCGTAGACCACGTGAACCAGAACCAGTCCTGAAACAGAACCTGCGATGCCAAGCTTCCCGAGGACGACGGCCATCGGGATCAGGACGATCTGGAAGGGAATGAAGCAGGAGAAGAGCAGCAGGCCGAAGACGATGCCGTCGTACTTGAAGCGCCACTTCGTGAGGACATAACCGTTCAGCGCTCCGAGGATCGTGGAGATTGCGACGGCCGGTACAACCATCAGTATGGAGTTGATGAAATAGGGCTTCAGGCCGGTGGGCTCGACACCGATCTGGGCCGTCGACCAGGCCGAGGCCCAGGGTTCCAGCGTGAACGTCTGAGGCAAGGCCATCATGTTGCCGCCGGTGATCTCGGAGAGTGGCTTTACCGAGTTGACGACCATCACATAGAGCGGCAGCAGGTAGTAGAGCGAGAAGAGCAGCAGGACGAGATAGATGAAGGTCCTTGCGATGCGGCCCGTCGAGACAGCTGTTTCCTGAGAAGCGGCGGACATCATGCCTTCTCCTTCAGTTCCGAGTAGAGATAGGGAATCATGATAGCCGCGATCGCCATCAGCATCATCACCGCGGACGAGGCGCCAATCCCCATCTGATTGCGGGTGAAGGTGTAGGAATACATGAAGGTGGCTGGCAACTCCGTGGCGCGCCCGGGACCACCGCCGGTCAGGGCGATGACAAGATCATAGGACTTGATCGCCAGATGACTGAGAATCACGAAGGCTGACAGGAAGGCGGGCCTGAGAAGAGGAATGACGATACGCCGATAGAGCTGGAAACTCGTCGCGCCGTCGATCTGAGCTGCCTTGAGTATCTCGTTGTCGATGCCCCGAAGGCCAGCCAGGAACATCGCCATCACGAAGCCGCTGGTTTGCCACACGGCGGCGATGACGATGGTGTAGATCGCCATGTTGCTATCCTTGATCCAGGTGAACGAGAAGCTCTCCCAGCCCCAAAGATGCATGGCCCGCTCAAGCCCGATGCCCGGGTCGAGGAACCACTTCCATGCGGTGCCCGTCACGATGAATGACAGGGCCATCGGATACAGGTAGATCGGCCTGAGAACGCCTTCTCCCCTGATTTTTTGATCGAGGAATATCGCCAGTGCCAAGCCGACTATTGTGCAGATGACAATATAGAGAGACGCAAAGATGGCAATATTGACGAGAGCAGTGTGCCAGTGTTCAAGCGCCCAGAGCTTGCGGTAGTTCTCCAGACCCACGAAAGTATAGAGCGGCAGCATCTTGGAGCCCGTGAAGGACAGGACAACCGTGAAGATGATGAACCCGTAGACGAAAAGCAGCGTCACCGCGAACGACGGCGCAAGAACCAGTTTTGGCAACCAGTCTTGCAGGCGCGTGCGAAAATCAATCTCGGCGTGGCTCTTCATTGCTGTTGATCCTGGATAGCGACATCGCTCACACGGCGACACGCAATTGAAGGTGCGGGGTGGCGTTCAACCACCCCGCGCCATTCTGTTTACTTTGCGGCGGCGACTGCGCTGGCGAGTGCCTGGGCGGCCTCGGCACCGTCCTTGTACTTGCCGTTGAAGGCGCCGGTCACCACGTCATAGACCGCGTTCTTCACCGCGGCCGGCGCTGCGTGGCCATGGGCCATGGAGCCGAACAGCGTGCCCTTTGTATTGGCTTCGGCGAGGTCCTTGATGCCCTTCTTGCCGCAGTCATCGAAATCCGTGTCCGGCACGTCGGTGCGGGCGGGAACGGATCCCTTGACGACGTTGAAGGCAGACTGGAACTTCGGGCTCTCGATCGACGAGGCCATCTGCGCCTGTGCCTTCTGCTTGTCATCGCCCTGCACGTTGAACATGGCGAACTGGTCGGAGTTGAACGTCACAGAACCCTGCGTTCCCGGGAAGCGGATGCAGACGAAGTCCACACCGGGCTTCTTGCCGGCCTTCAGGAACTCGCCTTTGGCCCAGTCACCCATGATCTGCATGCCGCCCTGGCCGTTGATGACCATCGCCGAGGCGAGGTTCCAGTCACGTCCCGAGAAGTTGTCGTCGACATAGGTGCGCAGCTTCAGCAGGCGGTTGAAGGCATCCGCCATCTTCTCCCCGCCGAGTGCAGCCGGATCGAGGTCAATGAAAGCCTGCTTATAGAAGTCGGTGCCCTCGGACAGCACGATGCCGTCGAAAATAGTCGCTTCCTGCCACGGCTGGCCGCCATGCGCGAGCGGCGTGATGCCATTGGCCTTCATCTTGTCGAGAACAACGACGAGCTCGTCCCAGTTTTCAGGCGCCTTGCCGCCGGCCTTGTCGAGCGCGTCCTTGCTGATCCAGATCCAGTTGGTGGAGTGGACGTTGACGGGTGCAGCGATCCAGTGGCCGTCATACTTCGAGAACTTCTGAAGCGCGGTCGGGATCACGTTGTCCCAACCTTCGGCGGTCGCGACCGCGTCGAGGTTGCCCAGCGCGCCCTGCTGCGCCCAGTCGGTGATGTCGAAGCCGAGCATCTGCACGGCAGTCGGCGAATTGCCGGCAGTGACACGCGCGCGCAGCGCCGTCATTGCCGCTTCGCCACCACCGCCGGCAACCGGCATGTCAACCCAGCCGATCCCCTTGCTCTTCAGGTCTTCCTTTAGGACGTTGAGGGCGGCGGCCTCGCCACCTGACGTCCACCAGTGCAGGACTTCCACGTCGGCTGCCTTGGCCATGCCCGCCGAGAGAGCGGTGATGGCGACTGCAGTAAGTGCCTTTGCTACAAAACCACGCATTGGATCCTCCCATGATGTTGCGTAGACATTCAATCCACCGACCCCAAGAGGTCAGCAGCTCTTCACCCAAGGTGTTCGCGTGCGGCCTACCCGCATCACGAGCGTTTTCACCTCAAGGAATTCGTCAAGTCCGTAGGGACCAATCTCACGTCCAAGCCCGCTCTGCTTCATGCCGCCGAAGGTAAGCTCGGGGAAACCGTCCATCCAGGTGTTGGTCCAGATCGTGCCCGCCTGGACGCGGCGCGCAAATTCAAGGCACGTGTGAACATTCTCGCTCCAGACCGCGGCCGAGAGCCCATATGACGAGTCATTGGCAAGTCGGATGGCTTCATCTTGATCGCGGAATGTCAAAACCGAGAGAACCGGACCGAAGATTTCCTCTCGGGCAATGGCCATGTCCGCTGTGACACCGGATACGACAGTGGGCTCGTAGAATTCGCCTGCAAGTCCGTCTATCGAGAGGGCAGCACCGCCCAGTTCTACCTTCGCACCAGCCTGCGTTGCTTCGCGCACATAGGCATCGATCTTCTGCAGATGGGC
>CAMDBX010000178.1 GCA_945889445.1 Rhizobium sp. Q54
GTCATCCAGACTGTGAACGTGGAGGCCGTATAATGAACTCAAGCATCACATTTGCCGTGTCTGGCGCTTGTCTCCTCATGGCCTTGAGCACAGATGTTGTCCGCGCCGACGAATCTACAATCGTCCTGAAGCCCGGCGATGGTCTAGACATTGTCGAAGGCAACTGCGCGGCCTGCCACAGCCTCGACTTAATCCAGATGAACTCGCCGATCCAGGACGAGAAGGGCTGGACAGAGACCGTGGGCAAGATGGTGCATGTCATGGGCGCACCCATCACCGAGGATGACCAGAAGCAAATCATCACCTATCTCTCGACAAACTATAGTAAGTGAGCCGGCGTGGCCTTGATCATCTGCAGAGGTCCGTGAGTCAACCCCAATCCCTGTAATGCATTGTTGAGGACGCCGTCCTTTCTGAGGATGAGAATCCAAGCATACATCCTGACAAGTGCATTGGTGAAGAAAGGCAGAGTCACGAGGAAGAGCAGAAAGTGCTTTTGCCTATCTCCGCGTCGAGCGATATAGTACGCTTCGGGGTAGCCGACGATCAGAGCAATAACCGCCGTAAATGCAGAAATGCCAATCGATTTTAGGATGATCCAGAGATATATGAACTCCCAAGTGTCGTGGAGTTCTTCGAGGTCTGGCATGCCAGTCAACCGCTTGTAAGCCGCCGAGCTCGGGCTCCTACAACAGAACACTCCAATTCAGAGTGGTCCAGTTTCCGGGGACCAGAGCAGTTACCCTAGCTCCGAGTGGCCTAAGAGGCGGTAGAATTGCTTCATATGGGTCACGTCCTTGTCGAACCATTCGAGCAGCCATTGATGATAGTATGAGGCAGCCTGTTGGGGTGTCAGCTTGCCGCCGATCGCAGCGTCGGCGAGATGGCCTGACATGACGCCCGTCAGAATCGACTTGAGAACACCCCTGGAAGAGGTTGGATCAAGCGTTGCCGCCGCATCACCCGCCATGAACCAGTTGGGCCCTGCGAGGCGTTCGGCAATGCGCCATGTCACATCTGCTCCCCGGGTGCGGGAAAGAGGGGCCATGCCCTGAAACTCCTCCGGTAGCCAGTCGTCCTTCGCGACATCATTGAAGTCAACGCGAGTCCATTGATAGAGACCGTCGCGTATTCTCGCCGTCCAGGTCCAGCCGCTCATGTCCCCCGAGATCTTCGGAGCATCGTCACGAACCGGGCAACTGCCAGTCACATAGCCATATCGCGCGATGAGTCGAGGCGATCTCGGCTGGTAACTGATATCGAGTTGGCGCGCCAGATGCCGTACTCTTCCAGTTGCATCGATCACGACGCGGGCAGTCATCGTCCCGTATTCAGTCTCGATCTCCCGGATCGCGCCATGCTCGCCTGCGATGCCCAAGACCGACACTCCCCTACGGACATCCACGCCGAAGTCTCCCGCGAGCGAGAGCAATGCTCCGTCGAAATCTGGGCGCCATAGATGAAAACCCTGCCAGGGGCCGTCCGCATCGGACCCAAAAGTCTGGAAACGCGGAGGACCTCCCCACTCGATCCATATGCCTGCATGGAACCCCGTGGCCAACGCATCGATCCGGTTGCCGAGCCCCAATTGCTCGAGGATCGGACGGACCCCGGGGTGCATGGTCTCCCCCGGCCGCTCTCCAAAAACCTGATCCCTCTCAAGAACGACGACAGAGAGGCCGCGCTTGGCACATGTGATCGCGGCGGCTGAGCCTGCTGGCCCCCCGCCGATGATCACTATGTCGGCATCGTGGCGTCCAGCAGCCATGGTCCCCCGTTTCGCTGAATCAAGACCTTGTTTCCGCTGACGAAGACGACCGCTTCCTCCAGCACCTCGACCAACGTCGCGAACTTGACTGTGCCCGCCGGCGTCTGCTCGTCGCGCGTGGGCTTCTCATTTCCTGCGCGGTAAATGTGGAAGCGATAGGTCTCCTTGGGATCGAGGCCGGATGAAGTTACCTTTTCTGCCTCCACGAAGTCAGGCGCGGTGGACGCATCCTTGGTGAAGGACAGCACCGCCCACTTCGACTTCTCCGCAATGATCTTGGCGGAGGCGCTTCGCACTTCATCTGCCGCAAAATCCTGGTCGCGAATACCGAGCGCCCAGTAGACGGCCGCCATAGCGAGGATACGGTCCGTATACTCCTTCATGCTGACCTTGCTGGTGAGTGCGGCCGTCATGGTATTCGGCATCGTGATGTAATCGACGTGGTCCATATCCTGGTAGACGGCATAGCGGAATGGGCCCGACTGGACCAGTTGCGGTCCCTGCACACCGTCCCACGGCAGGAGCTTGCCGTCCCGAGTGGGGACGAGGCCAATTTCCTCGTCTGTCATAGGAGCCACGGACGGCCAAGGATAATTGAGGCCGCTGAGACCCTTGTCGGGGCTGAACACGCGGGTAGAATCCGGCGCCACGCCCGGCCAGTAGGCCCCCAGTGCCGCGCACAACTTTGCATCCTCGATCCACGGAGAGCCAAGCCCATACCCCGCAAGGAAATTCTGAGGTGGAATGTCGGGGCCTTTGTAAAAATATCCTTGGCTCGAGTCCCAACCGGGATCGAATAGGCCCGGTGAACCATCCGGCAGGCCGACCTTGTTGTGGAAATCGGCGCCGTTTGCCGTCTGTTGGGGCCCAATGCCAGACTTGAAGTGCGACACGATGGCGGGCACCGTGTCGTCCTCGATGGAGAACCCGATAGGTAGTTCGATGTTGGCGGCGATGCGCGTCTGGGAAAGGGCGAGAGGCGGCACGGCAAATAGTCCGGTGCGAATGGCCTCAGGCACTTCCGTGCGCCACCACTGCATTAGGTCACGCTGGTTGATCTGCGGGTAGAAATCCGGGAGCCCCACCATGGCATAGGCAGGAATGTGATCGTCGACGCGCTCGTCGATCTGGGGGCAACTTGCCTCAACCCAACCGTCGCCCGCGCCATCGACGAAATGCAGGGCCTCGTAATCACCCTTGCCGATGATCTCCACAAGATCTTCCCGTTCGCTGAGATTATCGATGCTGCCGTCTGCATTCACCCGGTGGCGGAAGTTCACATATTGCGGCGCCGGCCGGTCATAGTCCTGGGCCGAGTCCTCCATGTAGAGCGGCATCTGGCTCGGCGGCGCACTCAGAACCATCCACGAGGTCGACTGGATGTTCGCCACATCCGAGACATAACGCGGATCGACATGGAAGGTCAGTGGCTTGCCTTCGTATTCGGCGGGCTTGACGAGGGGGTTCTGAGCTGGCTCGAGAACGCCCGCGCCATATTCCGGGCGCTTCGAAAGTCCGCCGATGCGTTCATCCTTCACGACGAAGGGATGGTTCTCGAGGTGCTCTCCGCGCCATTCGCTCTCGTAGCCGCTCCGCTGCAGCCACTTGTGGAATTTTGATATCAAATCGTTGCGGAGGCCGGACTTCATCTCCACGTGGAGGTCGAGGCCACGGATGCATTCATGGCCGGAATACAGCTTGTGCAGCGGAACCCAGTAGCTCCGGCTCCCGTCGTCAGGCAACGCATCCTGCGGGCCGAAATTGCCGATGGTCCCCTCGACCTTCACCGCGAGGTAGGCAGCGTAGCGGCGCGGGACAACGCGGAACTTGAAGGGGTCGTCATCGACATTAGTGACGAAATAGCGGTTCATGCCGTCATAGAGAGGCTCCGCATTGCCGACACGGCCGATGCCAGCCCTTGAGAAGCAAAGTTCGGCGTGCGTGCCATGCACTGAGCGGCTCGCGGGGAGATACTGAAGCGAAAAGACGACGATGCCGAGGCGGCGGCCCGATGCGCTTGCCCGCAACTCTTCTAGCGAAGGGGCCGCGGCCCCATAGACGTAATTCTCCACCGCCTCGATCTCGGCAAGGGTCGGGAAGCCCTTCAAAAGGTTGCCCGCACGATCGGATCGAACCAAGGGAGAAGCAAAGGCATGGTACAGGAAGCTGCGGTCCGGCGAACCCGGTTCGATGGGCCTCTCCCCCGATACACTGAAGTCGCCGAAGCCGGGATGGTCCCGGTCGATCTTCGACAGCGCTTTCGTCAATTGCTGCGGAAAATCGGAAGAACTGATGTCGAATTCACCGCCAGACGCGTCGAGGAGCATGGCCTGCCACCCGAGCGGAGCAAGCCGGCGGCAAGCCGCCACGACCTGGTCGCGCAAGGATACGTCTGAGGTCCCGGCGCGCACCGAACTTCCACTAAAATAAAGCGCGCCTAGACCAGCCGTCGAAAGCTGCACGAATGAACGGCGTGTGATCATGACTCTTCCCTTTCGCAGGGCATATTTATCTTGCCTGCAGTACCTGAATTTCAATCGTTTGTCTCTTGCAGGTTAGCCACTTGTAAATTGGTGTCTATATGTAATTCAGTGACTACAAACACCGCAAGAGGTAGCAGATGCGCAAGGGTCCGCTTCGCCAATGTCATCGAGCGGCTGAGCGAGGAATTGCGCCGCCGGATCAAGACCCAGAGGGTCTTGCCCTACGCGTAGAGCGAGCCGGTTTAGCTTTGGATAATTCTCTCCCGTCTGCAGGCAGAGTTAAGAAGGGTCGATGGCTGCGGAACCCTCACGCAGTCTATTCAACACTAGACGCCTGATCTTGCTGCATGATCAAGCGCAAACCAAAAGCTCGGGTGTCGCGGGAGAGTTTGCTCCACCTTCGAAATACAAACGAGGCCACAGTTCTAAAAGCAAAGCACCAGTCAGGCCGCCACCTGGCGGTTGACCTCATTGTTGATGCCGCATAACGTCTCAACTCCCAACGCCAGTCTTGGTCAACAGAGTTCGGGATGACCTACTTACCGTGAAATCATTTTGGTATGTGAAGCAGGACGGATCCTCCCATGGTCCGGGCACCATTCGTGACCTGATAGAGGGTATGGCCGCGATGGAGAAATGGCGCGGCCTGGAGATCCGGCACGGTCGGTCCGGAGAATGGTTTTCCGCGGCCGAGCTGGAAAGCCGCTTGTTGGAGAGGCCGCGCAAAGTTCCATGGCTGCGGGTAGGGGCGTTGCTGGCTGTCTGCCTGATTGCAGGTGCTGCCGCTGTTATGCAGTTCACCCGCCCCCTCCAAAACAGCTTCCAGTTCATATCGGACCCCCTGTTGTCGCAGCGCGACGCACTTGCCGCGAAGCTCATGGAAGCCGATGAAACGTTGCCGAAAATGATCGACCACGCAACGATCAGGACAGGGATTAAACACAGCGACCCCTTGCTCACCTTCACCAATATCATCCTGCTCGAGGCGTCGGCCATTCCCGACGCTACAAGAGCAGATATCAGCAGGGCCGTGATCGCCAACACCTGCGGTTTCCCGCTGGCCCGGAAATTCTTGGCCGCGGAAGGATCAATTGCCTTCAGTTACGCCGATATCGGCGCGCGGCCGTTGATGACGGTGACGGTGGCGGAGAAGAACTGCTTCTAGCCACCCAGGATCACCAGCTTATCTGCATGCTCGCGCGAGCTGCACCCTGGTCGCGCGAATATCCGAATTCGTTCGCCTGCGCCCAGGCCACACCTCCCGAAACGATGAGCGTGGCATCGCTGTCATGGAGGACAGCTGCAGCCGTTACGCCAATGCCGTATGAGCCATCGAACGCGCTGGTGTTCATCTTGACGGCGAAGCGATCATCCCCACTCAGGATCGGATCGCCGAGCGCCATTGACATTACGACGCCGGTCTTCAACGAAGCGAGCTCCGAATAGAGTGCGCCATTGTCGGAGGCGATATTGCCGTAGTTATCCGACGTGACGACCCCGAGCCGTCCGACCTGGCGATCGCGGCTGGTGGAGCTGTTCATGCCAGGGGCAATAATTGTCTCGCTCTTCGTGCCCATCATGATCTGGTTATCGGTTGTGGTGGTTGCATTAGCACCGATTGCGGTTGACTGGTTGTGGCCATTTACCGTCGCGCCCGCGCCCAGCGCCACGGAACCATTTCCAGAAGCGGTGGAGCCTGAGCCGATGGCAACCGCGCCGTCCGACGACGCTGTGGCATTGCTACCCATGGCGATGGCGGA
>CAMDBX010000179.1 GCA_945889445.1 Rhizobium sp. Q54
GCGCTTGAATAGGTACATGTTTTCCGCCTCAGCGCCGCCCCTGTCATCAAGGGTCGAACCTATCTGAGATTCAAGGTGTACGTGTTTGCAGCGGTTCGGCAATGAAAGAAAACACTTAGAGTAGCGGGTGCCAACGGATCGGGAGGCCACTGCCCAAAGTTTCGAGCAACAGTTCCTCCATTGTCTCATTGGTGATGAGGCCCTTGATCAGCCTGCCGCGCATCGGCCCTTCACGGCGCGTAGACGGGCGATGGCCATGGCGACGCCGATGACCTCCTTCTCAGCGGGCTGGTCCAGCGGCACGCTCAGCACGCGGTCATTGGTCAGGCCCTCTTTCAGTGTGCCAGACCATCGAGCAGATCGCTGATGTGAAAAACATCAACCCGTCATTTGTCAGCTGACTGCTCCGTATGACACTGATCGCACCAGAGATCGTAGAGGCCATCTTGGCCGGGCGACAGTCGGATGGGTTAACGATGGCGAGGGCGATGCAGCCGTTTCAGATGGAATGGGAACGACAGAAAGCGAACATTGGCTGAACTGACGCAGGCCTAAGCACCCAGCCGGCGGCTGATTACAACTGGCACCGCGGTCAACATGCGCCGCTAGACACAAACCGACACGCATTCTACCTTTTGGCAATGCCAACTACCGATACCCCAACCGGTCCTGCTTCATCCATTCGTTTGGATGGTCGATCCGTTCAGCTCACACCCCACGGCCAAGTGCGGCTCATAGAGACGCTGGCATTGACCTCGCCTACTGTCGGAAAAGTCGAGCGCGCTTTTATTCGCGGCCATGGTCATGGTCACCTCGCTCTCGCCCTCGATGCGACAGCTGCCGCTCTTCCCTTCGACCTGGCATTCTGGCGTGATTTCGGATCGCAGTTCATGACGGCGCTCTGCGCACGTCCCGAGCGCGGCGATACTTCTGGCCCGGTGCTCATCGAACTGCCTGTTCCCGGCAAGGCGGAACTCGAAGCTATAGCCGACAGCGCACCTCCGATGTTCGGTGGCGAATACCTCACTTCTGGCGTTCTGGCTGAAATCTGGGTGAGCATGGGCGCAGCACTCACGGCGGAGTTGACCGAAAGCGGTCAGACGCTTGCTGATTTCCTGAGGCTACGGAGTCCGGCATGGAGCATAGTCGGGCGTGTACACTTCAACCTCGCCGAGAACCGAAAGGATGAGGAGGCCCCATTCGCTTTCCTGGCCACCTATACATCCCGCCTGTCTGATGGAAAGCAGGCGCAGCATGTGCCCCTGGGCCGGGCGCTGCAGGATTATGCCGGAGCCGACAACAGGGAGAGACTTCTGTCCCTCTTGCTACCTGTTCAGAAAGCCGCCGGAGACTGCGGCTGGCTGAAGTCCATGGTCGATTCCGGCGAAATCTATCATCCACTGCGATGGACACCGACAGAAGCACAGCAGCTTCTGAGAGACGCTCCGGCCCTCGAGCGTGCCGGCATCGTCTTGCGTATGCCGGCAACTTGGAAGATGGGACGGCCCATCCGGCCTCAGGTGCAGGCGTCGGTGGGAACGCGGGCGCCCTCTCTCATGGGCCTCGATGCGATGCTGGACTTCGATTTTGCGGTGTCACTCGACGGCGAGACGCTGTCCGCCGCCGAGGTGAAGCAACTGTTGGCCCAGACCGACGGGCTCACCCTGGTGCGCGGCAAGTGGGTTGAAATCGATCGGGACCGGCTGGCCCGGACCCTTGAGCTGTTCGAGGCTGTCGAGCGGCGCGCTGACGAGGGAGGTCTACCATTTACAGAAGCGATGCGGCTGGTGTCCGGGGCAAGCCTCGGCTCAGGGAACAAGCTAGAGATACTTTCACCGGACTGGAGCCCGACGGTCGCAGGCCCATGGCTCGCCGAGACTTTGGCAGCGCTGCGGCAGCCTGCCATGGATGGAGCCAGTCATCCGGGACCGGCTCTGAAAGCAACGCTGCGCCCCTATCAGAAGGAAGGCGTCGCATGGTTGGCACTGCTGACCAGACTTGGCCTTGGCGCTTGCCTTGCGGACGACATGGGGCTCGGAAAGACCATACAGGTCATCTCGCTTCTGCTCATCTTGAAACGGGATGCAGAACTTCCAGAAGGAAAGGCACGCGGTCACGGCAAGGTCTGTGAAGCACACCGCGCCAAACCCAGCATCCTGGTCGTACCGGCATCTCTGATCGGTAACTGGTCGGCCGAGATCGCGCGCTTCGCTCCTAGTCTCAGATACTTGATAGCTCATTCCTCCGTCATGAACGGGGAGGAATTGCAGGGCCTCGCGATTGAGAGGTTGGTGGACATCGACCTCGTCATCACCACCTACGGCACGCTGATGCGAATGGATGAGTTCCAGGCCATACCATGGCGTCTTGCCATTCTTGACGAGGCGCAGGCGATCAAGAATGCAGGCGCAAAGCAGACTTTAGCCGTAAAGAAACTCAGGGCCGATGCCCGCGTCGCCATGACCGGCACGCCTGTCGAGAACCGTCTTGGCGATCTGTGGTCGCTGTTCGACTTCATCAATCCGGGACTTGTTGGTTCCGCACGCGAATTCACGTCGTTCACCAAGCGCCTTGCGGAACGCACTGAGGCAGGCCCCTCCACTCCGCGGCGGGTTGACTATGGTCCGCTTCGTAGCCTCGTCCGGCCCTACATCCTGCGGCGCATGAAGACCGACAAAAGCATCATTTCTGACCTGCCGGACAAGACCGAGGTGAAGACCTTTTGTGCCCTCTCCAAGCTCCAGGCGGCCCTCTATCAGCAGACCGTTGATGAACTGGCCGAACGCCTACAGGAGGCCAGAGGCATTCAGCGTAAGGGCCTCGTCCTAGCAACTTTGATGAGGCTCAAGCAAATCTGCAATCATCCTTCGCAGTGGCTTGGCGATGCTGCTTGGCGCGAGGCCGATAGCGGGAAACTCCAGCGGTTGAGCGAGATAGCCGCTCAGATCGCCGAGCGTCAGGAGAAGGTACTTGTCTTTACTCAGTTCAAGGAGATCACCGCACCACTGGAGGCTTGTCTCGCCCGCGCTTTCGGTCGGGAGGGACTCGTACTGACCGGCGAGACTGCGGTGACGAAACGAAAGAACCTGGTGCGGCGCTTCCAGGAGGATGAGTTGATACCCTTCTTCGTGCTCTCGCTGAAAGCAGGAGGCGCTGGCCTGAACCTTACGGCAGCCTCTCATGTCGTTCATTTTGACCGCTGGTGGAATCCAGCCGTCGAAAACCAGGCGACCGACCGTGCTTTTCGCATCGGTCAGAAGCGCAATATCCTCGTCCACAAGTTCGTATGCCAGGGAACGGTGGAGGACCGGATTGATCGCATGATTGAGGAGAAGTCGAAACTCGCTGGAGATGTCTTGGAAGGCGGCGCCGAAGTACTGCTGACCGAACTGACCGACTCGGAATTGCTGCGCCTTGTCAGCCTCGACCTTGAATCTGCCTTGAAGGACGAATGAGATGAGCTACTTCCGCTGGAAAGCAACACCCACCGTGGCCGAGAAACGGCGGCAAGCCGAGAAACGACTTGCAAAGCTGAGCAAGACCGGAGGTGGTCTGTCTCCCGTCGTGCTCGAAGGACGCAAGATCGCCACGAGTTTCTGGGGTAAGGCTTGGTGTGAAAACCTTGAGCGCTACAGCGACTATGCCAACCGTCTGCCGCGTGGCCGCAGCTATGTGCGGCACAGTTGCGTGATCGACCTGGAGATCGGGAAGGGCGAGATCTCGGCGCAAGTCAGCGGCTCGTCGCTCTACAGAATCAAAATCATCATCGCGTCGCTTGATGCAAAGACATGGAACGACATCTGCCGGGATTGTTCGGCCAGCATCGACTCCATGGTGGAACTCCTTCAGGGCCGGTTGTCTAAGTCAGTGATGGACCGTGTGTGCCGCCCGGCCGACGGTTTGTTTCCGGCGCCTAAGTCGATCAGGATGTCGTGCAGTTGCCCGGACGGCGCCTACATGTGCAAGCATGTGGCCGCCGCCTTGTACGGAGTGGGAGCCCGCCTCGATAGCAGACCCGAACTGCTGTTTCTATTGCGGGGCGTCGACCAACGGGAATTGATCGCACAGGTCACCGCTGCACCCGCCACCCCTGCGAGCAGCACGCCTTTTAAGAGCGATAAGGTCCTCGGCGGCGCAAATCTTTCAGCGCTGTTCGGCCTTGACCTTGAAGAACCGGAAACGCTGTCCAAGGACAATAATGAGCCGGACTCAAGGAAGCAACAGAAGCCCATCTCGAGCCAAAGGCAGAGGAAAACCACGAAACCCTCCGAGCCCAGTGCGCCTCCAAAGCCCGGGAAGAAAGCGGCGGCCACCCAACCGGCGGCCTCGAGGAAAACCATCCGGCGGGCAGCCTTATCGGCCAAGAAACCCAGCCGAAAAACAACGACAAGATCCCCCGTACCCAAATGAAATTACCCAAGGACAGACCCACGAAGCAGAGCCAAGACGGACGCGGGACAGATCGCACGTTCTGTCTGCAGCGCAGATGGTTCCGGACCCTGCACTCGATCCCAGAGATCGTGGAAGAAGCAGCGATGCAAGGCGAAGCCACCCAGCAGCAAGATTCGATCCCAGCCCCGCGTGAAGATCGCGCGTCCATCACAAAGTACGGCAGCAATCGCCATGAAATGACGCATCCTTTCAATGGCTTATGTCCACCGTACTTTTTTCGCGCAGTCAGGAGGTTTGGAGAATACGGGGCTGAGAGAGACCAAAATCGACCCGACCGCCATTCCGGCAGTCAGGAGCTTTTCGCGAAGAAGCCCGCAAATACTGGCGATTTTGAGCGCTCAGCTGTCGGAGAGAGAGCTTTGCCGAGGGGTGACATGGCGGAGGGGAGGGGCCTGGGATCCAACCTTCTCCACCTGTAAGGTATTGATTTTATTGGGGTAGAGATTTGCTCTTTTTCGAATCCCGTGCGCGCACCCGAATGTCTAAAAACCCAGATAACGATGTCAGTCACCTAACCTGCGCCTCCGGCATCGCGACCGAGATTCTCTCTGCATGCGCATGTCGCCGACAGCCTTGAAGAGGCCGGCGACGCCCTGTTCGCCTTCACCCGATTGCCGCCATCGCAATGGCGAAGCGCCAGGACCTCGAACGCCATCGAACGCCTCCACGAGGAGTTCAAGCGGCGGATCAAGACCCAGACTGTGCTGCCGTCCGCCGACACAGCGGCAATGCTGTTCTGGGCTCTGCTCGCTTCCGGCCAGATCGTCATGCGAAAGGTGGATGGCTGGCAGACGCTCGCGACGAAGCTCATCGACCGTCCGATTGACCTGGCCGCCTGAACCGATACCTTCAACACACCGGAGGGCTGCGTCACACGAATTCCAACACGACCTGCGACGGCACCTGCTCCGGGCTGGCCGATGCACTTTCTGGTCAGGTAACGACAGAGCCTCCCTGGGGTGGACGCCGGCAGTCAATTGTCGGATAGAGGCGGCGGCAACAACGGACATTGCGCGACGGGGGGACAGGCAATGAGCAAAGCGATGCACGCATCCATTTTGGGCGGGACGCTGCTGGTCGCGGCGGCGGGCGCGGCTTTCGGGATCGACGCGCCGACGCAGTTGACGCCGCTCGACCAGGGCATCGATCAGGCGACGCTCCAGCGCTTCCACCATACCGACCAGGGCTCGCGCCTCGTTCCGGCCGCCTGGCTGGCGGCGCTGGCAGGCCCCGACGGCACCGGCAACTTCATGGACCCGGCCAATCTGCGGCCGATGGGATTCATCATCGATCGGGTCGCCGGCGATCCGCTGAATCCCTATGGCTGGCCGATCGGCATCGCGATGACCGATCCGGCGGCCGGCGGGCTCCCATTCGCCGGCTTCACCTGCGCCGCCTGCCACACCGGCGAGATCGTCTATGAGGGCACGCATTTGCGCATCGACGGCGCCCCGGCGCTGAACAATCTTGGGGCCTTCGTTGCCGGCAT
>CAMDBX010000180.1 GCA_945889445.1 Rhizobium sp. Q54
TGGCCATTCCGGTTGGGACGCAACCCGTGGCGGCCGCCTGCCAGTGAGGCCCAGCGTGCCTGGGGCCGCAGACTGGCCGCCATGTCAACCGAGGCCTTTTTGGAAAAGGCAGAAAACGGCGGGCGTGACGTTCTGGCTACCACCCTACCTGCCAGCACTCCCGAGCCGCTCAGCCCCCTTGTTCCCGTTGATGAGGAGGAAGGCACATGAGCACCCCCGCAGCAATGTTCCTGAAGCACGTAGCCCAAGTCATCGCTGAGCGCAGCACCCAGTACGGCGATGTGGGCGGCAACATGGCTGCCATTGCGGCGCGCTGGTCCGGCACGCTTGGCCGTGAAGTCACCCCGGCACAGGTGGTCCTCTGCCTCCTCGACTTGAAGATGGCGCGCCTCGCCCACGACCCCACCCACGAAGACTCGGCAGTCGATGTCTGCGGCTATGCGGCACTCCTGCGCGAACTCACCGAAACCTCCAACACGGAAGGGCACTGAACATGGCACCTGGACGCAAGCGCAAACCCGGCAAGCGCTACCCTTGTGGCAAGCGCACGAAGCAGCAACTGGAGGTGGATGCCATGAGCGTGGCCATCGCTGCGCGGCGCCGGCATTTCGGGGTCACCGCGAAACAAGCGAAGGACGAAAGGCTTGGTACCGCGCTTGGCCGTCTCGCCTTCCGGGAGATGATCAGCGAGACGCAATACCAGGCCGGCGTGGCGTTTGCCCAACTCTATCGCGACCACCACGCCACTGTGGGCCTGCCGTCACCCAGCCCTCGCTCAGTGGCAGGCTTGCTGATCAACGAAGGCATCTTCGGTGCCAGCCCCAGCGAGCCGGTGCTCGAGGTCATCGAGAAGGTGAAGCGGCGCTTCGCCGATGCCACCAGTGTGCTCGACGCCTGCGATCGGGAACAACGCATGTCTGCTGGAAAGCGGCCGACTCTGCTGGTCTACCGGGTCATCTGCACCGATCAGGAAGCGATGCAGTGGCCGGAGGAGGATATCGGGAACCTCCGCGTGGCGCTGAACGCGCTGGTGAGATTGTTTCGGTTGTGACTGTAGAGCTCAGCAGCTCGGCAAGTTGCCGTTCTACCACTGAACGGCGCTCGCGATGGAACGGAAATAAGTATGGCGGGGCCAATGCGGCAATCGGGACAGCCAGCTAAGGTTCAACTGGCGTCCGGCTTTGAAGTATACGTACAAACCACGAATGCCGTCATACCGGTTCTGGTCTATTCATGTAACGAAACATAGCCTGTTAATCCGGGGAGGATCGTTATCATGGGCATCAGTCGGCGAAATCTGATCGGAGCTACGGTTGCTCTCGGGACGTCTGCTCCGGTCATGCAGGGCCTAGATCCAAATCAGGCGCGAGCCTCGATGCCGGGTAACAAGAGCGTTGAAGACGTGACGAGCCTTGCCGTGCAGTACTTCACGTCAAAGGGCTATGCGGCCGGAGCGCCGAAGCCGCTCCTCACCGGAGTGGATCACAATGGCGGCCTAACATATGACGAGGATGGCTTCGGCAGGGGTTCGGCGCGGTCGCTCTACGTCATCCAGCCCTGCGCGAGGGTTGAGGATGCCCAGGCCCAGCGCAAGCCGGGAGCGTTGCCGTTCTTCACCATCTTTGCCCTCTATCCGGCCGAGGCGGTCACGGCGCAGCGCCGAACCAGCGACTTGCTGAAGTTCCTCACTGCGGTTGCGGGCCTCGATTCGAAGCGGCTTAGGGTGACGACGACGGAGCTGGCCAAGCCCTTGTTTGCGGACTTTGAACGCTATGGAATCAGTAGCGAGCAGATCAGGCTGCGGCCCGTTGCGGAGGCGCAGGCCGAAGGCGCTGGATCAGGCTGGTTCGAGCCCAAGGGACATCCGAACGCGGCTGCCTTTGCCAGCTATTCGGTGGAGTTCGTCATGGAGGATGGCAACGAGATCGAGATTGCCGAATCTGCCGTGGAGTTTGCACCACCACACAATGGGGTGGTCGCCGTTGGCCTAGAACGTCTGGCGATGGCAAGGAATGGACAGCTCATGAACTGGGATGACGGTGCAAAGGCATTCAAGGAGACCATCGAAGCGGAGGCGCAGCGCAGCGGTAAGCCACTTCCGAGCGGCTACTTCGATATACTCGGACTTCCGCAACCGGGGTGAGATACTCATGAGCGCTCTGATACGAAGAGAGTAGATCGTCCCTCGAATCTCTCTGGCAGTCATATCCGAAGTCTTGCGATCCAACTTGTGACAGGTCTCAAATCAGCTTGGGAAGCTGCCGTTCTACCACTGAACTACGCCTGCGATCGAGCAGAGATGAGTGGAGGTGAAGCGGGGCGGCAAGGGGGAGGTGTGCGGGCGCATGCTCCTGTGCCACTGTGAGATAGGGAGCGCGCTGCATGCGCATGCCGAGCACCCGGGCGGCGTCGGAATCAAGACCAGTTAAGCGCTGGCTTCAGTCGTCATCATCGTCATCGTGGTACTTCCCGTCATGATGCTTCCTCCCGCCCTCGCCACCTGCCGGCACCGGCTTGTAGATGTAGACCGAGCCCTGGTTGCCCATCATGTAGATGCGGCCGCCATAGCCCATGTTGGGGAGGCTGCCCAGTGCCGTCGCTGGGTTGTACTGGGATTGGGCGATCGTAGTCCCGGTCGCAGCGTTGGCCCAGAGGACGCTTTCGGTGTAGGTCAACTGGTTAGCGGCGAGGCCCTGGGCGACATCAGCGAAGGTAGTGTTGGGGTCGATGTACTGGCTGATCAGGACGCGCTCGTCGGTCGGGCCGACAAGCGTGAAGTAGTCACTGTTGCGCCAATCGGGCCGGCTCCAGACCACCTTCATCGCGCCGGTCTTTTGATTGAGCTTGATGCCGTAGACACCGCCGACGAAATAGTCTTGGGCGTAGATCATGCTGTTCTTGGGATCGACGCCGAAGCTGCCGACGGTAACGCTAAGCGGCACACCGGTCGGCAAGGTGGTGCCCCACGGGTTGATCCGCACCAGCTTGTTCTCATCGCCCTGGTTCACGGCGACCACGCTCATCGGTACTGCCCCAGTCTTGGCGTTGGTGTTGGAAATGATCCAGTTGCCGATGACGTTCGGCGCAGTGCCACCGGTCTGGCCGGACAGCACATACGCAGGGTTCCAGGACTGATCGAGCATCAGCTTCTTGGCGCCTGGAAACCAGTTCACGCGCATCAGCGTCGTACCCGCCATGTACAGGTAGATCTTGCCCTGGTACGTGGTCACGATGGGCCGCGCAGTGATGGCCTCGGGAAGCTCGATCGCATCCAGGGTCTCGAGCGTATCGGGATCGACCGCGACGACCGTCGTGTTCGGGCTCGTGCCCCCACATGTGCCCAACGCTGCGTTCCCCTGATTGGTACAGCCGACGGGTCGGTTCTGCGTCTTCATCAAGATCGTGCCCTTCTTGTCCGGCGCAATTTCGAAGCCGTCGAAGTTGGCGTCGGTCGGCAGTGAGCCCAGGACCGTCATCTCGGCGGTCGCGATGATGCCGCCCGTCTGCCGATCCATCTTGTAGATGTTGGGTCCGGCTGCCGCGTAGAGATAGCCGTTCTTGTGGATGCCCATGCTGCCGAAGGCGATCCACTGATCCGGGTCGTTTCCGTTGCCGGTGGACGTGAACCAGATCTGCTTACCCGTTGACGCGTTGAACCGTGCGATGAACTGGCCCCCGGGGTACACGGGAGGGGCGGCCCCGCCGCCTTGAAGGTAGCCGACCTCGGGCCCGTCAAAGACGACTAACTGTATCGACGCCCAGGTCGTATCGGAAACGTACTGGAGCACATTGTTCGCACCGTCGAACGAGCCGGTCCAGGTCGCACACGGATACACGCCACTATGGACGCTGTCGGTGTGTTCCGCCGCTCCGATCGCTGGCAGGTAGCCCCGCAGATTGCTGGATGGCTGCTGCGCAAACTTGAGCTGGCAGCGGACTTCTTTCCGGAACGCTTTCACGTCGCCAGGAAGTCCTAGCTCTTGCGCGCCAGCAGTACCGCTCGTTGCAAGCGCCAACAGGATGATAGCTCCTACGCCGAACGGATTGCCTCTGCCGGGACGGTTCCTTATCGATGCGTCTGCCCACCTTGATGCAGTTGATTGCATGGCAATTTTCTCCTTTGGCAGCGACTTTGCTTGTCACGAATCTCTATCCGCTGAATGCAAACGAAGGTCCGCGACGATCACGGTTGGCAACATCCTCTCCGCACCCTCGACGGGCGAAGCCTCGTCTGCATCCATGAAGACGCCTTCGCTCAGGCTGTGAGGGCGATCCTGGCAACGCACCATTCATTGCCTTCGTGTTGCTTTCATACTTCCCTTCTCGTGCCTTTTCGAGTTGCGTGTCCTCATGCAGGGACGTGGAATCTCGCCGCTCCCCTAAGGTCCGATTGTGCCCGCTATTCCCGGCTTGGGAGGATGACGATCTGACGAGACGATCCGTTGTTGGTTTGTAGCTTTTCCCTGAGAGCTTCGTAAAGTACTTTTTCATTGAAGGCTCCATGGGACCTTGAGAGGTTGTAGAACTGCTCCCAGTGAGCAAGCTTTTCCTCGAGATCGACGTCAACCTTGTAGGTGAGGAGCTGGTAGATCCCAAGCCTATCGGCCCAGAGGCTGTTTGTGGTGTGAGGCGAGGCGGATCAACGTTCATACGCTTGTGCAGATCCTTGCTGGTCCGGAACGAAGGGACCCGCTTCGCCTCGACTACGACTTCCAAGCCAGTGCGCGGATTGCGACCCATGCGTCCATCACGTACCTTGGTGGTGAATGCTCCGAAGCCACGCAGCTCCACGCGGCCGCCGTCCTTCAGTGCCTTGGTGATTTCGTTCAGGACGGTGTTCACGACACGATCTAGGTCCTGCTGGTATAAGTGCGGATTCTTGGTGTATATTTTCTGGATCAGGTCGGACCTGATCATGACTGTTGGTTCCGAAATGTCTTCTGTTCATGGACACTGTCAAAGCCAATGATTGCCGTCAAGTTGGTGAAGGTGACAGTACCGTGGAGATGGTTCGCAATCACATCCGGTATGGGAGAGGGTCTGACAACCAACTTACCAATAAAAAGACATTTACTTGAAAAAAGTTATTGACGTCGATTCTGGATGTGATAGAAGTCCCGATATTGAAGGCTCGATGAAGAGTCGGAGAGGACAAATGCCTCGACCATCTTGCTGCCGAGCCCGATGAAAACACGGGTCCTTCCCAAAGGGAAAGAATAGCGGGGGCGCTCAGCGCAGGCTTTCGCTAGCGACAGGGTTCCAGTTTGGGGTTCCAGTTTCCAGGTTCCACCCCGACAACCATCGCATCACCTGAACAACATCATTCGAAAGAAGCCCCGTATTCCGGGGCTTTACTGCATTTTGGATCATTCACTCCCCCGGTGAATGAGGGTGGAACCCTGGGCTGGAAACCCCGGCTCAGGGTTCCAGTTTCCACCCCTCAGGGTTCCACTCAGGTTTCCACTTCCCCGGTTCCACCCAACGAGGTTTCCATGATCCCCGAAAGCTACGGCATCGAGCGTGTGAATGTGTCCGCGCTCACGGCGTTCTCGGGAAATCCGCGCACGCACTCCGACACGCAGCTCGACCAGATCGCCGCCAGCATTCGTGAGTTCGGTTGGACCAATCCGATCCTCGTCGATGCGGCCGGCGTGATCATCGCCGGCCACGGCCGTCTGGCAGCTGCCTCACGGCTGGGTCTTGCTGAGGTGCCGGTCATTCGGTTGGGCCATTTGTCGGATGCGCAGCGCAAGGCGCTGGTGATCGCCGACAATCAGCTGGCACTGAATTCCGGCTGGGATGAGGTCGCTCTATCGAACCTTGTTCGCGAGCTTGATGCGGAGAAGTTTGAACTCGATCTGCTCGGCTTCGACAGTGCCGACCTTGATCGCTATCTCGC
>CAMDBX010000181.1 GCA_945889445.1 Rhizobium sp. Q54
TTCTGCCGCGAAGTTCTCCGACGTGGGTGCATGGCCATGACGGGCGAGGAAGCCTTGGGGATCGGAACCGAACACCTTCCAGAGATGGCGGCAGGAAATCTTCGGCTGGTCACGCATGGTCAGGCATTCCGCAGTGTAAGTGAAGGGACGCGGAGCAAAAGCCCCGCGCCCCCTCAATTGAGTTGGGTGTTACTGCAGCCAGGACTTGACCGTATCCTGATTGGTCTCGATCCACTTCTTGGCGGCGTCTTCCGGCGTCATGCCGTCGACATCAACCATGGCGGCAGCCGCCGCGATCTGCGGGTTGCTGAAGTTAACCTTCTTCAGAATCTCGGTTGCCTTCGGCCACTTCTCACCAAGCTGCTTCGAGCCAGCCTTCTTGAGATAGCCTTGGGCAGGAGCGCCGCAATCATAAATCGCGTCGGGGTTGGAACCCCACTTCGGATCGGTGAAGCAGGCAGCTTCATACTTCGGGAACTCTACGAACTGGCCCTCGAATTTCGCTTCGATGAAGTTCGGCGTCCAGTTAAACAGCACGACCGGTTCCTTCCGGTCATAGGCCGCCTGAAGTTCGGCCCACAGCGTTGCCGCCTGGCCCACGGGCACTTCCTGGAAGTTCATCTTGAGGGCCTGGATGCGCTCGGAATAATGCTTGCCCCAGTCGGCTGGCGGCCCCACGAACCGGCCTTTGGTTCCGGTCTCCGCGGTGGCGAGCTTCGCGGCGCAGGCATCAAGCGCCTTCCAGTCAGGAAGGCCTGGGCACATCTCGTTCATATAGGCCGGGTACCACCAATCCTCACGCGTCACAGCCTGATGCGCGCCGAGATCGAGTGCGCCTACTGCAACAGCCTTTGTGAAGGCTTCAGCCTGGGAGCCTTCCCAGACTTCAACCTGAAAATCCATGTCACCGGCGGCAAGTGCAGTGTACTGAAGCTGCGTATCAGATGACTTGTACTCAATGTTATAGCCTTGAGCCTGAAGGATCTGCCCCACCACATTGGCCAGCACCAGCTGGCTCGTCCAGTTGTTGGTGATGATCTTGATCGGATCAGACGAATCTTCCGCCAACGCTGCGCACGAAGATGCGACCGTTAGCGCCGTGCCGAACAGAACGGCCCTCGCAAAACTACCTAGTCTTGTCATGATTTCCTCCAACAATGGGCGGGTTACTATGCGCTCACGATCCCCGACCTTTTATGAATTTAATGTGAGCCTAACAAGCGAGCCTATATGTGTGCTAATCACCGGTCAATAGTGGGTTACGTGCATAAAACGCTGTAAATTCAGAGGTGGGCAGCCACAACCTCGGCTCGGTAGAAGACGATTGCGAGACGTTTTTCACCAATCCTCTGAGTTGGCAATTCAACTTCACAGGGATTTAACGATCTCTGGCGCGGGCGGTCCCCCTGGCGCACCCCCGCAAAGTCACTTTTCGAAACATGCGAAGAAAAGCTACAGACTAATAACGCGATAACCACTCCAGATAGTCCTCACCGCATTTGATTTTCAGGATATAAATGTCAAAAACATCTTCACATGCCCGACTTCAGGCTACCGTGGTGACGATTGCCTGTGGGATCTTGTGGGGTCTCTTGTGGATTCCGCTGCGCTGGCTGGATAGCCGCGGCTTGGGAGTTGCTTGGGTTAGCCTGATCTTCTCAGTAGCGATGTTCGTAACTCCGTTACCTTGGCTTTTCCGCAAGTCCAATAGAAACTATCAGTCTATCGCAGCAGTCGGGGGTAGCTTGCTTCTCGGTTCTGGTTTCACGCTCTATCTTATCAGCTTCCTCTTCACCGAGATATCCAACACGATTATACTATATTATCTGACGCCGGCCTGGAGCGTCTTATTTGGCATATTGTTTCTGGGGCATCGACCTGAAGCATGGCGCTTTATTGCAATTGTCCTTGGTTTTATCGGCATGCTGGCCGTACTCGGCCATGAAACTGGCTACCCTACACTGGACCGGATTGGTGATTGGACTGCTCTTGCCAGCGGCATTCTTTGGTCTATTGGCAGTCTCATGATCGCAAATCGCCAAAGCGGCATCGTGATGCCGACTGCGATGTTTGGACTTGGCGGCGTTCTAAGCTCTCTTGTTGTTCTGCTCGTGGTGAGCACATGGGGACCGGCCCACGCTGCCGCCTCATCGCTGCAAGGCAATTTTTTACCTGCCATTCTCATCGCGATGGTGATCTTCGTACCGCCCAATATGATGTTGCTCTGGGCCCAACAACGACTTGATGCTCCACGCGTCGGAATTTTGTTAATGGGTGAATTGTTGGTTGGAGTTACGACAGCAGCCTTATTCTCGGGTGAAAGTTTCACTGTATTGCATGCAATCGGAGCAACAATGATTGTGCTGGCAGGCTTGATCGAAACTGGAATGATAAAGATCAGAACAACGTAACTGATGTCAGATCCTTCTCCCCCTCGCAGAGAGGGGAAGTGGCAAGACGCCGCGGGTCGAATTCTCCAAAGTCTTCGCCCAGGGAACGGCAAGGTTCTTCTTCTTTTGAAACCAAGACCTCAACCTCCCATTTTTATGAGGAACTAACCCGTATTTGCCAGATGACACACTGATTTCTGGTTGTTGATTTGCTCTGAGAGTTGACCCGGTAGGGGCACAAGTCTCCACTGAGAAGTGATCTATGTTCTGACCTTCCCTCCTGGCTACTTGACTGGGGGATCATGGAGTGATCGCCATGGCACCCTTGAGTGTTATCCGTCACCGACATTTCTGCAACGGATGCCGATCAGGGAGATCTAGCGGTGGACAGACCCCAAAGCGAATGTCCGTTCTTGCCAATAAGTCCTTTTTACGCAAAACTTGGTTCTGATAGGCCTGCCGGATGACGGTGAGGGTCTTTGCCATCATAACAATTCAGGAGTTTATGAGCATGCGGAAGATGATGTTTGCGGCGGGTGCCGTACTGATGGTCATGGCGATGCCGGCGGCGGCCGAGCTCGCCAAGGGCGATGCGATCACGGCGGCCATTTCCGGCAATACGGTGCAGGGCAACATGGACTCCACAGGCCCCTATGCCGAGCATTACGGCGCCGACGGCGTGGTGCATGGCAAGGACTACAAGGCCAAGTGGTCGGTCGAGAGCGACACCATGTGTTGGGTCTATGAGGGCACGCCGAAGGATTGCTGGGGCGTGGAGATCGCCGGCGATCAGGTGAAGTGGGTGAAGGACGGCAAGGCCTTAGGCACCGGCACCATTCTTCCCGGAAACCCGAATAAGTTCTGAGCTCTCGGGGGTGGCCTTTCGGGGGGGGGTGCTGAACAACCCGGCGCTCCCTGTCCCATCACCCCGGCGAAAGTTGGTCAAGACAAGCGGCTTCCCGCCAAGAGCCACGATGATACACTGCCGCGCATCACCCGGGAGTAACGGGGGGGGCAAACCTAACTGACGACACGTCGTTAAGCTGGGCTTGCTCAACGCAACTATGAGCCTTCAACCGCTTTCTTGATTATAGCTGGCGTCACGCCGAATTGCCGCGCAATCGCGTTTGGCTTGACGCCTGCTTTCAGTGCTGCCCGGATCGCGTTCAGCTTGCCCTGCGTGATGAGGATTGGGCCCGATGAGGCCAGGGTCAAAAGCCCTGGCCTTCCATTCACAACGGTTGAAAATTTCCAAAGCCCCATGAAGCACGCTCAGACGACAGGCCTCACCTTGGTTAGGAAGATGGAGCTGTTTCCACACGTCTAGCCCGGTACACACTCTTCCGTTTGAAGATCACGTCATTAATGCGCGTTCTCCGCGCCATCTCAGCCATATGTCACCCACTCGGGCGAAAGGTCGCAGTAGCGAATTTTGAGCGAAAGGTCGCCATGCTGAGGAGTTGCCATGTTGATTCACTCGCATGATTTGCTTTCATCTACTGTGGCCTGACAGGAGCGTACCGACCCACTTCGGCACCACTTCGGTCGCAGGGCCGAGAATGACTTCCCTGGCCGTTCGGGCAACGGTTGAAGGTTCAAGGTTCATTTCTACCGTATCCGCTCCGTTGTCCCGTGCGAGTTGCATGAATTCCGAAGCCGAGTGTCTGTCCGGACTGCAGCGCCCTTGAGACAACCCGGGTGACTTGAGGAAGGGAGAATTTCTGGCTCATAGCAGATCTCTCGTCGACCTCGTTGTGGACGAGTTCGGTCGAAGTGATAGAAGAAATCCGATCAGAATTCAGCGATCTCGCTCACCGGTAAGAACTTCGGCGCCGCCTCTCTCTCAACCACTCATCCCACTGCCCCCGTCTCTCAGCCTGCCGCCACGCAGCCTCCTAGTCGGGAGGCATCCTCTTCGAGCCGTAGCGCCACGCCAGCGGCGGTAACGCCTTGCCCAGTCGCGCTCCGAACTCGATCCAGAAGGAGGGCCTCTGCGCCACAACATGGGCCCCTGCACGAAGAGGAGCAGTACAATCTGAACCATGGCTCAGATGCCGCATCACGGAATTTCTTGATTGATTCCGCGCGGGATGAGCTTCTCAGGATCATAGAATGGCAGATCGAGGATCTCGCAGTCTCGCAGCTGTCCATCTGCCGTCTGCACGGAAAGCTTTCTGCCTGCCCATGATCCGGCGGCCTGGAAGCGCACGTAGCCGACGCCCGATTGCAAGTATGGCGACCAGGCCCCCGCCGTGACATGCCCGACGACAACCCCACCATCAACGACCTGTTCCTTGTAACCCGGAATTCCTGCGGGGCACTTCAGTCCGAAGAGGCGCTTTGTATTGCGATGTGCGTTGAGGAGCCTTTCGCGACCGATGAAGTCCGGCTTGTCGAGATCGACAAAGGACCCGAGACCAGCATCGTAAGGGGTCATGGAGATGTCGAAGTCCGTGCCGTTGTCCAGGATGCCAGCTTCAATCCGGCGCATTTCCATGGAAGAGATCGATCCGAACTTCATCCCATGAGGTTCGCCTGCCGCCATCAGTCGGTCCCATAGTTTCGGACAATCAGTGGCTCGCCCCTGGGTGTAGACCTCATAGCCAAGCTCGCCAGTCCAGCCGGTGCGGGAGACATAGACCTGCTGTCCGGCGATGGTGAAGAAGCCCGAATGGAAGTAGCCCATCGCCTCCGTCAGCTCTCCCTCCGTCGCCGCCTTCATGATTTCAAGGGAAGCCGGCCCCTGGATCTGGAGCACGCGTGACTGCGGATCGCTCACCTTCACGTCAAATCCATTGCTGTGAGCGAGCAACCAGGTTTCGAGGGCGCCATCGGGCTGCACATACCAGTAGCGCTGGTCGGCCAGCTTGAAGAGCACGCCATCCATGAACAGCCCGCCATCATGGCTGCATGCGATCGCATACCTCCCGCGATCCGTCTTCAGGGTCGAGATCCTGCGTGCAAAGACATACTCCAGGAACCGCTCCGCATCTGGCCCGCTGATTTCAACGGGGCGCTCCGGCACGTCGTAGAGGACTGCCTGCCGACGGAGGGACCAGTAGCCCTCCTCCACGTCTTCACCGTTGTAGACGCTGTAGTAACGTCCGGCATAGACGCCCATGACCGTATCGGGATTCATCCACTTGTCCTGAAATGGGGAGTTTTCGAACCGGCGCGATCCTACGCGCACCGTGTTCAGTCGGTCGGAATGGATAGAATTTGTCACTTATGACTCCCCGATGAAGATCTTTCGGGAACATTAATTCCTTTTTTTACTGCCCTAGACAAATCATTTGTCCTGACCGCTTTGGTTAGTTAATCTAACTTCATGACAGATTGGCTGCCATCCCTGAACGCGCTCCGTGCCTTTGAGGCCGTATGTCGTCACTTGAACTTCGCGCGTGCGGCCGAAGAG
>CAMDBX010000182.1 GCA_945889445.1 Rhizobium sp. Q54
ATGCGGCCGCAGATGTCGGACTTCGCGCCCGCCGAGCCCGCGGCGCCGGCACCGGCAGCGGCCCAAAGCATGGATTCCGCCGCCGGGATCGTCGATCCCGCCGCCGGCGAAATCCCGGGCGAGGCACCGCATGCGGATGAAGACCCCGCAGACGGTCCGAGCGCCGCCGATGCGTGGCAGCTCGGCCACGAGGCTCGTAGCGCGGGCAAGGCGCTGAGAGCCGTGCCGCCGGAGTGGCGCACGCTAGAGTTCCAGACCTTCGCCGATGCCTGGGCCGACGGATGGCGTGCTCGCGACGAGGATATGACGGCGGAGAAGAAGTGACCTACCGACGACCGGAAGCTTATCGAACAACGGTTCAAGGAGCCGTCTAGAAGTCACCACCGCGTTAAAGCGGCAGTGCCAAAGCCAGGGCAGCGACGAATGAAAATGCATCAGGAATCACTGAGTGTTCGACATGGATATCCTTGAGTTCGTGCGCGTGAAGCGTCTTTCGCAGATGGAATACCTTAATTTGTGGGAGCGAGACCCCCTGCGGCATTGCAAGTCGGTGGAGTGGCAGGTCGACAAGGCTCTCGCCGAGAGAGGAATCGGTTAGGGAAGCCTGATCTGATGCTGAAACCATCCCGAGTTGCTTCGGTGCGGCGTTCCGAGTTACCGTCCAATGCCAGGGCGGCTCTGATGGCCCTTGCCCGCATGATGGCGGAGGCCGAGGCCGCGCGTATATTTGGAGACCACAATGATGAGATGGGCGATCTACGCGCGCCACAGCAGCGACAGGCAGAATCCGAAATCCTGCGCTGACCAGATCCGCGAGTGTGAAAACCGGATCGCCACCTTGGGCGGAGTGATCATCAATCGGTACGCTGACGAGTCTGTGTCCGGTGCACATGAGGCGCAGCGTCCCCAGTATCTTGCCATGCTCATCGCTATGAAGCTCGGAACCTTCGATGCCGTGATGGCCGAGGACCTTGACCGCTACAACCGCAACCTCGAAGCTTCAGCCCGACTCTATTCATTGACAGAGCGTGATAGCGTTGAAATCTGGACAATTGCCGACGGTCGTATCACCCAGCTGCACACAGGTTTGAAAGGGCTAATGGGCGAGATGTTTCTCAAGCAGCTCAGCGACAAAACCCGCCGCGGCAACCTTGCGGTGGCCCGGGATGGCCGAATCCCGGGCGGCAACTGCTACGGCTACCTTGTCGGTGCTGGGGAGAAGCGCGGTCTCCGGGTGATCAATGAGGCCCAAGCCATTGCGGTGAGAAGGATATATGAGCAGTACGCCGCCGGCGTATCGCCCGTGGTGATTTGCGCCTCGCTAAACAAGGACGGCATCTCCCCGCCGCGCGGAGCGGAGTGGCGGGTATCGACGCTACTCGGCAGCGCCAAGCGGCTCAACGGCCTGCTAGTAAACCCGATCTATGCAGGGAAGCCTGTCTTCAACCGGCAGCGGTTTGTGAAGGATCCTGAAACAGGCAAGCGGATGGCGAAGCCCAATCCTCGCGAGATCTGGATCGAGCAGGACGTGCCTGCGCTCCGGATCGTTTCCGCGGATGTCTGGGAGGCCGTACAGGCCCGACGCGCGGGAGCGGCACGGAAGTATCCCCTTCACCAGCGGCGTCGGCCCAAGACGCTGTTATCCGGGCTGGTGCGGTGCGAGGAGTGCGGCAGCCCCATGGTGTTGGCGAACGGCTACTTCCGTTGCACAGCGCAGATGAACGCTGGGACCTGCGGGAACAACCGCGGGGTCCGCGCCACGAAGCTCGAGGGCTGGGTTCTGGATGGGCTCAGGACGGCTATGGACGATGAAGAGCTGATAGCCGAGTACACCCGCCATCTCCGGGCATCTGTCGATCGCCGCCAAGCCGAGCTAGCGAAGCAGCACGAAGGCGTGAGCCGCAAGCGGGAAGAAATCGATAGGAAGATTGCCAATCTGATGACGGCCCTGGAAGAGGGAAAGGGCAGCGGCTCAGTGCTGGCACGCATCAAGCAGCTCGAGAGTGATCGGGATCGGATCGAGATGCCTTCTCTGGTAAACGTAGTTCCCATCGTGACTGATGCACCTTCTCGCTACAAGCGACAGCTGCAACACATCGAACAGTTGCTGGGCGGTGAGGGGCCAGAAGCGGTGCGTGCGCGGGAAATCGTGCGGGGGCTGATTTCGCGGATTGGCGCACGAAGACGAGGAAATCAAATACTTATCGAGGCCGATTCAAGCCTCGGGGCCCTTCTCGCTTTCGCAAGGGGCCCCGAGTCATGGTCTATAGTTGGTTGCGGGAGCCAGATTTGAACTGACGACCTTCAGGTTATGAGCCTGACGAGCTACCGGGCTGCTCCATCCCGCGTCGAAACGCGATGTGTATGTAGCAACGCGAACCCCGTTTGTGAACCCCTCATGACGATTTTCTTTTCGCTTCCGCACATATTCCGGAAGATTGATTGTGACGGCGGAAATCCGCAGTGTGACGCCGGATCAACTGGGCTGAGGCGCAGGATATGGCCAGAACGTTGCACGTTCCATCTCCAGCTGTTCTGAGGAAGGCCGCGTAGGGGGAGGCGGCAGCACTCGCCGCGCTGCTGGCTGACACGGCACCGGACCAGAGCGTGCATGGCGCGAGGCGGCGCATCAAGCAGTTGCGCAGCCTGCTGCGGCTGCTGCGGCCCAGCTTCGAGGTGGTTGCCTACAACGCTGTCAACGATGCCTTGCGCGATGCTGCACGGGCTTTGGCGGGGCATCGTCGCGCCGAGGCTCTGGTGACCGCCGCAGGCAAGATCGAGGCCAGGGATGGCCAGGGCGCTGTCTGGCGCAGCTTTGCAGAGGCCAATCGCGCGGCTCACGCCGCCGACGGCGACCCTGCCACAGCGCTTGCAGTAGCCCGTGAGGCAATTTCCAAGGTAGCCGCGCCCTTGGAGGCTGCCGGGCTGTTGCCCGCGACAGATGAGACAATCACCGAGGCATTCCTCGCCATCTATGGCAAGGCCCGCAAACTCCTGCGGAAAGGGCTGAAGAGCGAAGAGCCTCAGGCACTGCACGAGGCACGGAAATTCGTGATCCATCACCTTCATCAGCTGCGACTTCTGCGACCCGCCAACGAGCGGCGCCTTGCCGCGCTTGACCAGCTGCGAGAGGCATTGGGTGATCTCAACGACCTGGATGAACTGGAACAGCTCGCCGCCGGCACGGACGTCTCAAGCAAAGACGCCCGGCGCATGCGCAAGGCGCGCGAACGTCTGCTCAGCCGGGTGGAGCGCGAAAACTCACGGCTTTTCCGACTGAAGTCGAAGTCCTTCGAAAAGCGGCTATGCCATGCGGCGGAGCCACATTCTCATCACAGCCCCGGTGCGCTACAAACCACAGAATGACCGCACCCACCTTCGCCTCATCCCGCACCGCCATCACCACCGTTTTTGTGACCTTCGGCATCGCCATCGGCGCCTTGGCGGGTTCGATGCCCTCGGTCATGCGCAATGCCGGTATCGATGCCGAAACCTTTGGGCTCGGCCTCACCCTTTCCACTGTCCTGACGGTGGGGGCGATGTCAGTGGGAGGGCAGATCGCCAGGTTCGCGTCCAATCGCGCGGTGCTGCTGGCCGTTCTGCCGGCCTTCGCATTGTCGCTTGGCGCTTATTTGACCGCGGCCTCACCCGTCTGGTTCTTCATCACCATTCCCATCATGGGATTGTGCTTTGGCCTCACCGACCTGTTCATGAACGCCGAGGCCGTTGCCCTCGAGCACGACTTGAAGCGCCCGATTTTCATGACCTTTCACGGCGGTGTCTCGGCAGGTGTCGGTGTCATGGCTGTTGTGGCGAGCTGGCTTTCCACGCAATGGGGCACCTGGGCTGTGGCTATGATGGCTGCTGTCATGTTCAGCGTCTCCTGGGTGTTCGTGCATCAGGCGATTGCGCCCCGGCCGCTCGCTGCAGGCAGGGCCGCCCGCATCAGCACCCTGCCGAACAAGACACCCCTCATGCTGCTCGGCATTGCGGCCGGCCTTATCATCGCGGCTGAGACGGCGGCCTTGTTGTGGTCGGCGAAGCTGCTCGACGAGATTGCGCCCTCACTTGCGGCAATTGCGGGGCTGGGCGCGGCCTTCTTCGGGGTCTGCAACGCGGCAGTCCGCTTTCCCGGTGACCGCATGCGGTCTCTCCTCGGCGAAATGCCGCTGATGTTCGGCTCGCTCGTCGTGTCGATCTGCGGCTTTGTTGCGCTGGGGCTGTCAAACTCCTTCGTGGTCAGCGTGGCCGCCTTCGCTTCCGTGGGCTTCGGCCTTGCACTGCTGATCCCCACCATTTTCGCCATGTCGGCGAGGCTCGTGCCTGAAAACCGCGCGGGAGCCTTGAGTTTCGTATCGCTCCTCACTGCTGTGCCCCGGGTCATCGCCCCACTGGCCTTCGGCATGGTGGCCGCGCGGCTGGGCATCGCCTTCTCGTTCGGACTTGTCGCCGTCGGGCTTTTGGCGTCTCTTGGCCTCATCCTCACCTTCCAGAGAAAGGGGCATGGCACATGAGCGACGATCTTGAAGCCGCGCGGCAAAATTCGCAGAGCTGGTACTGGTGGGGCATACCCACCTTTTTCCGCTGCCCGTGGAATGAAGATCCGAAGCAGGCCGACATCGGACTCGTCGGCGTTCCGCACAGTTCCGGCAACGGATCGACCGAACGCGACCAGCATCTGGGGCCTCGTGCCGTGCGCAATGTGTCCGGCTTCTACCGGCGCACGCATTTCGTTCATGGCTTCGCGCCCTGGGACGTAGCGCGCATCAACGATTTGGGTGACGTGCCGCTTCCCGAGGCGATGAACAACGAAGCCTGCGTGCGCGACATCGAGGCCTTCTACCGACGTCTCGACGAGGCCGGTACACGGCCCGTCTCAATCGGCGGCGATCACTCGATCACGGGGCCCATTCTGAAAGCAGTCGCCGGCCCGGGGCGAAAGCTGTCAGGCGGCAAGCCCTGTGCGCTCATCCACTTCGACGCGCACACCGATTCCTATGACAACATGCCTCACTGGCTGGGAGCGATGCGCTCAGCAGCGCATTGGGCCGCCTATACAGCGAAGGAACAGGCAGTCGATCCGGCACTCAGCGTACAACTCGGCATGCGCGGTCACCCCTCGGGAGCAATCCACAAGGGCGGCGTCGGCGGCTCAAGCCGTGAACTGGGCTATCGTGTCGTCACGATGCAGGAGTTTGAAGACTTGGGCGTAGCCCGCACAGTGGAACTGATCCGCGAGCGGGTGGGCGATGCACCCGCCTACATCACCTTCGACCTCGACTGCATGGATCCGTCCGTGGCGCCCGGCGTCTCCAACATCGAGCCCGGCTTTTCAGGCTTCACCATCCGCGAGGCGACGCGGCTTCTTCAGGGATTGAAGGGATTGGACATCATCGGTGGCGATGTGGTGTGCCTCATGCCTACCAAGGACAGCCCCAACCAGATCACGGCGCAGATGGCGATGGTCATGATGTTCGAGATCACGACTCTCATTGCCGCCGCTCTCAAGAAATAGTGTACCCCGCTATGACGCCAAAAAACCCCGCTTTGCATTTCTGCTGAGCGGGGTTTTTGTTATGATTGGTATCGTTTGATGAAGGGTATCTCTGTTCTTTGCAGGCCTGGCAGCGACCTACTCTTCCGCGTCTTAAGACGAAGTACCATTGGCGCTGGGGCGATTTACG
>CAMDBX010000183.1 GCA_945889445.1 Rhizobium sp. Q54
TGTGCATCGGTCTCATGCTCCTCGGACTTGTGCTGATGGCCGTCCGGCTCAGGAGATCGGGCGTCGGTTTCGTCGTTCTCGGCACTGCCCTGCTCTGGGTCGCCGCCATGCCGGTGACGGCGCGCGTTCTGCTTGGCAGCCTTGAACGACAGTATCCACCTGCGGCCATGTCCAGCATTCCATCTGCCGATGCCGCCATCGTGCTCGGCGGCGCTGTCAGCGGGCCCGTCCCGCCGCGGCAAACGGTCGAGCTCGGAGAAGCGTCGGACCGGGTCTACCATGCCTTCGAACTGTTCAGCGCAGGCAAGGTCCGCGCGATCCTCATCTCCGGCGGAAACCTCCCTTGGTTTACCGCGACGGAGCCTGAAGCCGAGACCATCCGGAAACTGCTGCGGAGCTGGGGCGTGCCGGATGAGGCGATCATCACCGCAGGAACCAGCCGCACGACGGCGGAGAACGCGCGGGAGATCGCAGCCCTGTGGCCGTCACTTGGCTTCAGTTCAGCCCTCCTTGTCACGTCGGCCTCCCACATGCCCCGGGCGCTCGCGAGCTTCCAGAAGGCCGGCGTCCCCGTCACACCCTCCTCCGCCGACATTCGCGTGGTGGACGATCCGCTGGATCCTCTCGATATCCTACCCGACGCTGGCGCGCTCGGTGCTACCGGTGACGCCATGAAGGAGAGGATCGGTTACCTCGTCTACTGGATGAGGGGCGACCTCTGATGGAATCCTCATCACCGGACATGCACAGATCGCTGACCGGACAAAGAAGGCGAGGTATGTGGCGTGCTTTCCTCGTCGTCCTGGTCATGATTTTTCTCTCCAGCATCGCCGGGCGTCAGATCTACGAACTTTTTCCTCCCCCAGTTATCTGGGCGCTCATCGCCGGGAGCGGGCTTGCCGTTTTTGTAGCGGCTGCGGTCATCTACAAAGGCCCGCTGCCGCGCCGGGCCCTGACCATCGGTATCACCCTCGGCGCGACCGCCTTCGTTCTCGCTGTTTTCGCAGGCGCCATGACGCCAGCCGAGATCGCGCATGTCGTATTCTTTGGCACGCTGGGCGCGATCCTTTCGCCGCTGGCACCGCGCCTCGCCCTGCCCCTGCTTGCCGCTGTCTCGGCGGGCGATGAACTGCTGCAGGCCCTCCTGCCCTGGCGCGTCGGCAGCCTGTTCGATGTCGCGTTTAATGTGGTATCGGCCTCTGGCGGTTACGGGCTGGTTCGCTATCATGGGTCCAAATGCGCGGGACGCGCAGACCCGCCCTGACCAAGGCGAGAAGACACGGAGGACCATGATGTGAAGGGTTTCATTGGCGACAGACTTCTCCAGGAGGGAACCAAGGCCTGCCCCATTCTCGCGCAGCCATCATGATCAGGATCAATCCAGCGGGACGCGAGGTCCCTGAGGAAATTGGCCTTGACCCTCTTTACAACGGAACAAGACATGACATTGATCCATCCCGTACTTCTCTGCGGCGGCTCCGGCACACGGCTGTGGCCTGCCTCACGCCAGTCCTTCCCGAAGCAGTTTGCGCGGCTCATGGGCGGGGAAAGCCTGTTCCAGGCCTCGGCCCGGCGCCTAATAGGCGATGGTTTTGGCGCACCCATCATTGTCACGGGCGATCCTTTCCGCTTCATCGTCACGGAGCAGTTGGCGCAGGTGTCGCTTGGTGCGGCAGCGACGCTGATTGAGCCTGCGGCGCGCAACACTGCACCCGCCGTCCTGGCCGCCGCCTTGTGGCTGGCGGAGCGCTGGCCCGATGCCCTGATGATTGTATCGCCAGCCGATCATGTCATTCCGGATGCCGCAAGTTTCCGGGCAGCCATTTCCGCCGCGCGCACCGCCGCCGAGGCAGGCGGCATCATCAGCTTCGGCATCAGGCCAGACCGGCCCGAGACCGGCTACGGCTATCTCGAACTCGCAGAGGATTCGGAAGCCGAGGCGCAGACGGTCCAGCGCCTTGAGCGCTTTGTCGAAAAGCCTGATGCCGCGCG
Organism: Rhizobium sp. Q54; assembly: GCA_945889445.1. Taxonomy (GTDB): domain Bacteria; phylum Pseudomonadota; class Alphaproteobacteria; order Rhizobiales; family Aestuariivirgaceae; genus Aestuariivirga. The sequence goes on from CAMDBX010000183.1 coordinate 1,993, forward strand.
GGCCGAGGAAATGTTGGCCTCGGGACGCTTCATGTGGAACGCGGGGATCTTCCTGTTCCAGGCCAAGACCATCATCGCGGCCTTCGGCAGACATGCGCCGGAGATGCTCTCAAATGTGATTGAAGCCCTGCAGAAGGCCAGCCCTGACCTCGGATTCACCCGCCTATCGCCCATGGCCTGGTCTGCGGTCGAGAGCATCTCGATCGACTATGCTATCATGGAGAAGGAACGGGAGCTGCAGGTGATGCCCTATTCCGGTGCATGGTCGGACCTCGGCAGCTGGCAGGCGGTGTGGCAGGAAAGTGGGCCGGGCGAGAATGGAAATGTCGTGTCGACCCATGCTACGGCCATCGGCTGCGAGAACACGCTGCTGCGCTCCGAACACGAGGGCCTTGAACTCGTCGGCATCGGACTGAGCGGCATCGTGGTTATTGCCACGCCGGATGCAGTGCTGGTGGCCCGCAAGGGCGAAGCCCAGCGTGTGGGCGAAGCTGTGTCCATCCTGAAGGCAAAGGGCCTGCGTCAGGCCACGAGCTTCGCGCGCGATCACCGACCCTGGGGCTGGTTTGAAAGCCTGGCGCTGGGAAGCCGCTTCCAGGTGAAGAGCATCGTCGTCAAGCCGGGGGCGGCCTTGTCACTGCAGTCACACCTTCATCGTTCCGAGCACTGGATCGTGGTGGAGGGAACCGCCAGGGTGACAATCGGCGAGGCTGTTCAACTTATCAGCGAGAACCAGTCGGTCTACATTCCCCTCGGCGAGAAGCACCGCCTCGAAAACCCGGGCAAGCAGCCCATGGTGCTCATCGAAGTTCAAACGGGCTCCTATCTCGGCGAGGACGATATCATCCGCTACGAGGATATCTATGCCCGGGGCAGCGGCGGCTGAGATGAGCTCCGACACACGGACAATCAGGGATCTCGAAACCGCAGCGGGCGTTTCTTTCGGCACCAGCGGGTTGCGCGGGCTTGTGAAGGATTTTCATGCCGGAGTTGTGCCATGCCTACATGCAGGCTTTCCTGGGGCTTGGCACCAACGTGATCTCCGAAATCAGAAAGGGAGAGCGCTGCAATTCCGGCGTATCGTCCTGGTATGCGTCAGTCACTGATGACGATCTCTGTCTCAGCGTCCTCGTCCTCGGAGAAATCCGGAAGCGGCTCGAACGCCTGAAGTCACGAGATCCTGCCCAGCCGCGCGCGCTCGAAGAATGGCTGGGCAATGTTACGCCCGCCTTTGGCGACCGCGCCCTACCGGTTGATGCTGCCGTGGCGGATGAGTGGGGCCGCCTCAATGGCATAGGCCCCGTGCCGGTATTCGATGGGTTGCTGGCGGCAACCGCCAAGGTCCATGATCTAACATTCGTCACGCGCAATGCCGCCGACGTGAAAGGATTGGCAGCCTCGGTCTTGAACCCTTTTAAATAAAGTTGCCCCCCTACACCCGGGATCCTGTTTTGCTCTATCTCTCCAAAATCACCACCGTCTTCATCACGCCGCTCGGACTGTGCGTCGGCGCTCACCGTCTCTTGCCTCAAGCGCAAGCACGCAGAATACGAGACGCTCAAGTCAGAGATTGCCGAGTGGGAAATTGAACTGGACGAAGACCTGTCATCGAAGCAGCGCGCCACACGAGCATCGCCTCCACAGCGGCCACCACATCTGTTATGATGACTTATCGCACGGGGGATGCCTGTGTTTCAAACACAAGATGCACAACAATGGATCTCAAATGAGCGTTAACAAGAACATTCTCGTCACAGGTGGCGCGGGCTACATCGGCTCACACGCATGCAAGGCGCTATCGAAAGCAGGTTACCATCCCATTACATACGACAATCTCATCAATGGACATGACTGGGCTGTAAGGTGGGGACCACTGGAACGCGGTGACATTCTCGACCGCAGCCGCATCGACGATGTGATCACAAAGTACCAGCCCAGTGCCATCATGCACTTCGCAGCCTTCGCATATGTCGGCGAGTCGGTAACAGACCCGGGCAAGTATTATCGCAATAACGTAGTGGGCTCCCTGAACCTCCTCGAGGCAGCGAGGGACAATAGCGTTTCCTCTTTCGTCTTCTCCAGTACCTGCGCCACCTATGGCGTTCCGGACGCCTTGCCGATCACTGAGGACACGCCACAGCGACCGATAAATCCTTACGGAGCATCGAAGCTCATGGTGGAGCGCATGCTGTCAGATTTTGGGGCTGCCCACGGCATGAGGTCAATCATCCTGCGCTACTTCAATGCCGCAGGTGCCGATCCTGATACTGAAATCGGAGAAACGCATGAGCCGGAGACCCACCTTATCCCGCTAGTACTTGATGCAGCCACAGGAAGGCGCTCACAAGTCACAGTCTTCGGTTCCGACTACAATACGCCAGATGGAACTTGCATCAGGGACTATATCCACGTCAGTGACTTGGCAGAGGCACATGTCAGAGCTATTGAACTGCTCGGGACCGGTGCGGCTTCCCGGGTTTTTAATATCGGTACGGGACGAGGTTACTCGGTGAAGGAAGTGATAGATACTGTCAGCCGCATCTCCGGCAAGACTGTTCCTGTGGAACTCGGTTCTCGGCGCACCGGAGATCCAGCTGCTCTTGTCGCCGAAGCGTCTAGAGCCCAGGATGAGCTCAATTGGGAGGCTCGCATGCCCGGCCTTGATCAGATCGTGTCAACGGCTTGGGCATGGCACCAGCGCGGCATCGCCGGAATTTACAGCGATAGACAGAAGATGCTATCCGGTCTCCGCTGGACAGAATGACCGCGGTGGGCGGACCGATACTAATGGTTCTCATTTGGAACTTGGTCGTCTGGCCACCTCAAGAGAGCCCAGTAATCTCCTGTGAGATTGGGACGATCTGACGAGACACTGCTTGGTCTGTTTATAGCTTCTCTCTGAGGAATTCGTAAGGTGCCTTTCCGTTGAATGCGCCATGAGGTCTGGGGAGATTGTGGAAGCGCTCTCAGTGTTCGAGCTTTTCCTCGAGATCGAAGTCATCTTTGTAGGTGAGAAGTTGGTAGAACTCCTCTTGCTGCTATGCTGAGGTGGGCAACAGTGGGAGAGGCCGAGCGACTGTGCGGGGAATGCCTTAAGCAGGTTGGCCGGGATCTGCCCTGAAGAAGGGCAGCCAGCGCCGCGCGCCGTCACGCCAGCCCGAGGTTCCGGAAGTGCTCGATCGTATGCCTCAGCCCTTCGGTTAGCTGGACAGTCGGTTCCCAGCCGAGTTTTTCACGGGCCAGCGAGATGTCGGGCTGGCGTTGCCGGGGGTCATCCTGCGGCAGCGGCATGTGAACGATCTTCGAGCGTGAACCGGTGAGCTTGAGCACCTGTTCGGCAAGCTCGATCATGGAGAACTCGCCGGGGTTGCCGAGGTTCACGGGGCCGGTCACCTCGGGGCCTGTGTCCATCAGGCGCAGGAAGCCTTCGACGAGATCGTCGCGGTAACAGAAGGAGCGCGTCTGGGTGCCATCGCCATAGACCGTCAGGTCCTCGCCGTTCAGCGCCTGGGTGATGAAGTTGGAGACGACGCGACCATCCTTGGGGTGCATGCGCGGACCATAGGTGTTGAAGATGCGCGCCACCTTGATCTCGAC
>CAMDBX010000184.1 GCA_945889445.1 Rhizobium sp. Q54
CACCGTTTCCGAAATCACGACCACGAACTCAGGAGGAACATAGATGCCTGGCACAAGATGGAACACCATCCCTGCTTCGAATGCACGCGTCTCGCCCTCGACGATCGAAAACAAGTTTCCCTCACCCCAATCAGGAGCGTAATTCACCCCTACAGAATATCCGCTACGGTGCCCGACCTTGTAGCCGTGACGGGCGAAACTGTTTACGCTCCTCTGGTGGACATCCTCAGCTACTGCACCGGGCTTGATCTCATTGATCAGGATATCCAGTGATTCTACCAACGCAGCCTCCAATCGCTGCATTTCCATCGGAGGCGGCCCGACCGAGCCAGAGCGAAACTGCGGCGCGACATAGCGGTTCACGACGCCCGGTATCTCGAACACGACCGGATCGCCCTTCTGTAGGATATGACCCGCCCAAGTCGAATGGCCGAGGCTCGTTCGTGGGCCACTGACAATACACGGGGGAAGGCCCGGAAACTCGCCACCCATTGAGACCAGCGTGTTCCATACGGCCCCCGCGATCTGATTTTCGTTCATTCCTTCCCGTGCCATGCCGACAGCTGTCTGCATGGCAGCCTTCGTGAGACCCGCAGCCATACGAATACAAGCAAGTTCCTCAGCTGTCTTCACAAGGCGCAAGGGTTCAACAAGTTGTGCCGGCACAATCCTCGTAGCCAACCGCTGGCGCAGGATATCGAAGCGCCGGACACTTACGAAAAAGCTTTCGGTCTCCACGCCGATCCTTGCACCTGCGCCGGCAATTTCCTCGACCAAGTCGGCCAGTACCTGCATTGGCTCATCAGAATCCCCGTAGCAAACGACGCGTCGTGACCAAGAGCGGAGCAAGGTGTTAGTCGCATCTATCCGACGCAACAGATTGACCGGAACGTCTTCCAGCGAAACCACGCAAGCTTGGACGTAGTGATAGGCCGGGCTGTCATGCCCAGTAATCCAGAAAATGTTTTCGGGACTGAAAGATACGAAAACAGAGAGTTCCTGTTCGCGCATTGCGTCGCGCAATCGTGCAAGTCGCCTCGCGTATTCCTCAGGGGAAAAGGGAAGCGGAGCTATGAGAGGGCCCCTTCCATCTTCAATCTTAAGCCTCACAATATCCCTCCTGAGTCCCGCGGAACCTAAACAGGCCCCCAATCGAGCTGATCTCTAACTTCATCCCACCACTCTAGGCAGAGGTCACTTCCCCAGACAATCAATCCCAATTCAGAGTATCGTTCCGTGATGCGTCACAAATGCAGAAGTTGGACTCCTGGCGCGATCAAGGAAGCCATTCTTGTAGACCGTCAACCTCCAGGGCTGACGATGGCGCGGGCGATGCAGCCGTTTTCTATCGTCTGGTGGGACCAATCATTCTCATTATATCGCGGACTATCCTGAACGTCCCAGCTGCAAGTTGTGTCCGCATCATAAAAAGGATCAACCTCGCTCCCGTCTCGAAGCCATGGCCTGCAAAGCTCGCGCTAAGTGGCCTTCAAACCCTCTGATACTGCACTCTTTCCCGTTTCGGCAATCAAGGTATTGACCGCCTCAAATTGCGACAGGAATATGCGGCCCTTGAAATGCTCCATGAAGTCCGATCGCTTCAAAGCGTCCATCACTGGCCCCTTGACTTCGGACAGGTGGAAGCCGATCCCGGCTGAGGCAAGTCGGTGCGCGATGGCCTCAAGGCTTTCCAGGGCGCTCGCGTCTATTGCATTCACCGCCGGACACATGAGGATGACGTGTTTCAGAGCTGGGCGGTTGGCAATGCGTTCATAGATCGCATCCTCCAGCGCGCGGGCGTTGGCGAAGTAAAGGCTTTCATCGACCCGGATCGACAGGATTGTCGGGTCGGTAATCACCTCATGACGATCGATGTTCCGGAAATGCTCGGTACCAGGCACCTGACCGACGATGGCGATGTGAGGGCGCGAGGTTCGCCACAAGAACAACAAGAGTGACAGCGAGACACCTGCGGTGATCCCTGCCTCGACGCCGATCAGCAGCACGGTCAGGATCGTAGCGGCCATGGCGACAAAGTCGGCCTTGGAATAGGTCCATGTGCGCTTGATGGCCGAGATATCGACAAGCGACAGGACGGCCACGATGATGGTGGCGGCCAGCACAGCTTGCGGCAGGAACTGGAAGAGTGGCGTCAAAAACAGCGTGGCAGCGAAGATGCCTGCCGCCGTGAAGGCCCCGGCGAGAGGTGTTTCGGCGCCTGCGTCAAAATTCACGACAGACCGGGCAAAACCGCCGGTCACCGGATAACCGCCCGACAGTGCCGAGGCGATGTTGGAGGCACCAAGCGCAGTCAGCTCCTGATTTGGTACGATCCGCTGCCGGCGCTTGGCCGCCAGCGTTTGCGCGACCGAGACAGATTCGACAAAGCCCACAAGACTGATTAGCACGGCAGGCAGCAGCAATTGCTGCCACAGACCCAGATCAAAGGAGGGCAGTGCGAAGGGCGGCAATCCGGCAGGGATTTCACCGACGATCTTGACGCCCTTGTCCACCAGGCCGAACCCTATGACGGCGAGGATCGAAAGTACAATCGCAACGACCGGCCCACCCTTGGCGATCAGATCAGCAATTCGAGGCCGCAACCCGCGCCCGAGCAAAAGCGGCTTGAGTTGCTTGCGTGTCCAGAAGAGGAAGGCGGTCGAGGCCACCCCGATCGTGAGAGTATATGGGTTGAGTCCACCGATGCCGTCATAAATCCCGCCCAGGAGATGTGGCAGCGTATCTCCGTTCGCCTTGATTCCAAGGATGTGCTTCAACTGGCTGATGGCGATCAAGATTCCCGATGCAGTGATGAAGCCGGAGATCACCGGATGGCTCAGGAAATTCGCCATGAACCCCAGGCGCAAGACCGACATCGCCACCAGAATGAGGCCCGACAGGAAGGCCAGGGTTATGGCGGCCGTCAAGTACTCGGCGCTGCCTGGCGCCGCTATCTGCCCCACAGCCGCTGCCGTCATCAACGACACCACCGCGACCGGCCCTACCGCCAGCGCCCGGCTTGTACCGAAAATCGCATAGGCGATCAGCGGCAGGATGGATGCATAAAGTCCCACTTGCGGCGGCAGGCCTGCCAGCATCGCATAGGCCAAGCTCTGCGGAACAAGCATGATCGTGACGATCAGAGCTGCAACCAGATCGCTTTGCGCTTCGGCTTTCGTGTATGCTGGTGCCCATCCAAGAACGGGCAGAAACGACTTCAGGGATATCAAATGCATGGGTCTAAGTTTTCGTGCCCGCCACTGGTAATGCGCCTAGGACGCCCGTCATGTCATAGCCTCCAGCCTTGGTTGCCGAAATGATCTCAACCAAAGCTCGGGCCCGCCCAGCTTCGGACAGTGACCACAGCGTCGCAGAGCGTGTACCGGTGCGGCAGTACGCAAGGATGGGCTTCGGCAATCTGTCCATCAGGAATCCGAAGGCCTGCGCGTCCGCTTCACCAAACTTGCCTGATACGACCGGCAGATAGGCTGCCTGCATCCCAGCCGCCCGCGCCGCCGCCTCTATTCCGGGAAAGGAGGGTCGATCCGCTCCCTCGCCATCGGGCCTGTTACAGATGATGGCCTTGAAGCCCGCCGCTGCCAGAGCAGCTACCTCTTGTGGCTGGATTTGCTCCGAGACCGACAGTGTGGGCGTGATCGGTTTGGGGTTCATGAACAAGGCTCCTCTCAGAGCGGACTGTTGCTTTTGCAGCTTCAGGGAGCGGACCCCTAAGCGCAGTATTGAAGAAACCGGTTCGCAGGCCTATAGCCCGTTGATCGGCACTTTCAGGAAGCGCTTTCCGCTTTCATCCTCGGGTGGCAGCTCGCCCGCGCGCATGTTCACCTGTAGTGACGGAATGATGAGCCTTGGCATCGCCAGCGTTGCATCGCGCGCCTCGCGGACACGCACGAATTCATCCTCGCTCACACCGTCATGGGCATGGATGTTGTGCGCGCGCTGCTCGGCCACCGTTGTTTCCCAGCGGATATCGCGACCGTTCGGACCATAGTCATGGCACATGAAGAGCCGTGTCTTATCCGGCATGGACAGCACCCGCTTTATCGAGCGGTAAAGCGTGCGCGCATCACCACCCGGAAAATCCGCGCGCGCCGAACCACCGTCGGGCATGAACAATGTGTCACCGACAAACGCAGCATCACCGATGACATGCGTCATACAAGCGGGCGTATGACCCGGCGTATGCATGGCAAAGGCGGTCATTCCTCCAATCTTGTAGGAATCCCCATCCTTGAACAGGCGGTCGAACTGGCTACCGTCGCGCTGAAACTCGGTGCCTTCGTTGAACACCTTTCCAAAAGTGTCCTGCACGATGGTGATGTTCTCACCGATGCCAATCTTGCCGCCAAGCTTAGCCTGAATGTAGGGGGCTGCCGACAGGTGGTCTGCATGGACATGCGTCTCGATCAGCCATTCCAGTGTCAGTCCACGGGACTTGATAAAATCGATGACCTGATCAGCTGACGTATAGGTGATACGGCCTGCCGCATAGTCGATGTCCATCACGCTGTCGATGATCGCACAGGCCGTACTGGCGGGGTCGCGCACCACATAAGACACGGTATTGGTGGGCGCGTCAAAGAAGGCCGTAACGTCAGGCTTGAGCGACAGGTCGACGGGATGGGGGATTGGGGCAATGGTCGCCATGTTGATATCCTCCTTGAAGGTGTCAGGCAGTTTTGTGGCTGGGCAAGGCTTACAGCCAACGGGCCAGCAGGATGCCGCCGCCCATCGAGATCAGGAACAATGCGGTCGGCCATGGGGCAAATCCAAGCGCCGGGATAGCGCCACCGGGGCAGAAGCCGGAAATGCCCCAGCCCACGCCGAACAGGGCAGAGCCACCAACGAGCTTCGCATCGATCGTATTGCTGGTAGGCACATGGAATTTCGAGTCAAACATGGGAGCGGATCTTGCTCCAAAGATGACGCGATAGCCGATGGCAGTCGTTATCAGCGCCCCACCCATCACGAAGACCAGGCTGGGATCCCAAGTTCCCAGAATATCGAAGAAATTAAGAACCTTGGCTGGGTTGCCCATGCCGGAGATCGCGATGCCAAGCCCGAAGACGAGACCTGCGCCAAGGGTGGAAAGGATACGATTCATTCGCTCAGCCTCCAAAGCCGTGGCGCATCAGGGTTACGGTGGCGAAGGTGGTGACCATGAATGTAAGGGTCGCGACAATGGAACGCGGGGAAAGGCGAGCCATCCCGCAGACACCATGCCCCGATGTACAGCCAGATCCGTAGGTTACTCCGACCCCCACGAGCACACCTCCAAGCACCAACAGAGCGCCGGTCGTGGGCGATAAAAAGCTGAACTCGGCGCCAAACAACATGGCCAACGCCGGGGCCACAATGGCCCCCACGAGAAATGCCAGCCGCCAAAGGGCGTCCGGACTCTTGGGCTCCAGCACCCCGCCCAGCATCGCGGTCATGCCAGCGATCCGCCCGTTGAGCGCCATCAGGATCACGGCACCAAGGCCGATCAGGACCCCGCCAATCAGAGATGCGTAGGGGGTGAATTCGGTGACCATTTTCGACTGTCCTCCATTCCATGAACTGGTGTTTCGC
>CAMDBX010000185.1 GCA_945889445.1 Rhizobium sp. Q54
CCGGTGCCGCCCGGTGGCATGATGCCGCCTGTCGATGGCTGCAACAAACAGGACTATTCGGTTTTGTTCATCATTGGCGTTGATTGGAGTTCGGAAAAACAAACCGATTGAGCAGCTTGACGTGGACTTATAGATCTCCCGTTCATTGCAAACTCCAAACGTCACGGTAATGGTTGAAAAGCGGAGAAGCGGCAAACTCTGCTGCGGCTGATTGCTCAAATAACTTGGACCAACGATCGGAACTGGATCCGCAACCTACCACCTGCTCAAAATGAAGCATGTTCGCAAATGGCGCACCATGAGGAATAGAGATGCGAACCTCCATCTAATTGGAATACAGAGATAAATTTGTATGTAGATCAATGTGTGGCGGCTAGTTGCCTGCGCCGCCAAAGGACAGAATCATGAATTCGTGGAAGGTGCGGGCTGCCGGGCTCTGGGCGCGGGACGGGTTCCAGGCGAGCCCCACGTCCATGGTCGGAATGTCCGCCACGATGTTGCGCAGTTCGATGCGCTGGCCCTCGAGGGACCACGGGCGGTAGACCATGTCGGACAGGATCGTGATGCCCATGCCGTCGGCCACCATGGAGCGGACCGCCTCTACCGAAGAGGTGACAAAGATGGGGTCGGGGCGCAGGCCCGCTGACCCCCAAATGATGTCGCTCTCGAAGCGGCGCTTGGTGCCTCGCTCGCGAAGACATTTCGCCCCTAGTATCACCGGGATCGTTCCGAGGGCGGGTTCCAGTTCAGGCACCGGGCCAATGCCCCCCGGCGACCTCGAGCACAGGCAGGTGGCCGCTTGTCTCGGCCAGGGCGGGGAACTGCGCATGAGCTTGAAGGAGACTGGAGCAATGATCTCTCAGTTATGGGTAAATCTTTACGCTGTGGTGACATCTCCGCACAGGGGGATTTCCACTCAAGAGACTTGATGGGCCTGACTGGATGCGCCATCCGGGAGACAGGTGGAAATACCTATTCTGAGCCAATAGGATCGCGTCTTGCAGAGCGGACGGTGAGGGCCTGGCGTCGACACGAGTTCAAATCTCGCAAAGGATACAGCCGGACCCACTGTATTTCGGCAGGGGCTTGCTCAGGAACATCACCTGTCACCGCGGGGCGTCTCTAAACAGGTGGCCGCCGTGGCTGGAAAGACCGGGCGTGATCTCCAGGCAGCTTTTTTGAGTTCCATTTCCAAGCGCCTTGCAGAACCTCTTCGCCCATGACGGCAGGCTATTGCTGTCGGCGTGCTTTTCATCCAATCTTGCCGTCAATCGTCCGCGAGTGACGCTTTTCTGTGATTTCGGGGGATGACTGCACGCATGGATGTCGCCGTCAGCATTCGTAATGCCGTGAAGCGCTATGGCGCGACCACGGCGCTTGCTGGTGTTTCGCTCGACATCACCAACAACGCGTTCTTCACCCTGCTCGGACCTTCCGGATGCGGCAAGACCACGCTGCTGCGCATGATCGCGGGCTTCGAGGCGGCGAGTGAGGGCGAGATCCTTCTCTTCGGCCAGAACATCGTCGACCTCGAGCCACATCTGCGGCCGGTCAACACGGTCTTCCAGAACTACGCCCTGTTCCCGCACATGTCGGTGATCGACAACGTCGCCTTCGGCCTCAGGATGAAGGGTGTCGAAATCGCCGCGCGCCGGGCCAAGGCCGGCCGCATGCTGGAGCTGGTGCATCTCTCGGCGCTGGCCGATCGCCTGCCTTCCCAGCTCTCAGGGGGCCAGCAGCAGCGCGTCGCTCTCGCGCGCGCGCTGGCGCCGGAACCCAAGGTGCTACTGCTCGATGAACCCCTGTCGGCGCTCGACCTGAAATTGCGACAGGCGATGCGCGTCGAGTTGAAGCAACTGCAGGAAGAGACCGGCATCACCTTTCTCTTCGTCACCCATGACCAGGACGAGGCGCTCGCCATGTCCGATCGGATCGCGGTGATGTCGCAGGGACTGGTGCAGCAGGTCGGCACCGCCCGCGACATCTATGAAGTGCCGGTCAACCGCTTCGTGGCGGAATTCATCGGCGAGACTAACTTGATCGACGTCGAGGTGACCCGGGTCAGCGACGGCATGGCCGACCTCGTTCTGCCTTCGGGTCAGAGACTGAGGTGCTCCTCCGCCGCCACGGCGACGGGGCGCCATGCGCTGTCGATCAGACCGGAGCGGGTGACCGTCACCCCCGACGGGCAGCTGACCGCGACGGTCGAGCGCGTCGTCTACATGGGAAGCGACCTCAGGCTGCTCACCCGACTTGAGGGTGGCAGGGAGTTTACCGTCCGCATCCAGAACGCTGCGCGGACAGCAGTGCCCGAACCTGGCGCGCGCATCGGCCTCAAGCTCGAGGAAGGCGCCGCACGCCTGCTCGCCGACTGATGGCGGGCCTTCCGCGCGACGAGGCCGGGACCGCGGCCAGCTATGCCAGCCTGGCCCGGCCGCTGCTGCTACCGACCTGGCTGATCATCGGCGTGTTCCTGCTGCTGCCGGTGCTGCTCATGGTTGTCTACTCCTTCCTCACCAAGGAGTTTCGCGGCGGCGTCGAGTGGACGTTCACGCTCGCTGCCTACGAACAGTTCTTCGTGACACGGGGCCTCTTCGGCGATGAGCCGCCTAGCATCGAGTGGACCTACATTATCATCTTTTGGCGCTCGATCTGGCAAGCGGCGCTGGCAACGCTGCTCTGCCTCGTCATCGGCTTTCCCACCGCCTGGTTCATCGCCACGCGGCCACCGCAAAGCCGCGGCATCTGGCTGTTCCTCATTACCATTCCCTATTGGGTGAACCTGTTGATCCGCACGGTCAGCCTGCGCTTCATCCTGCGCGACAACGGCCCGCTGAACGATGCGCTCATCGTCACGGGACTGATCGACGCTCCGCTGCCCATCCTCAACAGCGACGTGGCGGTCCAGATCGGTCTCTTCTACTCATACCTGCCCTTCATGGTGCTGCCGATCTATGCCGCCGTGGAGCGCTTCGAGTTCGCGCTGTCGGAGGCTGCCGCCGACCTTTATGCCAACCGCTGGCAGGTGATGCTGCATGTGGTCCTGCCGGCGGTGCGGCCGGGCATACTCGCGGGTACGATCCTGGTGTTCATTCCGGCACTAGGTGCCTTCCTTGCACCGGACCTGCTGGGAGGCGCCAAGGCGTTCATGATCGGCTCCCTCATCGACGAGCAATTCCGCGGCAGCCAGGGCAACTGGCCCTTCGGCGCAGCCATCTCGGTGATCCTGATGACGCTGGTGCTCATCGCGCTCTTCATCCAGGCGCGCGCCGCATCGCGGGGCGCGTCATGAAGGGCGTGCGCCACTATCCGGGCTTCCTCGCCATCACCCTGGTCTGCCTGGCAGTACTTTACGTGCCCCTGCTCGTGGTGGCGGTCTACTCTTTCAATGCCTCAACCTCGATCACCAAATGGGGAGGCTTCTCGCTACGCTGGTATGTTGACGTGTTCACCGGGCCCGAGGCGGAACGCTTCGGCCTCGCCACCTGGAATTCGCTCACCATCGCCCTCATCGCGGCCAGCATTGCGACAGCGGTGGCGATGAGCGCAGCCCTCGCCATGATCCGCGGTGGCAGGTTCCGGGGCCGCGGCGCGAGCTATGCGCTGATCAATCTCCCGCTCATGGTACCGGAAATGGTGGTGGCGGTTGCCACGTTGATATTCTTCACCACCATCGGGCTCACCACCGGCTACCTGACGATCGTGCTGGCTCACATCACCTTCTGCATCCCCTTTGCATATCTCCCCATCGCTGCGCGCCTCAGCGGCATCGAAGACAGCTACGAGCAGGCGGCGCGCGATCTCTATGCCACCCGCTGGCAGGCCTTCCGGCTCGTACTGCTGCCGCTGCTGGGGCCGGGGCTCATGTCCGGCTGGCTCTTGGCCTTCATCATCTCGCTCGACGACTTCATCATCACGAACTTCGTGAAGGGTGCGGGCATGGAGACCCTGCCGACGGCGATCTTCGGATCGGTCAAGCAGGGCATAAAGCCCAACATCATGGCGATTTCCTCGCTCATGCTGCTTGTTTCGATCCTTTTTGTCAGCCTAAGTTATATCATCAACCGCCGCGGCCGCCGTGCCGCGCCATAATGGGAGTGACTGCATGAAACGACTTCTTGCCCTGACCGCCCTGGCGATCTCCGCCTTCTCGCTCCAGGTCACGCCGGGCCTGGCGGAAGGCCAGCTCAAGGTCTACCACTGGTTCGAGTACATTCCGCAGGAGCTTGTCGACAAGTTCGAAAAGGAAACCGGGATCGACGTCACCATCGACACCTTCGACAGCAACGAGGCGATGCTCGCCAGCCTGAAGGCCGGCAAGCTCGGCCAGTACGACGTCACGGTGCCTGGCGACTACATGGTCGAGATCATGCGCAACGAGGGCCTGCTCGACAGCTACACGCGCGAGGAGATGCCGAACTTCGGCAACATCGCGCCGGAGTGGGTGGATGCGCCCTTCGATCCGGGCCGCAAGCACTCGATTCCCTATCAGTGGGGATCGACCGCCTTTTCGGTCAACCGAGACGTCTACAAGGGCGACATATCCTCGCTCGCCATCATCTTCAACCCGCCGGATGAGCTGAAGGGCAAGATCAACGTGCTGGACAGCCAAGGCGAGGTTCTGGCGCTCGGCTCCATCTATCTGGGCATTCCCCAGTGCACGCAGGACCGCGTGCAGCTCAAAGCACTGAACGACATGCTGCTGGCTGCCAAGGCGAACTGGGCATCCTTCGGCTCTGATACCGCGAAGGACGTCCTGGTCTCCGGCGATGCCGCGGCCGGCATGATCTACAACGGCTTCTCCGCCAAGGCTCGGGCGGAAGGCGCCAATGTGGAATATGCCTTCCCCAAGGAAGGCTTTGTGCTGTGGATGGACAACATGGTGCTGCTGAAGGACGCGCCCAACCGCGCCAATGCGCTGAAGTTCATGAACTTCCTCCTCGATCCGGAGAACGCAGCGGCGGTGACGAACTACGCTGCCTACAACGCGGGTGTGAAGGGCGTTGAGCCCTTCCTGTCGGATGCGGTCAAGAAGTCGCCCGAGAACAACCCGCCGGCCAACCAGAAGGGCGAATTCATCAAGGCCTGTGATCAGGAAACCCAGAAGCTCTATGATGCGATCTGGACGAACCTGAAAAAGTGAACACTGCGGGTTCACCCGGACAGGGTGAACCCACCTCCCGGCCGTATGCACGCAGTACCCTCGCTCCAATTCCGCACCGGACGAGGATTGCCCTTTTTGACTCATGCACGGCTGAGGCGGATTTCCGCCGGATCCAATTCTCTAGCTTCAACAACTTCGTGAACCACAGGTGTCGACCGACACTTACGGCAATTTCAGAAGTATGGCGAAAGCGGAGTGCGTCATCCTTCAGGAGTGTTGCGCGCCAGGCAGATACTCGTTTCGAAGGGTGCTTTCCCGGCGGTAGTAGCACCAGGCGACTGGGCGGCCGCGCGCGTCGTTAATCCTGAAGGCTGAGCCGGTGTCAGTGATCTTCCATGGCACCGGGAAGATCGCGATAAGT
>CAMDBX010000186.1 GCA_945889445.1 Rhizobium sp. Q54
GCGCTGAAGACGCCGTTTTTGAAATGATCGAGCGTGCCGGAAGTCCCGCAATGCAGGTTTTGCGCAAGGTCAATCTCAATACCGATCGCTTTCCCTTCGCGGCGCCTGACTATGTTGAGGGTGGAAAGCTCGCTGTGCGGCACCTTCTCAATGAGGGTTGTCGACGCATTGCGTTCGTGGGGGGCGTCTCTGATCGGGGCGTCACAAAGGAACGAATGGCGGGCTATCTCACCGAAGTTTCCGCTGCTGCAATGAAACCATTGCTGCTTTCTGGTCGTGCGACCCGGTCGTTTGGCCGTGACGCCGCACGTCAGTTGCTGAGAGAAAACGCTGACGTCGACGGAGCAATTTGTTTCAACGATTTGGTCGCACTCGGCATGATTTCCGGCTTTGCAGAGGCCGGGCGGGAAGTTGGCTCTTCGTTCAAGATTGTCGGTTTTGATGGCATCGAGGAATCTGCCCAGTCTTATCCTGCGCTGACATCAGTGGGGTGCGACATTGCATCATTCGGCGTGCGCGTAGCGTCCATCGTTCTTGACTGGCTACAGGACGGTAAAGTTCCGTCCCCCGAGCTACGAACCCCGGTTAACTTGTTGGTCCGTAGGTCGAGCCATATCGCAACTTGACCTAACGACCACCCTTCTTGGGTTTTCGAGGGTCTTGTTGAGAGCCGGCGCGTCGTGTGGGAATCGAACACCCCGTCCTGGCAAGTTGAATTGGTTCTCTAGGTTGGGTTTGGATCCGGTGGAGGATTCGAACCCCTTACGGTTCCATCACGGCGGGTTGGTCAAAGCTCGGTTGGGTGCCGATCCGGGATTCGAACTTTCTGAAAATGCGAACGTAACAAAAACAAAGGCTTAATCACGGAGAGAGTTGGCCGCCAGCACCTTCTCCTCCGCCATTTAGCCCTCAGGCAAATCTCTCTCCCCGAAATTCCAGCGGCAAAAATACCCAGTATTTGCGGGCTTCTTCGCGAAAAGCTCCTGACTGCCGGAATGGCCAGGAGGGCGGATTTCGTCTCTCTCGGCCCGATATTCTCCAAAGCTCCTGACTGCCCGGAAAAAGTACGGCAGAGGTAAAACATTGAAATGAATCAGTTTTCCTGCAGACTCATCACTGTGCTTTGCATCTTCCATTAGGTGCGCGAGAGGCCCTCTTATCCAACTCTCGGCGCGGACCACGATCCAGGCTGTCAACGCCGGAGTAAAATTTGGCCACGCGGCGGCGTAAAAGTCGACCACCTGGCCCATGGGAAAGGTGCCGGCAAGAGGGACAGCGGCCAGTCAGCCGCGCCCACACCAGGTCAGAGGATGACTGGCTGCAGTGACCCGCGAGGCCCAATCCGGGTTGGTGCGAGTTACTCGGCTTGCGGTGGTTTTCCTGCCCGGCACTGGGCAAGGCGATATTCGATGAATATTTCAGGTCGAGTTACGACAATGGACTCTCACGCCGGGGTCGCCTGCCTCGTAGCCACCTGCAAGAAGAACGTCGTCAATCTCTTCGACTACATCCACCGGACGCTCCGCGCCATCCCCCAGGACAATCCCAGGAACCAGATCGAGCAACTGATGCCGTGGACCTACGATCAAGCGTCAAGCCTTGACGCATAGGGGATCGGCGTAGCGCTTACCCCGCATCCTCGCTGATGCCGGATACCGCGGCCACAATGCGCCGCTCTCCCACAGGTTCAAGGTCTACACCTCAGGCCAGAAGCGCCGCATGACGCCGGCCATCAAGCGCGAGATGCGCCGCCGCTCCGCCGTCGAACCCCTCATCGGCCACATCAAGAACGGCCATCGCATGGACCGAAACTATCTCGCAGGGCCACAGGGCGACGCCATAAACGCCGTCCTCGCCGCCGTCGGCTATAACTTCCGCCTCCTCCTCAACTGGCTGAGGCTTTTCTTGTGCCTGATCGTCAGCGCGATCCTGCCCAGGTTACAAGCCGCAGTCAGACTTCAAACCGCGTGAAAGCGGATTGTTCACAACGGACTATGCCGCCCCTTACCGCAGACGGGGCACTCAAAGCCATTCGGCCACCGCGAAGCCACAACAACAGCCCGACATTGTTCCTCGGTGCCGTATTGGAGTTCGAATGCGGGCTCGCTGAGCCCCTTCTGGAACTGCACCGTGTTGCGCGCCATCAAAAAACACCCTTGAAATCGTGCATGTTCGCTATTTGTACCAAACTCCCAGCGGCTGTGCAAAGTGCGTAATCAGGAAGCTTATTAATCCAGCGAGTATTGCTGCAGCGGGCCGCCCGGGCTAGTCTGCGGCACCGCGCTAATGGCTGCTTCAAAGACCATGACCTTACTTACATGTTTGCGGCGCTTGACTTATCTGACCGGAAGGAGGCCGGCGTAAGCCGGAACATGTATGCCAATCACACGCCGCGACTTTCTAAATGGTGTTGCTATCACGGTCGGCACAGGTCTCTCGCCATTTCAGATGGCCAACCGAGCGCGCGCAGATGACAATTACCCTCCCCTGCGGGCGGGCTTGCGCGGTCATCACCCCGGCTCTTTCGAGGCAGCCCACGCGATGGGTCTTGATGGCGAAACGTTCGACGCGAGCAAGCTGCCGGTCTCGGAAAAATATGATCTCGTTGTGGTGGGCGGCGGCATCAGTGGCCTCTCTGCGGCCTGGTTCTACCGGCAGAAAAAACCCAAGGCGCGGATCCTGATACTCGACAACCATGATGATTTCGGCGGCCACGCCAAGCGGAACGAATTCAACGCCGGTGGCAGGATGATTCTCGGTTATGGCGGCAGCGAGTCCTTCCAGTCTCCGAAAGCGCTGTTCGGCCCTGAGACGCAGCAACTTATGAAAGGGCTCGGAGTTGACGTCTCACGCTTCGAAACTGCATTTGACCGAACCTTCTATTCGGGCCTCGGCCTCTCGCGCGGGGTTTTCTTCGACGCGGAAACCTTTGGTAAGGCCGGGCTCGTCAATGGCGACCCGCAGCCCATGGTGGCCGATGACCTTAACGATGAAACCCGAAATGCCCGGCCATGGAGGGAATTCATCGCCGACTTCCCGCTGCCGGAGTCTGACCGCGCCGCGTTGCTGCAATTGCACGAGTCCCCGCCGGACTACCTTGCTGGCAAGAGCACCGATGATAAAATCGATATTCTCCGTAAGACGAGTTATCATGAGTTTCTGGTAAAATACGTGGGACTTAGCGTTGCGGCGGCGCAGTTCTTCCGCAACCGGCCCTGCGATTTCACCGGCTTTTGCTCCGACGGCTTTCCGGCTTTCGACGCCTACAGCATCGGCTATCCCGGTTTTGCGGGCATGAATCTTCTCCCGCCCGACGAGGAAATGACGGCGGAACTGGAAGAGCCTTACATTTATCACTTCCCCGACGGCAATGCAGGTCTGGTCCGCATGATCGTGAGGTCACTGGTGCCGGACGTTGCGCCGGGAAACACGATGGACGACATCGTCCTCGCCAAGTTCGATTATTCGCGCCTCGACCTGCCTGGAAATCAGGTGCGCGTCCGCCTGAGCAGTACCGCCGTCGATGTCCGCAACACGGCGGACGGAGCGGAGGTGACCTACATCGCGGGCGGCAAGATGACCAAGGTCTCAGGCCAGAAAGCTATTCTCGCCTGCTTCAACATGATCATTCCCCACCTCTTCAAGGAACTGCCCGAGCCACAGGCAGACGCGTTGCGGCAGAATGTAAAACTGCCGCTTGTTTACACCAAGGTGATCATTTCCAGCTGGCAGCCGTTCATCAAGGCAGGCGTGCATGAAATCTATTGTGCGGCACGCCCCTACAGCCGCGTGAAACTCGATTATCCAGTGGATCTTGGCGGCTACACCTTCCCGCGCGATCCGAGTCAGCCCGCTTGTCTGCACATGGTTTATACGCCCATTCCCTTCGGTGAGGATCCAAGTATGGATGGCCGCACACTGGCGCGCATGGGCCGCGGTATCCTGTTGGGCATGAGCTTCGAAGACCATGAAGCGATGATCCGCGATCAACTGACGGAGCTCCTCTCTCCCTATGGCTTTGACGCTGGCAAGGACATTCTGGCGATCACCGTCAACCGCTGGTCCCATGGCTATTCATGGTCCTATAATTCACTCTACGAGGATGAGCCGGGGGCCGAGGCCACCATCGCGCGCGCGAGAGAAGCGCGAGGCAACGTGGCGATCGCAAATTCGGATTCAGATTGGGCACCCTATGTGCCCGGGGCGGTTTCCCAGGCCTGGCGCGCTGTCGAGGAGGTGACGGCGTCCTAGATGTTTAGTCCCGGCATTTGATGGATCGGATTGAACCTGAAGCGTTCAGGTTCTTTTGTCCACTGTTTGCAGATGAATTCGTACGGCGTGAGCCCCTTGAGGGTCTTGAGCCGGCGGCCGAAGTTGTAAGCGGCAATGAAGTGGTCAAGGTGCTGTCTGAACTGGGCATGATCTTCGTAGTGATAGCGCTTGACCGTAGCTTCCTTGATCGTCCGGTTCATTCGCTCGACTTGGCCATTTGTCCATGGATGTGCCGGCTTCGTCAGCCGATGTTCGATGTCAAGATCGGCACATGCCGCATCGAAGGAATGGCAACGGAAGAGAACCCCTTCTGCCCGCATCGCCTTGATATCCGATACGGACCAACCGTCGCCGGTAGGATCAGTGAAGTGCGTGCCGTTATCCGTCAAAATGGTGTTGATCTTGTATGGAACTGCGTCAGCCAGATTGCGAAGGAAGTCTGCCGCGACCCGACGTGTCGCCTTGCTGTGAAGTTCAACGAACGCGAACTTCGACGTCCGATCGATGGCAACGAAGAGATAGAGCCTGCCCTCGGCAGTCTGCACTTCGGCGATGTCGACATGGAAGAAGCCGATTGGGTAGACCTTGAACATCTTTTTGGCGACCTTCTCACCGCCGACATCCGGTAGGCGTCCGATGCCATGGCGCTGCAGGCAGCGATGCAAGGATGAGCGCGTCAGGTTCGGAATGGTCGCCTGCAATGCATACAGGCAATCATCAAGGGGTAAGAGAGTATGCCGCCGGAAGGCCACGATGATCGCCTCCTCTTCAACCGTAAGAACTGTCGATTTTGGATCCTTGGGGCCTGTCCGCTCGTCGGCGAGAGAGTTGCGATTGCGCCACTTGGCCACCGTCTTTGGATTGATGCCGTAGCGCTTCGCCAGAGCCCTCAGGCTCTCTTGACTATGCTGTATCGATCGACGGACCGCCTTAGTCGTGGTGGCGCTCCCATGAAGAACCTGGCCCATAGTGCCTCCTTCCATTCCTGACTGAAGATTGCACCATCAAACCCTGGGATCAAACACTACGAAGATCATGCCCAGTTCAGACAGCACCTTGACCACTTCATTGCCGCTTACGGTCAAGTCCGAAAGTTGCTGTAAATTCCACTTGGCTCGGTTGATGACGGCATGATTACAACGCCATTGCCACGACGTTGCTGACAGCGTCACTCTCGCTTCGCTTCATAAGCCATTCCT
>CAMDBX010000187.1 GCA_945889445.1 Rhizobium sp. Q54
CTCGTGCCGGCCAGTACCCTCTTTCTGAATGATGGATCGACCGTGATGGCAATTGCGAAGTCGATCGTTGGGAGCGGTATCGAACTGTTTGTTGTAACATCAGCGATCAATGTGGCCGCAACGCTTGCGGAGAGCCCAACTGTCACTGCCTGTCTGCTAGGAGGATTCGTCCGGCAGACTTCGCTTGCTACATCCGGGCCATTCGCCGAGGCAATGGCGGGTCAGATCAACGCGGACCTGGCGGTGATTTCGCCGGACGGACTGCACCCCGAGCAGGGGATGACGTTCGCCAACGCGGAGGACGCTGCGCTGGCGCGCCGAATGGCGGAGCAATCGCGCCGCGTGGCGGTCGTCGTTACCAGATCCAAAATGATGTCGGTGGCGCGTGTGGGCGGGGTTCCCGTTGGCAGGATTGATCAGCTGATTGTTGGCTGTCCGATTGCCGAGGTCCCGCCGGCTCTGCGCAATAGCAGGCTCGATATTATTTCATGCGTCGACGCCAGATGAGCATCCGTCAGCCTCGATCGATTTCAGCCCGGCAGGGCTTGTGGTTTTTCTTGCCGGCAGGCGCATTCCTGACCGTGATGCTGGTCTATCCGCTCGCCTATTCACTTTATGCGAGCTTTACCAACATGCGAATGACGAGCCCAATCACGCGCTTTGTCTGGCTGGATACCTATGCGGCCGTGCTCGCCAGCGACCAGTTCCGCAGCTCAATCTTGGTGACAGTTGTCTTCCTTGTGGCGGCGATCACGCTCGAGTTTGTGATCGGTTTTGCATTGGCTCTGTCCTTCAAGGCTATGCGCCACACGCATCCAATTATGCGGGCGCTGCTCATGCTGCCTCTCATGGCAACACCAGTAAGTGTAGGATTGATCTGGAAGCTGTTGCTGAACAGTGATTTCGGCATTGTTACCTATGCAGGGCAGCAGCTTGGCCTGGGGACCCAGCTCTGGCTAGCGGATCCCGTTATGTCAGTTGTGTCGATCGTCATCATGGACGTGTGGCAATGGACACCTTTCATCTTCCTCATCTTATTGGCGGGTCTGGAGGGATTGCCGGAGGATGTTTATGAGGCGGCAGCACTCGACGGATCGAGGGGATGGGACCTTCTGATCAACGTCACACTACCGCTGATGGCCCGGATCATTGTAGTGGCACTCGCGTTCCGTGTGATGTTCTCGATCGCGACGTTCGACACCGTGTTCGTGCTGACGAAAGGTGGACCGGCACGAGCGACTGACCTGATCACGCTACTCATTCAGCGCGAAGGTCTCGTCAATCTCAATGTCGCGCTTGCTTCGGCCATGTCGTTCATAGTGCTACTGATGGTCACGGCTTTCAGCGTCGTTACCTTCAGGAAAGTGATGGCCAATGGATGAGCGTCGCAACAGCACCTGGAAAGAGAGAGCGCATATTCTAGCCAACTTATGTGTGGTCGGCCTCTTCCTCTTCCCCCTCGCATGGATGCTGCTTGGAGCGTTCAAGTCACAGGGTGACCTGCTGTCGCCGACGCCGGTTTGGTTCTTCATACCAACCCTGGAGCACTGGCACTTCATTTTCGACAACTGGAATGTCGAACGACATATGGTTAACAGCGTCATCGTGAGCGTGGCGACCACCCTGCTTACGCTGGCGCTGGCCCTGCCGGCAGCCTACGGGCTTGCCCGCTTTCCGATTGCCGGCAAGGACATGATCACCTTCGAGATACTCAGCCTGAAGATGATTCCCCCGATTGCCGCCGTAGTTCCGCTTTTCGTTCTCACGCAAAAGGTCGGCCTGTACAATACGCTCATGGTTCTCATCCTCCTCAACACGGCTTTCCAGCTTCCCTTCGCGATTCTCGTGTTAAAATCTTTCGTCGAGGAGATTCCGCCGGAGATTGATGAGGCCGCCTATGTCGACGGGTGCAGGCCAATCGGGGTGCTTTGGCGGATCATCTTACCACTCTCCGTTCCAGGACTGATCTGCTGCGCGGTGTTCGTATTCATCTTCAGCTGGAACGAGTTCATGATTGCCAACACGCTTGTCGGCGGCGACTTGCGGCCCTTGCCACCCATCGTGGGCCTCGCCCTGACCCACCGGGGCATCCTTTGGGGGCCAGCCTTGGCTCTCGGCGTGGTCGTGCTTTTGCCCGTTCTCATCCTGACATTCACGCTGTCCCGTTACATGGCGCGAGGAATGACGTTTGGAGCCGTTAAGGGATGACAGCGGAAGCATTGTTGGCCGGACTGCCGATCTGGCGAGGAACGCCCAAACTCACGCCTGTCGAGGAGGGGCGGACCAATCGCAATTTTGTTATCCACGATGGCGATACAAGTTATTTTGGTCGTATCGGTGTTGATCTTCCCCATCACGGAATCTCGCGTGCCAACGAACGGCTTTGTTCGGAGCTTGCCGCGCAAGCGGGCGTCGCCCCCGAGGTCTGCTTCGCCTCCGACGGCATCCTTATCACCCGTTTCATCGTTGGTGAGACCTTGCGGCCCGCGACGATGCATAATCCTGAGGTTTTGCGCGGGGCGGCCCAACTCCTGCGGCGCCTGCATGCCCGGCCCACTAGGTCCTCCGCTCTGATCCGGCGCTGCGGTGTTGCCATGGCGCTCGCTTATCTCCGCGAAATTCCGGATGACGATTTGCCGATACCGCGCGCACGTTTGGTCGAACGCCTTGGTGTGCCAACTGCGCGTGGCGATCGACTCGTGCATTGCGACATCATTCCCGAGAATCTCATCCGGAGCCCCGCGGGCCTGTACCTGATTGATTGGGAGTATGGCGGTGTCGGCATTCCGGAGGTCGACCTGGCGTCCATCGTCGCCAACGCCGATCTGGATCAAGCGGAGGCAGCGCTCTTCCTCGCCGCTTACGGCCCCTGCGACACTTTTCTAGTGGAACGGCAACGGGTCGCACTTGTCGTGCGCGAGGCGCTCTGGTGCCTGACTCAGATGCGTCATACCGGTCCGACGGGGGACCTCGTATCCTACACCCAGACCTGCTTCGAACGGATGACGAAAGAATTTTCATGACCACGCATTTCGACATCGTCGTTGTCGGGGCCGGCGTCGTTGGTAGTGCGATTGCGCGCGATTTGTCCCGCTACGAGTTGAAGGTCGCCCTCTTGGAAGCCGACGCGGACTTCGGAAACGAATCCAGCAAGGGCAACTCCGCGCTGATGACCGAGGGGCATGACACCCCGGCCGGCACGTTGGAGCGCCAGCTCGTCGTCCGCGGCTACCAGCGTTATATGGCCGAAGCTCCGGCACTCGGGCTGCCGATACGCAAGACCGGCGCCATTATGTTGGCCTGGACACCGGGCCAGCGCGAGACCGTCAGCCGACTCGTTCACGAGGCCAATAAGGAGGGCTTCGAAAATGTTTACTTAATGGAAGGCAGAGAAGTTCTGGACCAATGGCCCCAGTTCAGGCCGGGTGTTCTTTGCGCGCAATGGATGCCCGACGAGGCGATCGCCGACCCGTTTTCCACCCCTTACGCATACGTGCTCGACGCCGTGACTAACGGGGTCGAATATCTGCGCCCGTGGCGCGTCGTCTGCGTCGAGAGGACTGGCTACGGATGGACCTTGGACAACGATCGGGGCGACAGTATCGCAGCCAGCCTCGTCATCAACGCCGGAGGCCTGCGCGCAGACCAGGTGGACGAACTGGCCGGATTTAGCGATTTTTGGATGAAGCCCCGGCGCGGACAATACATGGTGCTCGACAAACAGGCGCGCGCCGTGCACGACGTCATCGCCTATCCAACGCCGACCCCTACGTCCCGCGGCATCCTTATTGCCCCCACGATCTTCGGCAACGTTCTCGTTGGACCGACAGCCGAAGAGGTCGAAGATCGCGACGATCGCGCCGTAACGGAAGAAGGTCTTGCCGCGTTGCGCGCCGCAATGGACGCCATGGTACCGTCTCTTCGATACATGCCCGTGAACACAATCTATGCAGGCATGCGCCCCGCCACGAACCATTCCGACTACCAGATCATTCCGCGCTTCAACGAAAAATGGCTGACCGTTGCAGGCATTCGTTCAACAGGTTTTTCGAGCGCGCTTGGGATAGCCGAGTATGTCGAATCGCTTATCTTCCCGACCGTCTTCGACCGTCTACCGGTGAAGGTGGTCCGCGGGGTAAAGGTGCCGGACCTAGCTGAGACCAGCGTACGACCATGGGCTAGTCCCGAGCTGATCGCAGCCGATCCAGCCTATGCTGAAATAATCTGCCACTGCGAGCGAATCTCGGTGGGGGAAGTCCGTGACGCTCTGGCCTCGACGATTCCGCCAGCCAGCATCAAGGCGCTCAAGCGCCGCACACGCGCGATGTTTGGCCGCTGCCAAGGGTTCTATTGCGGTGCCCGCATTCAGGCAATGTTCGACCAGGCTAGGAACGGCGACGATGCGTGATCCGGAAGTCTTGATTGTCGGTGCAGGGCCTGCCGGTCTCGGCGCCGCAATCGAACTGGCGCGCCAGGGCGTCAAAGACGTGTTGATCATAGATCGGGATGATGAGCCCGGTGGGCTGCCGCGATTCTGTTCCCATCCGGGTTTCGGGATCGGATATCTTGCAGTCCCGCGATCAGGACCTGTATTCACAGCAAAGCTGCTTCGGCGGGTGGAGGCAGCCGGAGTGCGCATTCTCTGTGGTACGACACTCATTGCGCTGGGTGAGGGACCTGCCGCAACTGTTACCGGACCGGAGGTCGGCTACAGGACTTTGCATCCCCGGGCAGTTCTAATAGCGACCGGCATCCGCGAAGCCAATCGCGGCAACAGGACTGTGCCTGGTGAACGCCCTGCGATGGGCGTCATGACAACCGGATTCCTGCAGCAGATGGTTTCGCGTGGGGTGCGTTTTCCGCCTGACATGAAGTCGCTCGTCGTTGTTGGAGCGGAGCACGTCTCCTTCTCTGCAATCTGGACAGCGCGGCACGCCGGAATGAAAGTACGCATGTTGGTAGACGAACGGCCCAAGATTGCCTCATATGCTGCGGCGGGTTGGCTGGCGCGGCTTGCGGGCACCGACATCCGTTTGCAGAGCCGGGTCGTTGCGATCAAGGCGGCCGGTAATCTCGTCTCCGCTGTGGTGATTGAGCGCAATGGAGCATGCGAAACCGTTCCCTGCGACGGCATCGTGTTCAGCGCCGGATGGATCCCCGAGGTAGCAGCGCTTCTGTCTGGTCCCCTAAACATCGACACTTCCACGGGCGGCCTGGCCGTCGATGAACAAGGCGGCGCCGGCCTCCTG